>DUVQ01000053.1 GCA_012840965.1 Oligoflexales bacterium | reverse complement strand
TTGGCCGTGACCTTTGGAGTGGCCGCCATTTTCCAAGCCTCTGACCTTGCCTTTATGGCCCTGAAGTATTGTGGTGCCGCGTACTTGCTTTACCTTGCCTGGTTGGCGTTTAGGGCCAAGGATGTTGGCGGCGCTAACCAAGATGCCCCTGCGGCCGGGAAGCTGTACAGGCGAGGCATCATAATGAACATAACCAATCCTAAAGTTTCGATATTTTTCCTGGCCTTATTGCCTCAGTTTACAGACCCATCAAGAGGCTCCATCGCCGCCCAAATGGTTGTGTTGGGCGGGATTTTCATCCTTTCAACCCTCATCGTTTTTGGCGCCGTAGCCTTGGCCGCAGGCAGCATCAGCGCGTGGATGCTTAAATCTAAACGCGCCCGCGTTTGGTTAAACCGCCTGTCAGGGTTGGTGTTCATCGCCTTGGCCATCCGCTTAGCAACTATCAGCCGATGATGCTTCTGAGCGGGCCTTAATTACGTATTTCGAAAGTGGTATTTACTTTAGATGAAAGCCTAGCGGTAGTGTAGCTGGGGCTGGCTAGAACATAACCGCCTGTTTTCATAGACATATTTCAAGCACAACAATCTGGCACAAGTATTGCCAAGTCTTGGCCACGTTGGGATTTCTTCTGAAGGAGAAGACATGAAGAACTTTGTTACACGTGGCCCGCTGCTCATCGTAGCAGCGTTTTTGTTTACCGCCCTGCCAGTCAGCGCCCAAGAGGCAGGACATGACCCGGACCTGCTGGAAGGGCTGATCGAAGATGATTCCTCAGCTAGTACCCCGGAAACTGCCGCACCTGCTGCCGTTGAAGAGGCTAAAACCTCAACCGCAGAAAGCCAAGAGGCTTCAGACAAAGACTCTGTGGCTACCGGTGAGGATGTGCACAGTGAAAAAGGCCCCAGTGACGAAGGCCAAGTCGAACATACCGACGGAGGCCTTCAGATCTACGAATCCGAAGACACCGTTGTCACAGGAACTAGAACTGCAAAGAGGCTATCCTCGACGCCAGTCAAGACGGAAGTAATCGGACGCACCGAACTAGAACAGAAAAACGCCTTCAATCTGGCAGACGCACTTGAAAGTGAAACAGGCGTAAGAGTCGAAAACAACTGCCAGAACTGCGGCTTCAACCAGGTCAGACTGAACGGACTGGAAGGCCGCTACACCCAGATCCTGATCGACGGCAGACCTGTAGTTTCATCAATGGCTGGTGTCTATCTGCTGGAACAGATTCCGGAAGAGATGATCGACCGCCTTGAAATCGTCAAGGGCGGAGGCTCTGCGCTGTATGGCGGAAACGCGATAGGCGGCGTCATAAACGTGATAACGACTCGCCCAAACAAGAGCTTTGCGAATATGTCCATCCAGGCAGGAGGATTGGGGATTGGCGTTAACGGCATCGGCGATGAAGGATTTGACACCAAGCTTTCGGCCAGTGGAGCTGTCGTCAATAAGGCCAAGAACCTGCGGTTGCACGTGTTTGGGTCGGGACGCATTCGTGGCGACTACGACTACGACATGGACGGATTTTCGGACATTGGCCGCCTGAGAGGAGTCAACGCCGGGGCCGAGGCGTTTTTTAACCCAATGCGCGATGCAGAACTGTCAGGAAAGTTTCACGCAATTCACGAAAACCGACGAGGCGGCGACCAGATGGCGCTGCCTGAACACGACGCCTGGGTGGCAGAAGCAGTCAAGATGTACCGTTTCTCTGGAGACATCAACTGGACACACAAGGTAAACGACCTGTTTGATTACCAGATAGGTTACAGCATCGCTCACACCCAACGAGACTCATATTACGGCAGTGGTGGAGGCGTCAGGCTGCCTAAAGTGCCTGATTCCATAGCCGACTGGAACCAGCAAATGCTGGACGAATTCCTGGAAATCTACGGTTCAAAACTGACCGCGCTGAAGGCGTACGGAAACACCACTAACCCGGTTCACGTAGTCGACGGCCTGATGAACTTCAACTTTGATGCCAAAGGTAAACACATAATTACAACGGGGTTACAGTTCAGCGCCGACATGCTGAAGGACCAGTATCCAGGATACCAAGAAGTCATGCCACCCCTGGACGAGACCTACACCGATATTGGCGCGTTTGTGCAGCACAACTGGGAATTCGCGAAATGGGGCGAGTGGGTAATTGGCCTTCGAATCGACAAGCACTCTGAGTTAAAGCAAGTGATCCCAAGTCCTAGGCTGGCTCTGATGTTCAAGCCCGCCGAATGGCTTAGGATGAGGACTTCTTTCTCGACCGGTTTCAGGGCTCCTCAGATCTTTGATGAAGACCTACACATCACGATCATCAATGGCGAAGGACAGTGGATTAACAACCCCGCGAATCTTGAGGCGGAAAAATCCTACTCGGTTTCACAGCAGTTGGAATTCGTTACCCCGATCAACAACGCATGGAGATTTAGAGGCTCGGTCAACGGTTTCTTCACCATGATCGATGACGCATTTGCCTTGCACCAAAACGACAATCCCGACACCGAAGGCATAATGGAGTTTGATCGAATCAACCGTGGCCGAACAATAGTTGGCGGGATCGAGGCCGAGGTCTCGTTCAAGATGAGAAACATCCTTGAGATCGGAACAGCCTGGACGTGGGAACGCTCATACAACTCTGAAGAAGACCCGGACTTTGGTACCAAGCACATTTTTAGAACACCTGAGGTGTACGGTTCCGTCACCTTTACGGCAACACCTTACAAGGGGCTTGAACTGCGCACGGCACTTGATATCACTGGCCCGATGTGGGCACCTCACTATGCTGGATATATTGCGGAAGATCGTTTAGAAAGGACTCCCTGGTTCTTTGACTGGGATATCAGCGTTGGGTACAAGGCCGAGTTCAACAATGGCGCCTATATCAAGCCGTTTGTAGTTGTGTACAACATCTTGAACTCATTCCAGAAAGACATGGATCAGGGCATGGATCGCGACGCTGGTTATGTTTATGGACCGCGCATGCCAAGGGCGATTTTCGGCGGTATCAAGTTTGGAATCTAAGTTGGTCAACACACTGGGAGCCAGCCTATGAACAAAGGCAAGTTCTTAACTATTTTGGTGGTCCTGACTGCGGTAGGCTCGTTGGCGACCGCACAGGAAAACCAGTTCAAACAACGAGCTCAAAAGCTGGCCGATCTGCGAGGTGAGATCGGAAGGCTTGAATCCAGAATCCAGACCGAACGTGAGACCGGACTCAACGAGGTTCAATCGCTGATATCGCAGACAGAAGAGCTGGAACTACTGATTCAAAAAGAAAAAATCCGGCTAAAGACCCTTGAACGCATGATTACTGAAAAACGAGACGCAGACAGCGCTGCGAAACAGGCGGTTGAGGAGCTGAAAACGCCGGTGCTGGCGGCGATTCAGTTGATTCGTGAGACGGTCTTGGCGGGGCTTCCGTTTCGCCTGGAGGAAAGGCTTGGCGAGCTTGACCATTTGCAAGCCAGCCTGACAGGCAACACAGCCGACGCGCTGACGATCGCTTCAAGGCTGTGGCAATTCGTCGAGGATGAGTTAAAGCTTTCAAGCGAGACTGGACAATATCGCCAAGTAATTGAAATCGAAGGTGTAAACATCCTAGCTGACGTTGTCAGGGTCGGGATGATGCTGATGTTTTATCGCACTGAAGACGGGCGATACGGGACGACCACCAAAAAGGAAGGCCTGTGGGCGTTTGAGCAGGTAACCAACAAAGAGGCAACCGATGGGATCGACGCTCTATTCGATTCACTGAGGCGCCAAGTCAGACAGGGCAGATTCAACCTCCCGATAAGGCTTGAGATTCCGGGAGGTAGCGCACGATGAAAACGCCTAGATTAATAATTCCAATCATGCTGGTGTTTTTGGCTGCGACAAAACCTGCTTTTGGGGCCGACCTTGATGCCGTGTACGCGGCCGAACTTGCAGAGCTTGAGGCTGAACGCGACCGAATGCTGAAGGAACTGGACCACATTCGAGAGCAAAACCGCAAGGATATAGATTCGCGTCGAGGCCAGATCCTGTTTTTGGGCGACCGTCTGATGCAGCTGCGCCTGGAAAGCGATAAGGCAGAAAGTGACTTGGCTCGCTTGGAAGACCTGCAGGAATCCGGGTTGTCAAAACGTGACCAGTTTGATTCGGCCATCGATCAGGCAAGCACCACGCTTTTGAAGGCTGGGGAGGAACCATTCGATGTCGACCAGGATCCGCTGGAACTGATACCAAGAGTCTTCACGGCTGCAAAGAGCCTGCTTGAAGCTAGGGCCAGTATCTCGACGCGAGATGGCAGCTATTTCATGAAAAGCGGCCTTGAAGCCAAAGGCAAGATCCTAATGTTGGGGCCGATGGCGGCTTTTGCATCCGGACCTGAAAGTGGCCTGCTGGCGTTGGCAGGTACGGATTCGTTTAGGGTCGTGCATGCCATCCCCCCAGAAACTCTGGCCCCTATCTTTGATGAAGGCAGATTTTTAGAGGTCACTCCAGTCTTTCTGATTGATCGACTGGCGGGAATGGACGTTGACGACCGGGAAAAGACCGTTTTGGAACACCTGAAAAGTGGCGGCATCATTGTCTGGCCTATCATCGGGCTTGGTTTGCTGGCGGTGTTGATCTTCATCGAACGAGTGTTTACCTTGACAAGGCTTGGCTTTGGAACGGATAAACTGATCCAAAAGGTCTTGGACTACGTGACAGCTGGACACGTGACCGACGCTGAAAAGGCCTGCGAAGGAAAGTCAAACTGCGCTTCCAGAGTGATGGAGGTGGCGCTAAAGAACCGAGGCATTTGTCGCAAAGACTACGAAAGCTTGGTTAATGAAACCCTGCTGGCGCAGCAAAACAGACTGGAGCGCTTTTTGCAGCTTCTAAACGTCATCGCTGCAGTGGCTCCGCTGCTTGGACTTTTGGGTACCGTCACAGGCATGATCGCGACTTTCGACGTGATCACAACCCACGGTACTGGAAATCCCAAGCTTCTGTCGGGGGGTATTTCCGAGGCGCTGGTCACTACTGAACTCGGATTGATTGTGGCGATTCCGGTTCTTCTATTGCATGCGTTTTTGGCAAGCTGGGTCGACAAGATCTCCGGCAACATAGAGCGAGCGGCTTTGAAACTTTCGGCTGCCTTGAATTGTGGATTTGCACAAAAAACAACCGCGGATGACCAAGACGACACGGCCGCAAGTGACCAAGACGACATAGACGCGCCCTACGCTGCTCCGAGGGAATCATGAACGGCGGGTTTGCAGACAAGGTGGTTGCAACGATAACCACCATAGTCGACTACGCCGAAGCTGGCGGCGTGGTAGTCATCCCAATCGAGATACTGGCCCTGTTTCTGTGGTTTTTCGTAGTGGTGCGATTTTTTACCCTCAGACGAGGCACGCGCAGTCCCGTTGATGAGTTGGCTACCACGCTGTTCAACCAGAAAGCGCCGAATCTAGCGGCAGGCCTTGACCCAAACGGGGTGTTGAGCTCGGCGGTGCTTGAAATGGCGGACTTGCTGAAAAATCCTGCAAATTTAAATGGATACGCCCTAAATGGGATTCTATTGGGTTGTGAGAACACGCTCAGGCGCTATCGACGCGGCATATCCATCATAGTCGTACTGGCACCGTTGCTAGGCCTGCTTGGAACAGTTACCGGCATGATAGCTACGTTTGAATCCCTGAATTCCAGTGCAGGAGATGGCGGCATCGCGGGGGGAATCTCCGAGGCGCTAATCACCACCCAGCTGGGCCTTGGGGTTGCAATCCCTGGCCTGCTTGCGGCACGAGTGCTGGAACGGCGGGAACAACGCCTGCGCGGCGAATTGAAAGACCTTAGCGAGGCATTCAAAAGAATGGCTCTTAACGAAGATAAGGAGTCTGCAGAATGATCGGAATCAGAAAAGCGGGAAACAGCCGTGAGACTGGTGAAGTCAACATGGCGCCACTGATCGACATGACCTTTATCCTGTTGATCTTCTTCATGGTCAGCACGACCTTCGTCAGAGATGCGCAGGTTGATATTGAAAGGCCTGGAGCTGCTTCTGGGGTACAATCCGATCAGCGCGTTTTAAGGGTAACCATCGATGCGCGTGGAGAAATCTATGTCGACACGCGGCCAGTCAAACCGTGGATGGTTCAAAGCGCGGTACGAGAACAGCTGTCACACAACCCCATCAAAACCGTGCTGGCAGTCGTTGATAGGAGAGTCAACACAGGCAAACTTATTGAAGTGGTAGACCAATGTAGGCTTGGAGGTGCCGAAGAAGTCGGCGTAGCGATAGACCAGGAATTCTGATGGCGACAAACACCCCCAAAACTCGCAAACTGCATCCGCTGCACATCGTTTTGGCGATTGTTGTGACGCTGGTGCTCAACATTGGGGGGATGATCCTGATGAGCGGCCTTAAGGATACTAGTCCACCGCCTGTAACTAGTGAGGTCGGTAAGGTCACAACATTTGAAGTCCAGGCACCACGCCAAAAAAAGAGGCCACCAGCTGAAAAACGCAGCAGACAGCGGGTTACAAAGACTCAGGTCTCTGCAGTTGCCCCACCCAATCTTCCGTCGAGCATCCAGTCCCCGGCGCTGCTCGCGGCCGCCCTGGACCTGTCCGACATGATTGGAAGCGAGCTTCAGGATTCGTCTGGACCAGATGAATTGATAATGAGCGAAAAGACTGTTGACGAACCGCCACGGGCGATTCGCCAGCCGGCGGCATTGTATCCACAAGACGCCGCAGACCAGGGAATCCAAGGCTATGTTCAGCTTAGGCTGCTGGTCAATAGGGATGGGATAGTTAAAAAGGTACACGTTGAAAAGGCGGCCCCTGCTGGAGTCTTCGAGGAGGCAGCAAAACAGGCCGCCATACGCTGGAGTTTTTCGCCTGCCATGTTTGAAGGCCAGCCCGTTTCGGTGTGGGTCCGGCAAAGAATGATCTTTAGCTTGGATGATGGAGGCCTATGATGCGCTTTTTGAAAAATAAAATTGGATGGGCACCAATGTGGTTTGCCGCGGTTTTGTTGACCGCCACAGTAGCTAGCGCAAATGACACTGGCGACGGGCTACAGGATCCCCTCACTCCGGTGCGGATCCTGATGAAAAGTGGCAGGTGGTCAAACGCCGAAACGGCGCTAAAACGAATCGTCACGCTTGAAATTAAAAGGGATAAAGAGATCCACGAGAATGAAGAAGATGTCGAACATGTGCATTTGGACCTTTTGGAAGCAAACGCCTTGATGGGAATCATCGACGTGCAGTTCGAACGGCATCAAAGCGGAATCAAGCGCCTGGAAAGGGTCTTGCGTGAACGGCCGAATAAAACATCATTGTGGATTTATCTTGCACAAGCCAAGGCCTCAACTGGTGACCACGAAGGCGCTTTGGTCGCGCTGGATAAATGCAAAGACCTGTCAGCTCGGCTTCCTGGGTGGTTTATCCTGAAGTCAAGATCCGAAGCTGAGTTACAAAAAATGGACCAGGCGGGAAATACACTTAAAGATGGCCTAGTTGTCTTTCCTGGAAACCTCGATCTTCTACGGGAGAAATGCATGCTTATGTTCCTTATGGGGCTGTATAACGAGGCGGCGCGAACCGCCGCAAGCATGTTCACGGCGGATTCATCTGATTTTTCGGCGTTCTTAATGATGGGAGAGGCCCTAAGAAAGGTCGGAAATTTCCGAGATTCGATCCTGATCCTGGAAGAAGGTGTCCTGCGATTTCCCAAAGAAACTCAATTAAAGACCCAGCTTGCGTATGTATACGCGCTGGACGGTCAGCATTTGGCGGCAGCCCGGCTGTTTGAACGACTGACCAGGAGCGGCCAGGATTTGGCCTTTGAAACGGCGGATCAGTATCGGCTGGCCGGAAGATACCAAGATGCGCTGAAATGGAACGGTAAGGTGAAAAATGGGCAACGACGCCAGAACCAACGCTTGGCGATTGCAATCTCTGGGAAACTGTATGCCTTGGCTTGTTCAATGGCTGCTCAGCTGGAACACTGTGGACAAGTAGGTGACAACACATCATATCAACTGGCATACTCTTGTTTCAGGCATGGGGATTTTCCTCAGTCGATCAGGTTTTTGGACCGGATTTCAGACCCGACGCTGGCCTCATCAGCACAAGGGATACGGGACGCGATTTCCAGGGTAATGTAGCGCGCCGCGGGCCTGAAGGGTGCTTTTTCAAACGATGGAGACTAGATGTCACTTCGAACCAGAGTTCTGCTTGCTGCACTGCTAGCTATCGCAATCCCGCTGACAGCATATCTGGCGCTGGACTCCACCTTGAATCGCAAGAATCTGCTGAACGACCAAGCAAACTCGCTTCGAATCATTGCGGATTCGATGAACGCCATATTCATGACATGCGATGATATGTGTGTCCAGACAACGCAGGACTTCGTGTCGTCTATGGATCGCATTCACCCAGAAATTGAGATTATCATTGTGGATCGCCAGATGAGGGTGATTGCAGCGACTGAACAATCGCTGATCGGGCACCCTTGGCATGAACCTCAATTCCCTGCAATTTTGGCGGGAGAACTCGATTTTGAATGGCACAAAATGGAGCATCACGGCATACCTGTGATGGATATCACCATCCCAATGAAGGACGCCGACAACAACATAACTGGGGCGCTGCATCTGGCAAAACCTATTGAATTGGTCCAAGAGCGCCTTCGCGAAAGCAGCATCAGGTACGGGGTGTTTGTGGCAATCGTCATCATTAGCGTCGTGGCGATCCTCAGCACCATCCTTTATCGCATTATCGTGCTAAGACTGGTGAGGATCGGCCAAGAAATTCGGGAAATCAGTGGGTTGAGCGGCATCGAGGGGCCCCGCGGAAAAACCAAGGATGAGATTCAGCTGCTGCACCACTTTTTGAACAGAATGGTTGGGCAACTAGCCGGAACGACCAAACAGTTACAAGAAGCGCTTGACGACCGGGAACTGCTGCTTGAGCAGGTCAATTCGTTAAACGCCGCACTGGAAAGCGAGATTGTCAGAGTCAGGACCGAGTTGGAAAAGGCCCAAGAGGGGCTGCTGTGGGCGGAACACCTGTCAACAATTGGTAAACTGGCCGCTGGACTGGCGCATGAAATCAGAAATCCGCTTTTCATAATCAGGGCTACCGCCGAATCGATTAAAAAGACGGGTGACGAGGGAGAACAGGTCGCATCAGACATCATCGAAGAAGTCGACCGCGTCAATGACATCATCTCGCGACTTCTGGACTTGGCCAGACCCATTGTCCTTGGTAAGGAAAGGCTTAATGTTGCGGCTTTGATTCGCGACGTCGTGTCGCAGGCCGCAAAAAGACTGCCTGAGGGGGTAATGATTTTGGGAGATGTTGATGCGGCATCGGATTTGTGGATTATGGGTGATTCAAGTTACCTGAAACAGGCGCTAGCGAACATCATAGACAACTCGGTTCAAGCGATCCGATCACGTGGAGAAATCAAGATTTCGGCTGGGCACGACGCAGATGGGCGTGTATACATATCGATCAGCGATGATGGATGCGGTATCGATAAGTCCGACTTGGCGCTGGTATTTGATCCTTTTTACTCGAAACGAAGCGGCGGCACAGGGTTGGGACTACCTGCGGTAAAGAAGGTCTTGGACCTTCACAAGGCTGAGATCAGTATCGAAAGCCAGCCTGAGCAAGGTACAATTTTCAGAATCTGTTTCGAGGAGGCTTACGGGGGACTAAATGCCTAGAATCCTGGTAATCGATGATGAACCGAAAATTCTGCGCCTGATTGGCAGGGCGCTTACTGATGTAGGCCATCAGGTGACAACGTGCGATAACGGTGAACAGGCTATGCGGGAACTGAGCACATCCGGATTCGACATGATGATCAGTGATGTTCGGCTGCCGGACTGCTCTGGGGAAGACCTGCTTGAGTACGCCAAATCTATCGATCCTGACCTTCAGGTGATTCTAATCACGGCCTATGGCACTGTTTCCCAGGCCGTAAACGCTATGCGAAAGGGAGCCAGCGACTACATTCTGAAACCGTTCGAGATAGACGCACTGATTTCGATAGTCGCCAAAAACCTTGAAAACATCAGGCTGCGGGATGACCTGATGATTTTGAAATCCGAGCGAATGGATGAGAGGGCCGGACGACGAATCACGGGCAACTCGGAGCAGATCAGACACATGAAGGAGCTCATTGGCGCTGTGGCTGCGCTTCCGACGAACGTTTTGGTCACCGGTAAGAGCGGAACCGGCAAGGAGTTGGTGGCCGAGACCATCCATGCGCTGGGGGCAGGGTCACAAAGGCCGCTTTTGCGCGTTAATTGCCTCGCCATCCCTAGCGATCTGATGGAAAGCCAACTATTTGGACATGTCCGTGGGGCGTTCACAGGGGCGCACACATCGAAAAAGGGATACTTTGAGCTGGCTTCTGGGGGTTCGCTTTTTTTAGACGAGATAGGCGACCTTCCAATGGAACTGCAGGGAAAGTTGCTGAGGGTGCTTGAGGAAGGCACCATCACACCGGTGGGTAGTACTACGCCTGTTACCGTGCAAACACGGGTAATCGCGGCCACGAATGCTGATTTGGCGGAAAAATGCGCGGCTGGCAAGTTTCGTGAGGACCTGTATTTTCGGCTGAATGTCTTCCCGATTCATGTACCCACGCTGGCTGAACGCATTGAAGATATTCCAGAACTTGTGCGTGATCTGACCGAGTCGATCTGCAGGAAGCTGGGGCGACCAGTCAACGATGTGTCTCAGGATGCCCTTGATGCTATGAAGGCCTATCCATGGCCTGGCAACGTACGTGAGCTGCGCAATGTGCTTGAGCGGGCGTTGATACTGGCGGGCAATCGTCCCCTTGTGGCCAACGACTTCAAGTGCCTGCTGCGTACAACTACGCCTCACTGCTGTCCCTGTGCTGCAGAGCGGGAGGGGTCCAATTTTAACGAAAGGGTGGATGTCTTTAAAAAGAATATGATTCTGGATGCACTCGCTAAGACCAACGGGGTCAAAAAGGACGCCGCCGATTCACTTGGACTGAGCCCTCGCGCACTTTCACATCATCTGAAGACTTTGGGTATCGAATGATCGCGTTTTGGGGATTCTCCCGATAATAACCCGTACCTGCGGTTGGTGACGAAATCTAATTTATTCGCCGTCCGATTGCTGCTTGGGGGTGGGGTGGCGGTTTTGGATAAAGCCGGCAGTTTTTGGGGATATGCCAGGAATTGTTGAATTATCAACGGTGACAATCTGGTCAGACTGCTCTACCCTGTTTAAGTCTGGGTGTTCGGAGATGTAATCATGACGCGCTTTATGAGATTTCAAAGTTCTAGGCATTTGGCGATAGCTTCCGTTTTTGTGCTGGCTATGGCAGGTGTTTTGGGATGCGGTGGTGACGACCCAGCGCCGCAGGACGTCATTCAAGACAGCATGGACCAGGACGAGGGCGCCGAGGATGTGACGACGGATGCCAAGGATGTGGTCGACGCGGTGGATCACGTGGGGGATGATGGGCTAGAAGACGGGGTGGATGCAGACGACGCCACAGATGTCGATGACGCGTCGGACGCGGACGACACTTTGGATGTAGACACCGAGGAGCCTGAGGTTATAGTTCCTTCGTTCCCACTGGTTACAGGCGGCGTGTCTTCGCATGTCATAGTGGTGGCGGATGATGCCAGCCCCTCCGAGAAGACTGCGGCAAACGAAATCCAAGCGCTGTTCAAGGAGGCCTCCGGGGTTGAACTGCCAATCGTGGCCGAGCCTGAATCTGAAGATGTCCCAGTCATCGTGGTTGGGGCTGGCGCACAGGCGGCACGATTCGGCGTCGAGCCTGACATGGAGGTACTTGGTACAGACGGTTTCGTCCTGAAGGCGGCGGAGCCATCTGTCGTAATCGCTGGAAACCCAGCCGCCGGAACGATGTATGGCGTTCACCGCTTCCTAGAGATTGCGCTAAATGTCAGATGGACAGCTCCTGGCGTCACTATCGTGCCAAAGACCCCCGACATCGTTTTCCCACAAGAGCTGGATTTACTTGAAAAACCGGCCTTCAAGTGGCGTCTCACATCGTATAATTGGCCAGGTGGGGACCGAGCCTTCAGGGCTCACCAAGGTGAAAACAACGGTAACCATGGCCCTGACGCTGAATACGGTGCAACCCATTACCACGACGGTCGGTGCCACAGTTACTTCAGGTTCATTACACCAGGCGAGTTCTGGGACACTCACCCCGAGTACTTCTCGGAAATCAACGGCCAGCGCATACGCGAGGCCACCCAGCTTTGCCTGACAAATCCGGAAGTAATGGAAATCGTTGTCGAGCGCATGCTTGCCAGGATGGAGGCTGACCCAGACGCGACCCAACACAACTTCTCGCAGATGGACTACTACAACCAGTGCCAGTGCGAAAACTGTCGGGCGATGAACGAACAGTATCAGACCGATGGCGGCACCCAGTTCTGGTTCGTAAACGAGCTTGCGCGACGCACCTCCGAGGTCTATCCCAACAAACTGATTGGTACGCTTGCCTACATGTACACCGAAGAACCTCCGGTCGGCATGAAAATGCACCCGAACGTGGCGGTATGGCTGTGTCATATGTATCCGTCGTGCGACACCCACCCGATTCGCACATGCCCTGACAACGCCGATTTCAAGCGTCGTGCCGAGGCTTGGGCCCAAATTACAGACCATCTGTACATGTGGCACTATATCGTTGATTTCATGCACTATTACAGCCCGTTCCCGAACCTTTACGCGCTGGCGGACAACATCCGTTTCTATCGCGACATCGGTGCCGAGGGCATCTACCTGCAAGGCATGGGACACACCGGTGGTGGCGGGGAATTCAGCCTACTGAGGCCGTGGTTTGGGATGAAGCTGCTGTGGCGGCCAGACTTGGACACCACCAAGCTGATCAAGCGGTTCCTGAAGGATTACTATGGGCCTGCCTGGGGGCCGATGTTTGACTGGATCACCTTGCTACAAAACAAGGTCGACGACGAAGACATCCATCTGCACCTGTACAGCAACCCCGGAACCGGCCATTTACCCGAGGAAGTTATGGAGACCGGCGAGGCGCTATTTGACGAAGCCGCACGACTAGTCAAGGGCGATGCGGTTCTTGAGAAGCGGATAGCCATTGAGCGCATGCAACTGAGATACGCCCGGATTTTCCCCAGAAACGGGTATCGCATTGAAGATGGCATGTTAAGGTGGAATCCAGGCATGGCGACAGCCGAAGACGCCATAGATTTCATGAGTATGATGAACGAACACGGCTTCACATCGTATCGAGAGGCCCAAGGCAGCCCAGAAACGATTCTGCTGCTGTACGCATTGATTGGTTCTGACGCCGAGGTGAAAACTATCTCGAACGGCGCACTGGAAGTCGACGTTGTCCCGACTTTGGCTGGACGGGCGCTACGCATCACCCACGTCGCAAGCGGCACAACCATCACGTCCTGGGACCAGCGCCGCAACCTATTTTTCCCGTTTGCTGGTGGCTTCAATGACCGCGTCGGCGAAGGCTTTGATTTCATGGGCTGGATCGAACCTGCCACTGCTTTTGCAGTCACGCCCACCGGACTCAGGATAGAGATGGACACGATGAACGGCTACAAACTGGCGCGGACCTACCAACTTGACGAAACCGAACCAATCCTACGCATCTCAACAAAGCTAACCAATCCAGGCTCTTCCCCCGTCGAAGCCCGCCTCCGCCCCCACCTGGAGCTAGTCCTAGGCGACCTCCCCACCACGACGGTCAGCTTCACCGCCCGCAACGGCACCTCAGTCGTTAAGGACATGACCAACGTCATAGCCGGCATGCGAGAAGGCGAATACTTCTACTACGACAACGTCCCGAACGGCTCCTGGACCTTCAGCGGTACCCTAGGCCTAGACGTCACCTACCGCTTCGACGACGACGCCGTCGACTTCACCCAACTCTACGCCTACCCAGAAAGGGATGGAGAGCTAGAAATGGAGATCTTCGCCAAGCGGGTAACCCTAGGCCCAGGCGAATCAATGACATTCGACAGCGAAATCGAGGTACGCCCGGCCAGGTGATTGGGGGGGCGTGCGATTTGTCAGGAAGAATCGAGGCGTATTCGAGGCTCATCCAAGCCTTGCAGCCTCGGCCGCAATATGTCCCGCCAAACAGGTGACGAAGGTCTTAAGGCTGGTCATTGATGACAATGAGGAAAAATCACCACTGTCAGCGGCAGTTCGAGGAGATGTAATCACGGAAGCGGCTGAGTAGAGCTGCTCCAATGCAAGCTTCTGGCACAGCAAATCGTACCGTTTGAGATAGGAAGAGCCCTTGAATTCTTCAAACACCGGAAAATGAGGGGAGCTATCCCTGACCGAAGACCGGGATTGGGGAGCATCCTCAACTAGTATCATCCATCCGACAAACGGACGGGGCTGTTGGCCAAACGCTCCTTGTCGATAAGCCATCCACAGATCATGGGCTGTGCCGATGGCCTCTTCCGCTCGGTTATTGAAATTGTTGCCAAAGGAGGGTCCGACTTGGCTTTTAAATTCGATAGCTGCGACCAGTTGCCCCTTGTGAACGACTAACAAATCCCACTGTTTAGTTGGTCTAAAGAAGCCTGGCAATGTAAGAACAGAGCGTTTCTGATGTATGTCGGCATGAGCAAGTCCGTTAGCACAAACAATGTCGAGTACTAAGGCGATAAACCCGTCCATGTTTTTGCCAGCCGTCACACCACCACGCTCGCCCTGATCATCCTTACCCGACTCAATCTGTCTCTGCCTAGCGGCTTTCCTGTTTGTCCAAAACGCCTGCACCGCTTCACGAGCCTTTCGCTCATAATCCACGAGGTCAATTGCCATTGTCATTCTCCTTTCCCGCCAAGCGCGCAACGTTCTTGTTCATTTAGCTTGTATAGCTTGAAAACCGCTCTGTTGCAGGCGTCACGGTCGCGGGAGGCGGCGGCGGAGATCAGTTCCTGCCGCTGATTTAGGGACACGTCCTGCCAGAGGGGAATCCGGATGCGCCTCAGGTACTGCGCTTGAAAGCGTAGGTAACCGCCACGCATTTTCGTTGAATAGGTCTTCACAAATAGCTTGGCGATACTGGAAAGTAATACTGCTTGCAAGGCCCGCAAATCCCAAGTATCTGAAACGACGTAGTAAAGGTTGTGGTGTGGATAGAATTGGCCCGGCTCAAAAACAACGTGGGTTTCCCCCTTAATGTCAGGTATCAGCAACTTCGGCTTGCTGGTCAGCTCCGGCCATATCCGGTCAATCGTCCGGTACCAATTTGACGGTTTCTTTAAAGCACAGTGGCGCTTTGCAATTATCGCCTTGTGTGACTCAAGGTATTTGGCCAGCCTGGGGTAATCCCGCAAGTCAACAAGACTGCCGTCTTTTGCAAACGGATTAATGACACCTTTGCCTTGCCAGATTACTTCTCCGGATTGAATGTCCCGGGTAGTGACCAAGGGAAGCTTACGGTCAGGTTCGACTTTAAGAGCCTCGAAAGACCCGATAAACACCTTATCCGCCCCCGTGGCAACACCGATCCCGACCTTACAGCCAACCTGTTCTAATACTGGGAACTGGCTTTCAAGACGCCGAATCAATGACATTTGGTCACAAGCTTCCAAAAGCCACGGATCTGAACCGTTCACCACGCCAGCTATTTCCCGCACACACGAATCTTTGGCAAGAGTCGCCGAGTTGATTTCGACGGCAACATGCGACAGCGCCACTTTCTCAATCTTGGGCCGATGGGTAATGCGCGTTGGGCCTGCTTTTGTCCTAGAAATCACTGTGATCGCCGGATAGGCGCTGACTTCGGCGTGAAAGGCGTTGGTATCCACCATATCAACATAGGCTTTTAGGTGAAAACCTGTTGAAATGAGCTCCCTCAACGGACCGCCATAGCGGTTTTTCATCCATCGATCAGCACAGATAAAACCAAGATTTCCGCCTTGATTAAGCAAAGAAAGCGAACGCTCAATAAACGGAATGTAAATATCAGCGCGGTCATACATCGTCTGATAACGACGACGGTACTCTGAAAGCAATGGCGCGGGAATCAGTTCCTGCCGGATATATGGAGGGTTACCAACGACGAAATCAAAGCAGCCATTTTGTCGCTCCAGAAGGAAATCCCCCTGAATCAACCATTGGTCAGCAAGACCACAGGCCACTGTTTGCGAAATCCCCTCTTTTACAAGTCGATTTACAACGGCCTTACGTGTAGAAACAAACGTTTCTCTATGCAGTTCCACCCCACAAACCGCGTTTCGCAACTCAGCCTCAGCCAAGGCAACGTTTCCACCATACGCCCGCCACGCCCCAAGCAGCCGCTCAACAATTGGAAAAAGAAAATCACCAGCCCCAAAAGAAGGCTCCAAAATACGACGAAGATGCAACGGTTCGCCAGCGACATAACCAACCAAATCGAGAATAAAATCCACGACCTCAACGCGAGTAAAAACAGCCCCTCGGGCCTCTACGGTACTATTAGAAGCCAACGCTTCAACCGCATTACCGACCGCCACAGGCCTAGGAAACGCAGAAGCATCAGGCAGCTCAAAAAGATTCAATTGTGTCAGGCTCGACATGGCATTTCGCCTTTCTTTGCCAATTAACGGCCCCCGCCACAGCTGATCGCAAAACAGCTAGGCAGCCCCTCAACGTTCAATCATCAGTCTTCAGGCCCCAAATCCATCACCACGCTACAGGTATCACAGACAGACTATCATAGCAAAAAAACACCAAACGGCAGGCAAGCTTTTGCCTTAGCATTGGGCTTTAATGCTTGGTTAAATTGTCCCTATCTGTGTGTGCAATAATAATTGGTGAAAATAATACTCAGAACCTCTAGGTGCGACTATCCAGTACAGTTCTGAGTTCAGCAAGCACTCGTTTTAGCATTAGCGCCTCACTGCCCCGACCTGTTACTGCTTGGTCGTACCACTGGCTTCCTGAGGCCGCTCTTTTGCGAATATGGTCAATAGGAGTTCTGTATCATCAATCTGGCGATATTCCGGAACCCGTCCCGACAACTTTTTGCTTTCAGACAGGATGATAGGTACACCTTCGCCACGCTTGTCCATCAGAAAATTGCGGTCACCCTTGTAGTCTGCAAACGGTACAGGACAGCGAGCAAGCAAACTCGTCAGCAGTTCATTACGAGCCACCTGACGAAGCGGGAGGCTTTCAATCGTCATTGTATTTGGAATCGCGCCGGGAGAAAAAATCTCAAGGCGATCAGCGAACATATGTAATCGAACCTTAGAATTTTGAATCGAATAGTCCCTATGAGCAACGGCATTTACCAATGCTTCAAATACTGCTTGCATGGCAAATTGTGGAATCTCACGTCGTGCGGGTTCCTTCACCGCGTAAACCCTCATATTTTTTTTAACGAACTCGTAGGCCTCTTCAATTTGAACATCCAAAGGCCCAACAATATCTCTCGCGTCTTCCTGGTAAGCAGCATTCCGCTCGGTTCCCCGATAGGCAACAGCCTGAATAAAAGCATTGGTCAAAAATTCCTGTGGTTGCCTACAAGCCATCAATATCCCACTGACACTTGGACATATTTTGCCATCATCGTCCTGGGTTAGCAGTTTTAGTTTAAGTAAAAAGTCTTCGTCACTGTCTAAGGAGTACGGAGGTTTAAACTTTTCCCACAAAGCCTTATCGAGACAATCTCGGGGCGCAGTAGTAACCGACTGCTCATCAAAACGGATGAGTCTGACCTGACTTCGTTGCTGAAAAAGTCTGGCTAGCACATCGGGAGTCATCTCGCGTTTTGAACTACCAATCCTGTGATAGTAACCACCAGGACTTTTATGAACATAAAGACTTTTGGGAACGTCAACTCTGATAATGACTCGTTCCACACCGTCTTCGACAACGACTGGAATCTTGCGAATCCGGCAAAAAAGCTGGGGGGGGGTAATGAGGTCATTACATATGCCTCGCACCCAAGTCTCAACCGCGTCCAGTTTGTCCAAAGGTATGCCCAACACCGTTCTCGTGCCGTCTTCAACCCCTAAAACAAAGACTCCATTTGCCGTGTTCGCCATCGCAGCAAGCTCATTGGCCATACTGTCGCGGTGTGGGTCATTAACTTGGTCGCCCTTGTATTTCAGGTTCTTAAGTTCAAGAGCGGAATCCTCCCCCAACCTAATTTGTTTCAGCAGTTCATCTGTGGTCTCAAACATGCCTAACCCCCAGCTATGCGTTTGTAGCGCTTCTCAAACGCCTGTCGGCCACCTTCCATTATGGTGCAAATCATCTCCCGTATGATTGGTACATCAAGGCCGCCTTGTTGGTCAATTTGTACCTGACCGTTTTCAAATTTTAGGACATGCACCAACTCAGAATCGCCGTTAACAACGATATTGGGATTGTGAGTAACAATGATAAGCTGGCGTCTGTTCTTGTTCTCGTGGATCTGCTTAACAATGAGGTCATAGATCAATGCGTTATCCAGATCGTCCTCTGGTTGATCTATTATCAGCGGTTCGTCACCATGGCTCAATAAGAATGCAAGAATCGCTGCTGCTTTCTGCCCGGCAGACCCTTTTTCAAGGTCATCGAATTTGCCAGAGTTCGGGTCTTTTGAATACTTGACCCTCAACATGTCTTCGGGCCACCATACATCAAGTTGATCGAAAACCGCAGGTTGAGTTTCCAGTAGTTTTTTCAAGCGGTTATCAAACGCACCATGATAGCCAGCAACTTGCCCTTTAGCTATATCGAAGGTCTTCGTTTTAATTTGTAAGATCAGGTCCCGCAAATCAGATTCAGGAGTTTTAGCTTCGTCCCATGTGGCGAGCTCCCACAGAAGGCCCTGACTGTTTTCTCGGTCACATACGGAACTTACGAACTTGCCATCATCAAGACTCAATATCGAGCGATAGTCATCTTCTAATGAACTAACATCACCATATTGAACCAAATCCATTCGCACAAAAGCACTGGTTCCGATAACTCTGTTGATAAAACCTTTTCTTTTTTCGAATAATTCACGGCGCAGTGTCTCGAAGTTCGCCAAGAATGCCTCAATCTGCGTGTCGATCAACTCAATTTCCTTGCGAATCGAATCCATGGTTCTCAACTGCTGTTGCAATTGGTTACGCTGTGCGACCCACTCTCCATAAAGGTAAATGCTTAGTTGGCTCTTTTTTTCCTCATATTCTTTGACCAGCGCTTCATACGCAGCTTCACTAGCCTGCACTACCTGGTACCATTTGCTGTCACGAATCGCGTTTTTCCTTTTATCCCTTAGTTCATCAACCGTATTGGCCAACTCGCCAAGCCTTTCACAAATCTGTGTTAGCCCTTGTTCGGCCCGTTCGTGAATCGCCTTCATCACGGCGGTAGTTTCATCTTGCTGATCGAATAAGTGTGAAGGAAAGTCGGACAGCACAGCGTTGGATATCAACTTCCTTATGCCGGATGATAGATTGTCAAAAACCTCAGGATCGGCAAGGCCGTACTGTTGCTGATTGCGCTTTTGGTAATGTTTCAGTACCTCTCCATGACCCTTTTCCTCGTATTGCTTTAGATCGCTTTCTAGGTCCCTAAGCCTTGCTCGAATTTCCTGTTCACCAGCAAGCTGCAGTAATAGCCCTCTCCTTCGCTCCCTTAGTTGTAAGAACTGACTTTTGACACCTTCCCAGCGTGAGTTCCACTCCGCCCGATCTACCTCTGGCGAACGGTCAACAACCTCCAAAAGCCCTCGCGGGTTTGAAGCAAGTTCGTTGATCTGTTTTTGGCTGAAAATGCTTATCGGAAACCGCCCCCTAATATCACCTGGTTCGACTACTTGCCAATCACTGTTGTTTTGCTCCTCCAACACAGCGCCTTGGCCATCAAATCGCCACCGCAGCCGATAATTCTTGCCACGCCGGTTAAGCTCAAGCAGGATTTCCGTCTCATTCAACATGACACCTTTGCGCTGTGACAGCTGCATGAACTTATCCAGTTCATCCTTCACTCTGGGAGCTTCGATTGCCAAATTATGATCACGCCGAGTAACGATCCGGATAGATTCGAGCACAGTGGATTTTCCGGTTCCACGTCCACCAATGATTGAATTAAAATGCGGATGCAACTGGATAAAAAATGGTTTGTCATTAACGCGGCCACAGTGTCTCATAGCCTTGATAGTCAGCTTCGACAAGAAAATACCGGGCAGATGATTGGGGTCCTCCTCCTGATTCTTTACACAAAACTCGTGATCCAACAACGCTAGTCGCAAACCTTCAATAGTGGGCTGACTCATTTTGAGCCAACTGAAGTACCTCCCGATTTCATCGGGCTTATGGGCATCAGAACCGGCCACTTTTGCAAGACGATCAACAGCCCTTTTCAATTGCGGGTCCAAATCGTCGAATCTATGAAGATCGCAAAACTCTGCAGCTGATAAAGCTTCTAAGCTTGACTCAAGCCCTGGCTTGAGAGTTCTGGCGTTCCCAAGCAAACCATTTGCCCCGTTGATATGAGCGGCGATAGCAACCCCGCCTTCGTCAGTGATCCTTTGAACCGTCTTTAAAAAACTTGTGGTCGTAGATGTGTTCTGATCATCACCATGACCGCCAGTAATTCCAAATCTCCCTAGAACACCGGTCACCTTATTACCATCACAGGTTGGGTCAAAAACGGCCAACAAATGGACTCGGCCACTACTTTCAGCAACTGTAATCTCAACCCCTGGAAAAATGGTCAGCTCCCGGTACCAATCGGGCTTTGTTTCACACTGTTGCAGCTCCCTATTTTTGGCTTTCAGTACATCAATCCAGTCACCCGAGTGGTGGTCAGTTACCACAACACAATCGAGCCCAGATTGCATTGCATTCTGAAGCCATTCTTCCGGTTGGGTGTTCTTTAATGATTCATCCCCCCGACCGTAATCACTAGACATGGGAGTGTGCGTGTGGAAATCAAATTTCCACCATTTACTTCCCGGGAAACTCCATTTACCTGTCATCTCACGCCCTCCCATTCGTGTTACTGCCTGGCGCTCAACAGCCTTGCGAAGGCTTAGCTCATCATGTTTTCGGCAACAACCCCAGGATATTAGGCAAACCCTATATCCGGGCACACAAACCCGAGTTAACCATGTCAATCTATGTTGACAGCTCACCAAAATCAAGCGCTTGGCATCGATTAGTATCGATTTTTCCCCAAATTGTCGGGCAAAAGCAGCACCTTCCTCATCCACCTTACCAAAACCAACAATTCCAACCCCACCACCATTTAGCAGGGTGCGATTTCCTACTCCAAACAACAATGGAGGCGATCTATCCTTGAGATGCTTCTTGTAACGAGCCGGATAATCTCTATCACTTCGGCTTATTATCCAGATACCGTTGCGCTGCCACTCCTCAACGGCGAAGCCGAGCTGAACACCCCTGCCGAAGAGAGATTCCAACAGCGGCCTCTGGAGTCGGTCCTTTTTGAAAACGCCACAAAGCATGATTATGGCTTTGGTATCCTTCGTTAAAAAGTTGCTCTTCATCAGTCCACCCTTAGCGAGTTCAAGCTCAGTACCATCGGATATACAGCAAAACAACCAGCTTGGCGTAATAGGGCTGATGCCACAGTAAAAGTCCACCCAAAGTTGACCACATCATCAACCAATAAACACGCATCATTCAAACACTGGTTGTTAACTTCGAAGACTCCATCAAGGTTCTTGACTTGCTGAAAACTGTTTTTCATCTCCTTCTGCGGTCTACTTGAAAGTACCTTTTCGATGCACTAAACAAAGGGCAACCCAAGTGCGTCTGCCAACCGTGCCGCGAAATCAGGAACTAACTCTGGATGATTAAGTGACGGAATACATGTTACCCATTTGGGGGTTGGATCTGGAGACCAGGCCCTCAACATTTCTACAGCAGCTACAAGTTCGTCTGTTAGGCTGGTATTTTCCACTAGCCACAAGCTGTCCCCAACCAGCATCACGCCATAGGCTTAACGCACGTCCCTCCTGAGCCAGTTTTCCTCAGGAATCTCATACCCACCCAATCGAGAACGTGTAAACACATTTTTTGCGAGCCATCGCCTTCTTGGCAAAATCGATTGGTAGCTTCTGCGCAAAAACAGCCCAGCTCGACTCACTAGATCGTTGTCGTATGATTCATCTAGCAGTAAATCAGAGTTACAGTTTCTTCACTGTCCACAAGGCTCCGGATAAGGGTCATCTAAGGCCGCTTGTACAAATGCCATCAAACAATGTGGATGCGTCATATAGTCACGCATCTGTTGTTGTTCTGCCTGCCTCGTATTGGTGATCGCATCAACGTATGCCTGATCTACCCTATACGAACCTGTAGCTGCCGTAAGTTGCCATTTAGCGCTGATCTTTGTTACCGGTGATGGGGACTGGGCTGTTAAAAATTTTATAGTTTTGTCGATTTGAGTCTGCCCTAGATTCAAGACACGCTGAATTTCAGGCACTGAGAGACCATTATCGGATTCATCCAGAACCCTTAGGATGTCTGATATGTGCTGTTGGGGCGGAAACGCACTGCGTATGAAGTAATCAGCGATGCGGTCATCCTCTTCTCCACACAACAGAATGCCGTAGGCTTCATCTATTGCAAACAACCCGATACTAAGGACTAAATTCTGAAGAACATTTTGACGGAACTCGTCGTTGGCCAAACGTTACGCCTAGGCAGGTCACAGGGTTGGAACTGGCCAATGACATCTGTTCCTCTTCAAAGAGCAGGCCTGAGCTAGGCTTACCAGGAACAAGGGCGGGCTGAAAAAGCTCGCTTTGCTTTCTCATATCGTTAATCCTATTTTTGAGG
Organism: Oligoflexales bacterium; assembly: GCA_012840965.1. Taxonomy (GTDB): domain Bacteria; phylum Myxococcota_A; class UBA9042; order DTJE01; family DTJE01; genus DUVQ01. The sequence continues at coordinate 13,094 of DUVQ01000053.1, read as the reverse complement.
CAATTTTTCGAGCCAGCTCCTCAAAATCGTTTTTGGCATCTTGCACAGCATTGGCATGTGCACCAATAGCACCATCGGCGGATGTAAGTTTAAAGATGGGCTTGCGATTCTCTTGCCCCATAGATATCAGACTGCGGTAATGCCTGATTGTAGCCAAGCATTCAGGGTCATCCGCTTGCTTGTAAATATCCTTCGGTTGCTGATCCAACACCGCAGTACGATAAACTTCAGGTATTCGGTCAGCCCATTTAGCATACGCTTTCACCGGACGGTCGAGACGGACTCCATGCTGTTGGCAGACGTAACCAATTGTCTGCATGCCCCCTTTAGGAAGCTCGAACCCTGCGTGGTCGACGCGTTCTTTACTGGCGTCCCAGTTGTCTAATCGTTTCTTCCACAGGTTTTTCCAGCTTCGCAGCGTTGGACCAAGATTTTTCAAGCCTTGCAAGGAAAAGAGGTCAGCTCCCAACGGAATGATCACATAGTCAGTAGCGATTAAGACAGAACGGTTGATTGCACCAAGATTGGGGCCAATATCGACTAAAATAATGTCTGCCTCGATTTTTTGAGCCGCCAACTGCATGACCTGCCAAAAGGCTGATAAGATTCGCATTGGGCGGTAAAGATTGTTGTCTCCCATACTATTAGGCCATTGAGATGACAACAAATCTTCAAACCCAGATAACTCCACATCGCCTGGAATCAAATATAAATTGTTAGTTATCTCCTGAAGGATCGGGGCTGTAATATCTCCCACACCAGTCAGTGGCTTCAGGCAATGAAAGATGGTGGTCCCAGCCTGCTGATCGTTCCATATTTTCTCAATTAAATCTTCTTCCAAGAACGCTGCCGTTAAATTGGACTGAGGATCAAGATCGACAGCCAGTACACGTTTTTGCAAACTCGCAAACATCCACGCAAGGTGATAAATGAGCGATGTTTTACCAACTCCGCCTTTATTGTTGAAAAAAGTAAGGACTGGTGGTTTCTCGTTCATGCCCTCCTCCTCAGCGTACACACGACGGCACTTTGACTGGTTATAAATTCAATTTTAGGATTACCATTTCGTTCCATAGCCCTTTGAGCGATAGCGATGCCACGTCCAAAAGCCTGAATAAAACCAAAGGTTTTAAGAGCCACGCCAATATTGGGATTACGGTAATCGGTTATACCAGGTTGCCCAAAATTCTCGCTGGTAACGTTTCCATAAGGACCACCTGGACTAGAAATTTCAATGCGGTCATTAAACCAGTAAACACGAATCGGAGCGTTAGTCCCCTCATAAGTGCGGTGAAATACAGCGTTATACAGGATCTGTTGAAGAGCATCCACAGGATAGGTTTGATTGATTTCGTGGGTAGCATTCGACTCGATGTTTACCGCTGTGTGATTATGAGCCCTAAGTTTTTCCTCCATGCGCCGCAGCATTTCAACAACCGCGCCACCTATCGTCGCCTCGTCAATTACCGGATCCACCAGTTCTGTACCATCGATGCGCAGAAACTGAATATATGCCCCAGGAAGAAAGTCCTGGGGACTCTTGCCAATAGTAAGCAAACCAAGCACAGTGGGTGTCTGGTCGGATGGAGAAACAATCATCTTACAGGATGCTAAGCGCTCCGCATAACTCCGGTTGTTATCTTCAAGCACATCAGCCGCAAAAGCCCTAGGCAAGTATTCGTTCTCAAAAATGGTTCGGGAAAGATCCGTAAGTTTGGCTGTAGGAATCGAACAAAGATCAAATGGTAGATTCTTGTGCCGCCGTTTTTCATTCAGAATCCGCTCTTCTTGTTCGTTAGCAATAGCCCTTCTAGGGCCGGTACGTATCCATATCCGGCCATCGTATTTTACTGGCGGCAAATCTGAAGGCATTACAGTCACAACAGCCATCTCTGACCCATTTAGAACGCGCTTCTCAACTGACAAAACTGGCATCGGAAGGATATTGCCATCAGTCTTCATATCCGCTAGGGACTGAAGAAGTCGATCTGTAATCTGTTCGTTGGACGGAGTTCCATCGTCATGCGCTCCGATAAAAAGGACGCCTGGCAAATTGCTATTCGGCAAATCGTTGGCGAATGCACAGACAGCTTGCCTGGCCTTCTTACGAGTTTCCTCATTCCTGAAGGACTGTTTACGCTCGACACGATCAGACTCAATATCATTCAACAGAACCAATAGCTGATCATCTGTGTATGGTTTCATATTCGTCATTCCTCCATAACGATCCGCACCTTGTTCTGGTCCTTGCCCTTTGGCAGCCTCAACAGACCGTCTCGTTAGTTGCATTCAGATATCTGCAAATGTCATCTACCGTCAACCATCTCTCGTCAACAGCCTTGCGAAGGCTTAGCTCATCATGTTTTCAGCAACAACCCGAGGATATTAGGCAAATCCTACATCCGGGCACACAAACCCGAGTTAACCATGTCAATCTATGTTGACAGCTCACCAAAATCAAGCGCTTGGCATCGATTAGTATTGATTTTTCCCAAATCGGCCAAGTGACAGTTGGGGGCAAGATTAGTTTGGGGTCAACCGAGCCATCTCATCAGCCAACCACCGTACAGCGCCTTCCACATCGAAATGCCTCCTTCCATAGTTGATATTGCGTAGTTTTACTGGGATGTAGGGGTCGTGCTTGTCGACTATTGTTGTTAGTACCTTGCTGGCTAAGGCTTCGGGGCTTGGGGGCGGTTTTGCCAGGATTGTTTGGATTGAGGTGGCAAAGGTGGCTAAGGTGCAGTTCTTTATGTCAATGATGCCGCTAAAACAATTCGCTTCTAGGCCGGTGCCGCGAAGAAGGGCGGTTATTGTGTTCGTTGTTCGATCACCTAGCCATGGGAGGACGTGAAGGGTGCTTCCTATTTCGATGAGGCTGGTGCGCTCTAGGCCCGACCGGTGAAAATAATCGAAGCCTTCTGCTAGCGCCTCTTTTGCTGACTTGTTCAGGTAAACCGGTAGCTCGTTGTCGATGTAAATGCGACGCATTTCTTGTCGTACGACATCGTGTACAGCCTGTTCGCCGCCTGTGAATTTTGGAGGGACACCTCCTATGCCTCTGCCTAGCTGGATGTATTTCTCGTCCGGATTTATGTCCTCCACCTGCCAACTGTGACCGCCGAATATGAGCGTTTGCCCAACTGCGAGAGGCTTGTCCAATGGAATTGTGCCAATTACGCTGCCGCCAAATTCAAGACGATACTCTTCCAAAGCGTTGAAGGCCGTGAAAAAGCTATAGTGTTCAACCAGTTTCTCGCCTTGCACCCCTAAAACAAGTGGACCTTCTCCCATTTGGGTTATCAAATGATGCTCGCCCAGAGCCCTTAACAAGGCGGCGTACATGCCTTTATCAACCAGAGCAAAGGGGCCAGTTTTGCACAACAAAGTCCACAATTGACTTGCGCGAACACCCCCATACTGGCCAATCACCGCTAACGTCTGCTGGACAAGGGTGGACAGGTGATATTGGTTGTCCGAAGCTGGCTCACACCACCTCTGAAGAAGAAGGTTAATCATTGCGATGCTTTGCGCCGTTTGCACGCGCAGGCTCTCCAAAGGATGGCTTTCGGCCGTAATCTCATCTTCACTGATGAAAAGTCGCAAGATAGCCGCGTCACCTCTGCGACCAGAACGCCCAAGACGCTGCCGCAAGCTCGCCACACTTTGCGGTGCGGTCACCTGGGCGATTGAATCTACGCTTCCAATATCAATCCCCAACTCCAGAGTCATCGTACAAACAGCAGAAGTTGGCAAGCTTTCCTTCTGGAGTCGAGCCTCAAGCTCCTCCCGCATCTCTTTAGAAAGGTTGCCGTGGTGTGGGAAAAACTCGTTTGGCACGCCATTCTTTTTGCAAAGGTCCGACAGGCCAACACAGATCTGCTCAGTACGCTCGCGACTGTTGGTAAAAATCAGATGCGATTTCCCGCGCAAAATCCTGTACAGGTCGTTAACTATCTCCTCGAATGTGGTTGGCGATTCCTGCTGGTCTTGGGAAGCCTTGTTTAGATAGCCTCTAAGCTGGATCTTCAGCTTAGTGCCAGCCGCCTTTGACTCAATGATTTCGCATGAATAGTTTTGCGCTGGTGGCCTTAAAAAACGGGCAACTTGCTCCATATCACCCAAAGTCGCACTAAGTGCAACCCTAGGAACAGTCCGCCCAAGCAAGAATTCGATGCGATGCAAAAGAGACTGAAGCTGGCAGCCTCGCTCGGTGCCTAAAAAAACATGAAACTCATCAATAATGATGTGACTTAACGATGAAAACGCCTTCGCACACCAAGCGCCATTACTAAGCAGCAAAGATTCCAATGACTCTGGCGTGATCAACACTATGCCACCCGGCTGCTTCTTTTGTTTACCTTTAACTGACCCCAGCACATCCCCATGCCACGGCGTTACAGGCAAATCAAGAGCTTCACCAAGACTCAGTAATCTGCGGTATTGATCGTTTATCAATGCCTTCAAGGGGCTGATGTACAGAATCCCGATCCCATCAGGTTTCATTTCAGCTATGCGAGAACAAGCAGGCAGGAAGGCTGCTTCCGTCTTTCCCGCTGCGGTCGAAGCGCTGATAATAACGTCGCGATTTGCCTCTATGATCGGCTGAATTGCGCGTTCTTGGATGTCTCTAAGCTGGCTCCAATTCTGCTCCCAAATCCAACGTTGGACATCTCTGTGCAATAAGTTGAATCCAGTTGATTCACCCACCCTTCACCTCAGGTTGCTGCTTCAAGGCCCCGTCTCGCCCCCCATCTCAATGCCCCGGCTCGTCCCCTCTCAAGGCTCCGGCTCGTCCCCCTCTTCAAGTCGAAATGTGGTCAGCTCGTCGTCGTCATCATCAGCCACAATTCCAGGCATATCCGTATCAAACTCCTCCTGAACATGCACCCTTTCAATCAACTGGTCCCAGCTAAGGTGTGGATTCTGGTCAAGAATCGCCAAAAGCTCAACAAATGCCTTGATAGTATTCCGAGGCGTCCGAAAATATGCATCCCCAAGGCGATTTGAGCAATTAGCCAAAAAGGCCACTAAAGCTTCATCTGGAAGAAGATATTTCTCTTCATCTCCATAGGCATAAACGTGCCGGAGATTTCTCAATAAAACAAGCAACTCTTCCGGTGTCAGGTTCGCAAGATGTAATGTTGGCGAGGTGTAATCCACGATCTCTAGGGAACGGGGGGGAGGATTCTCAGCCAGGCGCGAGTACAGCGCCTCATAGCTATAGAGCCCTTTTCTTGTGTCCATAAGAAAATCAGGCGTCCCCCTAACAAAAATCCGATGTACTCAGCAGTGCCTTGCAAACAATCGTTAAAAATACGAAGTATCTGCTCATAATTCGCCAGTCTAGCTTTCTGAGTAGCAAGCCTGTAAAGACTCACCATTTCGTCAAGGTTAACCAAAAGCCCTTTATACCCAGCTTGGCGGACAAACAAACTTAACAATTTCAAATGGTCATAAACGTTGGCATCATCAACTATGGTCCGCACTCCTAGTGCGTTTCTGGCGTCAGTTTTTGTTGCAAATTCCCCACGCAGCCAACGCACAGCATCCGACTTGAGCTGTTCATTGTCCTGCTCGTGTCCCTTCCAGTACGCGCTTATTACCTTGGCAAAATCGAACCCGCCAACCAGCTCGGACAAGTGAGCCAATCTTTTCTCAATTATTTCCGCAACTTCTACGTCAGTGGCTTCAGCCTGTCTTCTGGCTTCTGTGATGAAACGTTCGACGATGCTAGTCAGGGCATTACCATCAGGCTTTGTCCTGGTTGAAATATTTCGCAGCAGCTCCGTATACAGAGCGCGGGCTTGCCCCCCAGTTCCATACAGCCTTCTATTCGGGGAAAGGTCTGCGTTAATTGTTACCAAACCCTCACGCAGGGCTATTAAACGAATCAACTGCAGGAAAAAGCTCTTCCCAGAACCAAACTCACCTATTATGAATCGGATGGAAGCCCCACCATCCGAGATCCGCCTTATGTCTTGTAAAAGAGCCTCCACCTCTCGCACGCGTCCAACTTGAATATGTTGCAGCCCCGTGCGTGGAGTCACACCTGCACGCAGGGATTGTATGATAGCGTCACGCTCACGTGGGCGAAGTGGTTGTCTAGTGTCATTGGACATTTACTATCTCCGTTGCAAGATTTGTGTCGACATATATTGGGTCACCATCATCGATTAACGGTGCACTCACATGCTTAATGGACCATTCGTTGAGCACCTCCATCGCTCCATCAGCCATCAACCCGAGCTCCTTACACAGTGCCTCTACCGAGCTACGTTCCCACGTCTCCTGTTGTGACAGGCGATGAAACAAATCTTGGTGTGCCTGGTCCAAAAGTGTCAAGGGATTATCGGACGGCAAAGCGGTCAAAGCAACATCACTTGCCACAGGTTCTTCTTCTGGGTCGGCAAAGATTCCTGTCAGAAGAATCTTAACTTGTCGCGTCTCCTCCAAAATGATCCCAATCAACTCCTTATCCAAGCTAAAACTATCCGGTTTTGCCGACTCAACATCAAAAGTTGGACCAGCCGAACTAGGGAAAGTTGGCTCGGCATCTGGTAAACCTACTGTTAACGGCCCCCTCGCAGCCGCCAAAGCATTGACGTCGTTTCTAACTTGCTCCTTGTCTAGGCCAATAATCGTGTAAAGCTTTTCCAGATGCAGGATTTCTGTCGGATTGATTGTTCCATCCGCGATAGCAATTGCCACCAATACACGGCCAATTGCCGCCTTTTCTGCTGGGTTGGCTTCAGATAGCCGCTGCTTGATCCCAACTGTCCCTTGGGGGGTATCAAGACACCACTGCAGAAACGCGTGCAACGAGTCTCTCTCTGACTGTGTTAACTCCCCAGTTTCATTAATCAGATTTTGCAGTATCGCCTTCTCTTCATCGGAAAGAACGTCATCAGTCTGACTAACCAATGCGCCAAGCCGAATAATCGTGACAAGCGTCAAAAACACAGCGGATGGGCGAAAATCCGCGCCATATCCATTTGGAAAAACGACCACCTTACCATCAGGATTCAGCTTCAGATCATGAAATCGAACATCGGGCGCTATCCCAAATCCGATAGCTTCCACCAAAGTGGCTAGGTTTTCGGATTCTTTTTTATCGATCTGTTGGGGTGGCTTATCGCCAAATAATCGATACAAGTCAGCAACATACACAAGCCCCGCACCTGAGGAACACAATTGGGTAAGCAGCGACCGAGCTCTATTGATGGCCGGAGATAGATGCTTTATATCTTGAGGCAGCAAGCCCAACGCTGCCAACGAGTTGGGGTCGTTATCCTTGCGCCCAAGAAACCTGCTGTACGGCTCCAGATCATCCGTGCATTCCTCAATTAATGGCTTCAGCCTGTTTAAAGGAGCCGTCAGAATGAACGGATTTGGCAAATCTGGAACTCTAAGCTTCAGGTCCCCGTCCAACGATGGGTTGGCAAAACGGGATTCGAGCTCCAAGGGCGTTTTGTTAGGCTTTACAATCAAGCCGTCCCCAAACCGCCGCTTATAGCGAATTGAAAACAACTCCTTGAATTCTTTGGCACACCGTCGCGCTGGGGTTTTTTGTCCGAATTCTGGATGCAGTGTCATCCATTGCAGGGCCATTTCGGCGGGAATTGGCCGTCCTGAGGCTACCTGTCTTGCCAAGACAACCTGGAATGGCTGCAAACAGTATCGGTCATTAAAGTCAAGGTAATCAGGCACGGGTTGGTCGCCCCGATAAAGCGCCCATTCCATGGCCAACAGCCTTTTTGCATGGCCACGAAAGGCGCGATTTCCACCATAAATCATTAGCAAGCGATTGATTTCTTGAGCTATTTTAGCACTCTCGCTAGGGGACAGCAATCCATTTTGCCCATCAACGAACAGCCGCCGCTCCAGCCCATAGAAAAACAAAAACACATAACCAATATTGGCCTCAGAATCACTACGACCGGTCGCCAACCACTTCAGATATGCCCCCCGACATCTCGGCGGCATATCAGCATACCGAGGCCTGTCCCCTACCTCATCACCACCATACCAAGGTTCAGCAGGCGACACTTGAAGCGAGGGATCAATCAGGCAAGCATCGTTATCGCGACCGCTTAAATCAGGCAGGCTCTCCCCAACATAAATCATACCGTCGGCAATGCTGTATCCCTGCACCCTGACGCCCTCACCCGGCCCCCACCACTTCGCAGGCCTGCCGCTTGGAGATTTGGGTTTTGGCTTGGGAGTTAAGGGCTTGGCACTAGGCTGCTTGGGCTTGGCTCCTGGCGGTACGGGGCTGGCACTAGGCGCTTTGGGTCCAGCTGGCCGCGGTCTAGGCCTACCACCACGCGGCTTGGGCCTAGTGCCACCAAAGATTCCACCCACGCCCGGAAACTTAATTCGCCCAGGAAACTTCGATCTGCCCCGTTTTTTGGCCCTACGGGAAGAGTACCCAACCACCTGATAAATCAGATAACTCAGGAGAGCAATTATAAAAATAATTTCAACAACGATGATAAACGAAGAAATGACTTTCACTATAATTCCAATCGGATAAACGCCAACGCCAAGCTAACGCTTCTAACCAACATCAAAGCCCAAGGCATTGCAGCCCCAAATATAGCAGGTAAAAGCCCCCGTAAAAAGCCGATTCTTGGGCATTAAGACTCCAGCAAAATTTATTGCCACTTTTACCATTAACTGGTAATATTTATTACCAGTTGCAGAGACAACTGGATAGATTAATTACCGGAGACCGTGCCATGATCAACACGCTGAGAGAAATAATCCTGGATTTTCAAGAGATTGAGCTGCCTACGGGTGTGCCTCGACGGCTTGAGGTCTCAAGGGTGCAGGGTAAGGCTACGGTTTGCATTGGGGTGCGGCGAAGTGGCAAATCTACTTTTATGTTCCAGTTGATGAAAAGGCTGCTGGATTCTGGGGTGTCTAGGCAGAATATCCTGTACCTGAACTTTTTCGATGACCGCCTGCGTGGGCTGCTGAAGGATAATTTGGGTGTGATTCTGGAGGCCTACTTTTCGCTTTATCCCAAAAAAAAGAATGTGGAGACGGTTTATTGCTTTTTTGATGAGATCCAGGTGGTGACTGGCTGGGAACCGTTTGTTGACCGTTTGATGCGTACGGAAAAATGCGAGGTTAATATCACTGGCTCGTCGGCCCAGATGCTGTCACGTGAGATCGCGACCCAGATGCGTGGAAGGGCTCTGTCGTGGGAAATTTTCCCTTTTTCATTCCGGGAGTTTCTCGACTACAAGAAAATCGATTGTGACGGTCCGCTGTCGACCAAAAAGCGGCTAACCATCCAAAACGCATTTGAGGAGTACTGGGACACAGGTGGTTTCCCCGAAGTTGCTGGCCTTGACCGAATGCTGCGCATCAAGATACAACAGGAGTACTTCAACGCGATGCTGTTTAGGGATATCGTTGAGCGCCACAACATACCCCACCCTAGAGCCGTCACGGATCTGGCACATTGGCTGGTCGATCATGTGGGTTCCCTCTATTCCATCAACAAGCTAACCGGCTATCTGCAATCGCTGGGGCATAAAGCGCCTAAAGCCGCAGTATCCGACTATCTGGAATGGTTCGAGGACGCCTACGTTATGTTCACGGTGCGCGTCTTTGATGCTTCACTGGCCCGGACCAACGCCAACCCCAAGAAAATTTACTGTGTTGACCACGCACTGGTGACGTCCGTCAGCTCCGGTATTCTGGTCAATTCAGGCCACCTTCTGGAAAACCTGGTCTTCACAGCACTGCGTCGAGTCACGCCGAACATCTGTTACTACAAGACCAAAGCAGGCCACGAGGTTGACTTCATAGCCGTACAACAGGCCTCGCCCAATATGCTTGTTCAGGTTTGCGAGTCACTGGCCGACCAACAAACTCGCAAAAGGGGAATCACAGCGCTAGCCGAGGCCATGACCGAGTTAAAACTATCGAAAGGCATCATCGTGACCAGAAACGAAGAAGAACAGATTGAGGTCGACGCCGGAATCATTGACGTCCTGCCAGCTTGGCGGTTTTTGCTGAACATGGAACTGTGAAACTACCCTGCTCGCTTACTTGGGCGCTTGACCAGAACATGCTGCAAGTTTCACCACAAATCCCCCCCACCAAGCCCCAACCAATGCGCCTCATTCCTCCTCGTTCGTCCCGTACGATTCTTTGTGCCTTTCACGAAAGTAGTTAACATACATCCTCAGTTGCCTGTTTAGCTCATCAATGTCAAATCGCTCGCTGTCAAACTTACCACCGAGCCACTCTATGGTGGATTCATATTCATCGTTGCTAGGATCGCTCACCACATCCAAAAACTCCAAATAGCCAAGCGCACCGCCAATATTCTCGGGCGGACAGGCCCGCGCACCATCAATGCAGACCAGTTCATCGCTCGCTCCAGGATCCATATAAAAGATTTCCTCAAGAAACAGTTGATGCTCCCACCCATCTCCAAAATCATACAGGTAGCCAAAATCGGCCCCTTCCTCGTAGACCAGCTCGTCAAGGTGATAGTCCTTACTTGACAACCCTTCTTCGCCTAATTCCGGCCACCGAGTGTATCGCTGATGGCCGATGTGGAACCGGTATGAATGGCAGTCCGTCCACCCCATCACCATCTGAATGACCTCGTGCAGTTGCGCAAGCGTAATACTGGCTGGCACAACAAAACTCCGCCAAATTGCAGGTTCAATGCCAAGCAACCCAATTTCCAGCATGTAAAATCGATACTTCATTTTCACCCCCTAAGCCAAACCCCGGCTTGTGCTTGAATCTTTCCATCCCGGCATAACGAAATCCAGAGGCTTAAAAAGCTCCGAACTATGACTGGGCTATTTTAGTGACACAACTCGTGCACAACAACATGTTAAATGCATAAAACTTCCAGATTGTGGTGGTGTTCGTCGATGAGGTCGTTTGGAGCCTTGGGCTGGTGCGTGGTGACAGCACTCGCAACGTCGGATTCCAGAGCGGCTCGAAGCGGATGGACATCTTGGCTAAAGGTCTGTATCTGCCACACCCGGTCTTCATGCGTACTCTTACCAAGGGCTCGAAGGACGTCGCCAAAACTAATTTGTTAACTCCCAACAACTGCGGTTTTGGTGCCCCACACCACAACACCCGTAAGGGTTAGCACTTAGCTATCTTTGACGGCAAATTCCTCATCGACCTCAAAAAGATCATGCGTGGAGCGATGAACGCCTATGTCGTGTTCCATTAACAACAGCACCAATTGTTCCCCGTTCATCAGCGCGATTGGAGTTTTGTCTGGCTGGGCGGCTTCTTTGATGGCACCGGGGCTGAAGTCGCTGCTGGTGATGATCAGCCCCTGCTCGTGCGCTCCAAGGCTGCCGCCCACCTGCTGAACTATTGGGGCTTGGATGTTGCTCTTCCATTTCTTTACCTGAACGGCCATTTTGATGCGGATTACTTCACCGATGACCAAGATGCCACGGACATCAATGCCTCCGTCGCCACTAAGCCTAGTCACCTCGACCGCCTCGAAGCCCATCTCCAACAGCAGCTGAGAGATGAGCTCCTCGAACTCGCCTGGCGTCATCGCCAGCAAACGCTCACGCAGAGCCTTCCGGACCTGCTCGTTGTGCTGCTCAATTTGAAGCGCCAGCCCGCGCCTAGTCCATTCGCTCAGACCAAAATAGCCATGACCATAATGAACAAATCGGGGCCGCTCACCTCGTTTTCGCTTGCGCTTGATCTCGGTTATCAGCAGAGTCAACATGCTGGTCTGGGGCGTTTTCCCGCTCGTTATCAACCACCCCATCTCCAACGCCTTCTCCGTAATATCCCAATAATGCATGGGCCTTTTGCCCCCAAACTCCTCAAGCACTTTCTCAGCACAATCTGTAAAGGAAAGCCTTCCGTTTGCAGATGGAGCATTTGGCGCCACCCTATCAGGCGCAGCTGTGTCCGTACTGTCCGTACTGTCAGGGACTTCCACAGCAAAATCCCGAAGACCAAAGGTCATAGGAGCCACCAGCATAAAGGGCGACTGATCACCGTTGCTCTGGATGTCTAACTGTAGCTGGGCGCTGACGGTATCCTCCAGCGTCTTGCCATCAGACTCCCAAAGCCCAGCCTCAATCATCAACTTGGTGATCTCACTCGCATGCAGCGGCTTTCCAGCTTCCTTAAGAATTCGAATCACTGCCTCTTTAACTTCCATCATGCAGCTAACTCCGTGAGAAGAACCGCGCCTGTTATAGCATTAAATCGGTCACATTTGTTCAATCACCCAGCCCAATGCATCCATATGTAACCTGTAGAGGCTGTGCGGCGTCTTCACCGAAGGCGATTTTTAACGGATGGATTGGAGAAGTGTCACGCTTGTCCTTCCCACGCAAAAGGCCTCATCCGGTTACCCCCAGCGCATGCCAGTACGGCTCAAATCCTGCCATCACAATCTCTGTAATAAGTTGTAAAAACGACTCAAAACCGTTGTTTGTGTGAGCTTTATCAAGAGCTTCATAGTACTGCAGACGTCGCTTTACATGCAAAACAACTGGCGGAAAGCCGCTTTTCATCAATTCCAGATTCATCAACAAACGCGCAGTTCTACCATTGCCATCAACGAAAGGATGGATTTTCACAAAATCCGAATGAATTCTGGCAGCACGTTCCACCGGATGAAGGTTTGCCCCCTCCCCCTGACACCAACTGATGAGGCTTTCCATGTCGCTTTGCACACGCCAAGCATCAGGCGGCACATGCTCAGCACCCGAGATAATGACATTCGTTTTGCGATAAACGTAGGTCCAGCGAAGCACCAAATCCGCCCGAAGATTACCCACAACCTCCAACGGCAAAGGCAGAAAAGAATCAAGCTTTAGTTTCAAAGCATCCAACTGCTGGTATCTACACATCGTTATCGACCTCATCCTAACACCAAACCACTATGGGAATTTAAGGAATATGCGTTTGGTTGGTGTAAAACCTGTGCATCATACACTTCTCCACTAATCTACACCTCTTAATCGACACTAATACTTTTCAAAATACAGTTCGTATCATGGGAATTCAAATAACAAAAGGACTGAGGAGCGACCTTACAACTGGTCAGTTCTGAAATTTTTATC
>DUVQ01000052.1 GCA_012840965.1 Oligoflexales bacterium | reverse complement strand
CTCCACATTTCCATCATGTGTCGCATCTTTATGCTAGAATATGCCGCTGTATCACGTTGGAGGTTGATATGAAACACAGGGCTCTAATCGTTTTTGCTGCGATGGGAATTTTGTTGATGGCGGCTCCTGCCCAGGCGTCTTGGGGCGACATTTTTTCGTTTGAGTTTGGTTTAAAGGGAATGGGGGGCTATAACTACTGGAATAAACCTGCAGATAGCCCGTTGGATATGGTTAATCAGGATGTATTGTTTGGTAATGAAAGAAGTGGATTTGGTGCTGGTGGCGGTTTGTACCTGCAACTGCGGTTTTTTAAATTTGTTGGACTTGAACTAGATGTCTTGTTTGAGAATGACGAAATCTGGGAGCATCCACTAGAAGGCTACGATTGGAAGATCAACGCTCAAAGGATAAATGTGCGCCTTCCTTTGCTGGTGCAGTTCATCTTGCCACTTAAGCCAATCAGGCTGGGCTTGGTGATTGGCCCCGAGTTTGTGCTGCCATTTAAGACTTGGGCAGAGCAGAGCTATGTGCCGCAAGAATTCAAGGACTACAACTTTCAGACATCATCGCCGACTACTACAAGGCTGACTTTTGGTATCAATCTTGCGATTAGATTGGCTGAGGGGATTTATCTGCCCATTGATATCCGAGCCTCCTATGACGTGACGCAGCCCAGATCGTGGGCCGAGCGAATATTTGGAAACCCGGCCTGCACGGGTGGTGATTGGGCTAACTGTGGTAAGGACCTGTACGCGCCAGATGGCAGCATCGGTATCATACAGCGAAACACTTGGGACTTTAGATTGCTGCTTGGTATTGGATTTGATTTCCCAGCAATTCTGGGCCTCAGAAAGGACAAGCCGAGTAGCCAAGAGGCTGTGCCTGTGAGCGCAGTGGAAATCGCTCCGGCGAATGCCGTCCCAGTTGGTTCGGTGGAGCGATATGAGGACCGGGGACAGGATCAGGGACAGGATCAGGGACAGGGGCAGGGACAGGAGCAGGACCAGGGACAGGACCTGGAGTAGGGCTCGGGCAACGGTGCTACTGCTGCCTAGGATAGCCAACTAGTTTTTTGGGGTGTGATTATGTCCTGGTGGATATGGATTGTCGCGGGTCTGGTGATGATGGTCATTGAGATGGCTGCTCCTGGTGTTTTTATCATGTTCTTTGGGGCGGCTGCACTTGTAATCGGCCTAGTGACTGGCATTGTGCCCAGCACACCCTTGTGGTTGCAGTTGTTGGCGTTTTCGGTGCTGTCGGTAGCCTCTCTTTTGCTATTCCGTCGTCAAATAATGCGCAGAATGCAGTCAAAACCTGCTAAAAACGTTGATGATTTCGTAGATGAGCTCGGAATCGCAAATGACCAGATTGCCCCAGGTGATCGCGGGGCGATTGAGCTTCGTGGCACAGTATGGACCGCTGTAAATGTTGGTGACTCGGCACTGACACCTGGTCAGCGCTGCAAGGTAGTTAAGGTGGATGGGTTGTCACTACACGTCGTGGTAGATGACAGTCAACAAATAAATGGTATTAATTAAAAGAGGTAGAGTATGACGCCGACACTGATTGTTGTTGGAGTTCTGGCTGTTGTTGTGCTGGTCATCATAGCGAAAACGGCCGTTGTTGTGCCCCAGCAATATGCCTATGTGGTTGAGCGGCTTGGTAAGTTTCACGCCGTTTTGGAGGCTGGATTTCATATCCTGCTGCCTTTTATCGATGTAATCAGGTATCGCCACGAGCTTAAAGAGCGGGCAATCGACATCCCCGAGCAGACCTGTATTACTAGGGATAACGTCTCGGTTGGTATTGATGGCGTTTTGTACCTGAAGGTTCTAAATCCCCAACGTGCGTCTTATGGGGTGAATGACTACGTTTACGCCCTGATGCAGCTTGCTCAAACAACCTTGCGTTCTGAGATAGGTAAAATCGATTTGGATAGGACCTTCGAAGAGCGAACCAACATTAACGCCGCTGTGGTTTCAGAACTAGATAAGGCCTCTGAACCTTGGGGTGTCAAGGTTTTGCGCTATGAAATCAAGAATATCACGCCGCCACGTGATATCTTGAACGCGATGGAAAAGCAGATGAGAGCCGAGCGTGAAAAGCGAGCGATGATCCTGACCTCCGAAGGTGAAAGAGACGCAGCAATCAACAATGCTGAAGGCCAAAAACAGCAGGTTATCAAGGCCTCCGAGGCAACAAAACAGCAGCGCATCAACGAAGCCGAAGGCCAGGCTGCAGCCATTCGCGCCGTGGCTACCGCAACCGCTGAGGGGTTGCGATCCGTTGCCTCTGCAGTGGTTGATCGCGGTGGAATGGAGGCCATGCAGCTTAGGGTTGCCGAAAACTACCTGCAAAAGTTTGGCGAATTGGCCAATTCCTCTGATACCACCCTTGTGGTGCCTGCAAACGTAGCCGACGTAGCCGGAATGGTTTCGATGGTTACCAACTTCATCAAGACTAATAAATAGAATCACTTAGCTGGGTGGCGCTCAATCCATTGATTGTACAGCACCATGCTGATAGCGGAGGCCAGTCCAATACCCATCAGCACTGTCCAGCCCATAGCGTTGTAGAAGGGGTCTAATTCAAGCAGGCCATTTTCCAATTCAACTGCGTTTTTGGCCATGATTTCATTGAAGATTGCGGCGCCAGCTGGTCCACCAACCAAGGCACCAATCGCCATTGGCAGGTTTGCGTAGCCCAAAAACAGTCCTTCCTGACCTTTGGGTGCCAAGGCTCCGATGTACTCATACGAACGCGCCGAGGTGAAAAGCTCTCCAAACGCGATCATGGCGACAGTCAGGATGATCATCACAGATCCGACTGGCAACCAGCCCATAAAGGCGACCCTGACGTTGTCCGCAAAAAAGATTGGAATCAAGTTGATAATCATCGATAACGCGATAATTATGGTCCCAACAATGATCGAGCGGATGGGGCGCATCTTACCAAATAATTTGGTTATTAAAAGCTGGAAAAACACGATTACAAAGGGGTTTGCCATCGTGTACAAGTCAACCGCAGGATTGGTTTCAACGACTCGTTTCAGATACAGGGGCAAAACGTTGTAAACCTGGGCATACAGGAAAAAGAACCCTGATGAGACCAGCAAAAACAAGGCAAATCTTGCGTTTTTTAAAACGGTTACCATCCCAATCAGGATCTCGCCAACGCTCTTTCTTGGCTTTGACACAGCCCCTTCACCAAGCTCCACTTCCGGGTCCCGGTACACAAAAATCACTGTCAGCAAGGCAAGGATCGAGCACGCCGCGGCAACCGCAAATATCAATGAAAGGTCATTCATTTTGGTGCGAACAGCATATGACACGCCGCGGCCAAACAAAGAGCCAATGTTGATAACCATGTAAAAGATGGCAAACCCAAGTGTAGCCTTGCCGACAGCCGTTTTTTGCACCGTCCCACTGATGCATGGTTTAACAAACGAGCCCCCGACTCCGATCAATAAAATCCCAAGCAGCAGAGGCAAAAGCACGTCTATGCCAGCGGTAAATTCCTTGCCAACTGTGTCGCTTAGTTCAGCCCCTCCTGACCACACGGGTGAGCCCATGAACAAATAGCCAGCCGTCAACAAAATGAAGGCCAGAATCAGCGATTTTCTAAACCCCACCTGATCTGCAATGGTCCCAGACAGGATCGGCAAAAAGTATATAAGCGTCCACAAAACCCCATTCAAGACAGATGGCCAATAGTCGCCAAGCCCAAGTTGCCCGAGGTAGATGACAACAAAGCTAGCCATTGCATAGTACGCACCACGCTCAAACAGCTCGGTTACGTTAGCGGTCCAAAATGAACGGGGAAACTTTTTATTTTCGTTGGACTCCATCAACAGACTCCTTCAAGAATCACGGGATCGTAGTCAAAAATGGGCTGATAGTCACCATAATTCATGCGTTACTAAGGCAATTCGCTGCGGCGCCTACTCGCCCTCCTGAAGTTGGCCTGGCATAGGTAGGACTTCGTAAAAACCAGGCCGTTCTTCAGTAATTCGATCCAGCCAGTGGTCTGGATGAGGTGGGTGGGTGACGTTACCCTTTTCGTCTCGGACGTTTCCATCAAGGTACTTCATGAACAGTTCTTGGCCTAGCTTTTGCCACCTGCTAAGAAGCGTCGCCGTACGTTCATGGCTGAACTTGGTCAGATACTCTTTGGCCAGCCTTGGTGAACGCTTGTACAAGTCCAACGCGGCGGCGTCGATTTCTGGAATCTCAGAGATGTATGAGCCTTCAAAGCCGCTTTGCACAACCTTCAGGTCCACGATCATGTCCTTGTACCTGGTGTAAACCCAGTTTGAAACCCAGTTAAAGGTCCAAAACGCGGAATCCCAAGAAAAGGTTTTGAAATCGGCAGTCTCAGGAGCAAAGGCGTGAGGTGCGCTCAGGATACCAGCGTACATTGGCACATAAACGGTCAAAGCAGTGTCATCCACGCCAAACCATAAAATCCCCCCAATAGGGCCTGGCAGCTTGGCCCGTGACTGTGCGACAACACTAAAGCCGGTCTGTTGGGTTGAGGTGGAACGCTCATGAAAGTAAGTCTTACCCTTGTTTTTCCACTCCATGGGGCGCCAACGATAGGGCAGTTCATATGGGCCGGCACCCACACCCTTGGACAGGTCGTAAGGCGTGCCCTCGAAGTGGTCACGCATCAGGTCCATCATGTCTGCAACATCAAGCTTTCTTTCAGGTTTAATCCACAAAGGTAACGGTTCTGCATCTGGTTTCCCGTCAGTCCAATCAGTGGTCCAGTTCATGTTTGGAGCGACTCGTCTAAAAAACGCCCAGACTCTGGCATCACAGGCACGTCGTGCTCCAAAATCGGCGGGGGCATAGGTGTCCGCAAAACTAAAATCAGCCTCAGACCCCTCATACCAGCCGCGGTCCCTGGCGAACTGGACGATATCTGGGGCAAAAAGCGTGTTTCTGTCGTTTCTGGGGAATTGGCGAATTCTGGCGGCATTTGCGTGCCCGGAAACATAGCCATCTGGTACCTTTCTGGCCACCCACAAGATGCCTTTGCCCCATTCACCCCGGCCAACAAACTCCATGATCCAGGCTTCTTTGGGGTCGCTGATGCTGAAAGACTCGCCGCCGCTGGCATACCCATATTCGGTGGTAAGGTCCACTATGATCTGGATGGCTTCTTTTGCAGTTTTAGCGCGCTGAAGGGTTATAAACATCAAGCTGCCATAGTCGATTATCCCTTTGGGGTCAACCAGTTTCATTCGGCCGCCAAACGTGGTTTCAGTAATGCCAACTTGGTGCTCATTTATATGGCCCACCACCGCATAGGTTCGTGGCACTTGCGGAATTTCACCCAGGCGTTTTCCACTGTCCCATTCATAGATGGTGATGGTTGAGCCTTTGGGGTGCACACCAGCAGGGATTACCTGCAAATCACCATAAAGATCATGGGAATCTGCCGAATAGGTAATAAAAGTCGAGCCATCGGTCGATGCCCCAGGTGTCACCAGAAAGTTCGTACAGGCCTGCGCTGCCTGTGTGCCGGCAAGAACCAAAATGAATGAGAAGATGAAGGCCCCAAGAAATCTCATGTTGTTTACTCCAAAAAAGTCCACAGACGGACACTATCAAACTTTTCGCGGCTAGCCAACTGGCGCCGAAAATCTTAGCCTCAATCGCAAGTCAGCCATCGACACAGGCGGGGTTTTTGGGTGGCACGCCTCTAGGCCCAACTTGGAATCTGGCACACCGGTGGCGTGATTTTGAGTTACACTAGCCTCACCCAATGGGTGGGGTTTGCTTGATTAGTCAAAAACACATAGTAATCACGCTGGTTTGTGCGATTCTGCTTGCGAGCCAATGGGCCTTTAGCGAAGAGCCTGCAAGGGTTTTGGGGCCTGATGTAGCAGCTCAGATCCAGCAGATTTTTTCAGATATCGGCGCAAACGCTCGTTTTGATGGAGCTTCAATCGAAGAAAGCAAGGTCATGGCACGAGTCTGCGATGGGCCATCTTGCGGGCAAATAGAACTAACTGACCCCCAACTCTCATGCAAGGGAACTGTTGCTGGCCATTGGTGCGTCAGCTTTGAAAATCGGGCCTTTAATCAAACGATTAAATCCGCAGTTTTGGCCAAGTTTGAAAGCAGTGACTATCAACCTTGGCTCTCTTTGGCCGCCCCTGGCAAGAAGTGGCTGCCACCAAGTAGCGGCCCTTTTAGGGCTTTTAAACCGCACCACATCGGAAATTCCACGGGTGACTTATGGTTCAATGGCATTATTCCGGTCGCGATGTGGCTGCTTTTCATTTTGGGCTTGATTTCCCTTGGCTTTGACCTTTGGAATTGGGAAAGCAGGCAAACTGGTAAAAGGCTTTTGCTTTTGGCCGCCATCGCGTTTTTGCTGGCCATTGTGTTGAGGTTGATTTTAGGGACTGCCGGGCCTATTAATTTTGCTGAAATTGAACGAATTCCCCTGTTTACCCGCCATACCTGGTATCGCTTTGCAGCCGCCTGGGGGGCGCCATTAGCCTGGGCAATTGGAGATCCGGTCGTGGCACAACAATGGATTTCCTTGCTGTTTTCTGCTGGCACAGTGGCCTTGGTAGCAATTCTTGGGACCATGTGGTGGGGCCCATTGACTGGGATTGCCGCCGGGATTTTGGCCGTCTTTTCACCTGACTTAATCAGATGGAGTCAGGTTTTAGATGCTGGCGTCACGGCCGCCTTTATGGGCGTGCTGGCCTTCGTGGCAACTGAAGCTGTAAGGCAAAGGCCAAGTATTCGATCAGCAGTTGTGGCCGGGATTTTTTGGATCTTCGCCATTTTATCTAGGCCAGAATCAGTGTTGCTGGTTGTGCCGTTGGCAGTCTTGGGGCTGTTTTCAATCAAGCACTTACGTGGCCAGCTGCATGCGGTGTCATCTGTAATCGTTTTTACGATTTTGCTGGCACTAGCAGGTGCGCTCAGGATAATCCTTGATGAAATCGCCACCCCAGTTGTCAAGCCCACTTTTGTCTCATTTGATTTGTTTGCATCAGTCTTTAAAAAGCAATTTTATCGTCTAGTTATTGCGCCTGAGTCACACAGCGTCATTATTGTCGTGCTTGGCGCGTTAGGTACTTTAGTAGGGTGGGGCAGGGGGCGCTTGGTCGCCCTTTTTGCGGCCTGGTTTTTGACACCTTTGGCCACTGCAATTGCCGGTTTTCAGTCCATGGAAGTCCACCATGAATGTTACGGGCTTGTTGGCTGGCCCTTCATGGCCCTTTTGGGTGGGGCCGCCGTTGGATGGTTCGGCAAGATGGCTTTGAAGTTGGCTCCCAAGGCACAAAAGGTAATTGCCCCCCTGTTGTTGGCCGCGCTTACCACAGCGATGCTTTGGATGGCCTTTTCATGGGATTGGGAGCCAGATCCGCTGCCTGTCCAGTATCAGTTTTTGGCGAAAGTGGCCCCCAAACTACCAGATAACAGTCAGATATGGTTTGCAGGTGAGATTGATCAACCAAACGATGCAGACGTGTGGTATCCACTGGAAATCGAAGGTCGTGCCAATCCAGACAGAGTCACTCCAGAGTGCACAGACAAGGGATATTTGTTTGTACGGCTAATAACAAAAGATTTTCAGCCTCGAAGTCCTGGCGAGTGTGATCTATATTGGTTACGAGGTGCCTGGGCGACGGTTACCGACGAGTCGGACTTAGCCGAGGCAAAACTTAAGGCAAGTGGCTGGGATTTTGAGCCTTTTTATTTGGAAAAGGTCGTAATTCGCGATGCCTTTTCAGGTCGTCCCAAAAATGCTGAAATGGGACTTTGGATGCTTCATCCAGCAGTTGGAGCGCAGGAGATAGAACATGGCAGTCAAACGAAGTGATACAAATTGGTGCGGGTGGGGTTGGGCTAATACCCGCTACGATTTTCATGGCCAGCGTGACACGTTTTTAAGGTGGCTGGGCAAGCAATTGGGGGCAGATTTGGTTGGTACCCACGTCCCGCCAGTAAACCCAGAAGATGTTCAACTGCCTAGTGTGCGGCTGAGTGAGGCTGAAGCGGCCGACCTTATAGCTGCCGCTGGTGGGCAGGAATTTGTGGAACAGGACCACATGTCTAGGCTTATGCACTCAATGGGGCGCAGTCTACCTGACCTGTTGCGTCTTCGACGGGGCGATGTGAAACATGCCCCTGATGCGGTGGTCTTGCCTAATTCAAATCAAGCGGTGGCCAACATCTTGCGCCTTTGTGTTGAGCGCAATTGGGTCGTTGTGCCTTTCGGGGGTGGGTCGAGTGTCGTAGGAGGCGTGGATGCCTGGGACCCGCAAGGGCGACCGGTTGTGTGTATGGATATGACCAATATGAACCGAATACTGGCGTTTGACCCTGAAAATCAGACTGCTACTTTCCAGGCCGGCATCTATGGGCCGGATCTTGAGGCTGAACTGGCAAAAACCAACCACATCCTTGGCCATTATCCCCAGTCCTTTGAATTTTCCACTTTGGGGGGCTGGATTGCAGCCAGGTCATCTGGTCAGCAGTCGAATCAGTATGGCGATATCCATGACATGCTGGAATCCTGCGTAGTTATCACCCCCAAAGGGGAACTAGTTACCTGGAAGGGCCCTGTTTCTGCGGCCGGTCCTGACTTGGACATGTGCATATCAGGTTCTGAGGGGACCTTTGGAGTAATTGTTGAGGCTACCATCAGGATTCGTCCTAAGCCCGAGGCCTATCAGATAAAGGCCGTGCTTTTCCCGGATTTCGAGGCCGGAACTGCAGCCTTGCGGGCAATCAGTCAAGCGAACCTGAAATTGTCGTATATGCGCCTGTCTGATGCTGTTGAGACAACCACGTATCTGAAGATGGGAAGCGGTAACCAATGGAAGGAACTCGGCATGAAGGCCCTTTCACCCTTTGGCTTCAAGGATCAAAAGTGCGTTGCCTTGATCGGAACTGAAGGAAGCTTAAGGGATGTTGAATATGATGTTTCAAGGGCCCTAGCCATTTGTAGGGCACACCGCGGGCTTTCTGTGGGCAGTTCTCCTACGAAAAACTGGCACCGCGACCGTTATCTGCATCCTTACATGCGTGATGACCTCTTGGATGCCGGAATAGCCACTGATACCCACGAAACTGCGGTGCCGTGGTCAAAGATTGGCGTTGTGCAGAAGGAGGTTCGAGAGGCGCTTGAGGCCGAGCTAGGCCGTTATGGGCAAAAAGTCCATGTTATGGCTCACTTGTCACACTCTTACCCAACTGGTTCGTGTATATATTTCATCTTGATGTATCCACTAAATCAAGATGATCCGGTCGGCCAGTGGAGGCCCATAAAGGCGGCCATATGTGATGCAATCGCTAAGCATGGCGGCACAATCAGCCATCACCATGGGGTGGGGATTGATCATAAGCCTTGGTTGTCTTTGGAAAAGGGCGAGCTTGGTTTAAGCCTGATTCGAGCTGTGCGCCGTGAGGCCGACCCCTCAGGCATCATGAATCCAGGGAAACTGGTTGATTAGGTGCGAGTCATTCTTTTCCTAAGTATTGTCTGCCTGGTTCATGGAGTTCCGGCCCTGCTCCAATAGGAGTTGGATTAGAGCAACTCCGGCCTGCCGATTCAACGTTTCTGATGGTGTAGGCCGTTTCGTAATCTATCTCGGGATTCACTTGAAATGGCTGGCGACCAAGAAATACCAAGCTACCATCTGGATTCATCCTGCCCAGATCATCGGTATGCACCCATCCATCTTCAAATTGCGGGTCATCTTGATGGTTTGATCTTCTGTAGTTCTGCATCATGCCCGCGCCAGACACCAAGATTTTGCCATCGGAAGTGATTTTTAGTTCTACGCCTGGTAAAGGGAACCCAACGTTTTCAGGCGGGACATCAGCAAAACTGGCATCAATCGTGACAATACCACTTGCTTCTGCCACCCCGTAGGTGCCGCGCACATCTATGCCTATGCTATGGAAAAACTTGCGAGTACTTGGGGCAATCGCCCCCAAACCAGTGACGATGGTGCGAAGCCTTCCACCAAAAATCTCGAGTTGTATTTTAGAGAGAAACGGGGCTGCTAGCTTGTCCTTTAGGGTTTGCTCTTTTAGGCCCGCAGCAGCCAAGGCGCTTCTAAGCAACCAACCCTGTAAGCCTCCTAAACTGGCTGTCTCTGCTTCTACCTGTGCAACCAACTGCTCAAGATGACTGGCTGTACAAACCAAAATGGTTGGTCTGGCCAGCCATAGTTGCTTTATTAGTTCCAAGGGCTCTTGAGACTCTACGATGGCGATTTCTCCGCCGGTGGTGATTGCTGCGTAGTGTCCTGCCAACTTATCAAACGGTCTCGCCCTCAAGTTAGGCATTAGCCAGACATCGGATGGGGTCGCACCAATAGTTTGTGCTAAGGCTAAGGAAATGGCGCAAACGCTTTTATGGGATAGGTTACATCGTTGAATAGCCTTGGTCTTAGCCCCAGTCCGCAGCGATAGGCTTGGAGCATCAGGGCCCAAAATCGCCAGTCGGTTTTCAAGGTCCTGGGAAATATTTTGAGCATAATCTGGTTGCAGTGTGGGAATCGGTAGACATGCTATGGGTTCCTTGAACTTATCGCCAGTGGCAATTATTCTGTCCCACTCTTCTTTTGGGGCAAATATCAGATATGGCCGAGTTTCAAATACAAATTGGTCCAGTTGTGCCTGGGTATATGGGGGGTCGAGGTAGCAAACAACACCTTTTGCGGCCAAAATTCCAAGTTCGAGTAGTAGTGTAGTGGAACCAGACTGAGGGGCCATGATTCCAACAGTTCTTTCGTGGGGCAATTGGGCCGCGGTGATCTGCTCGGCTATGGCAATCAAGGCGTTCCAAACTTCGACCCAGGAGTATTCGACTTGGTTGTGTCCGGAAGTGACCTGTAAGACGGTTTTTGGTCCGTAGTGTCTTGCATTTGATTGAATCGTTCGAATGATGGATGTAATGCTCATTTTTACACATACCAGCAGAGGCCAAGCGGATTGTACCGCAAATCTGTTGGCCTGTTTCTGATCCTGTCTCTGTCCCCGCTCCTGTCCCTGACCTTCCTCTTGACACTCGCGCCATTATTGCCCAATAATTCCCTGATTCGGACGGACGGTGCAGGAAGTTCGGTGAGATGCCGTCGCTGCCCCCGCAACTGTAACCGAGGACAAACCCAGAAAATCCACTGGTGTCGGGTGACGCCGGGAAGGGCTGGGGGAGGATGATCCGGGAGCCAGGACACTCGCCTACGTCCATAAACGCATAATGTTTCGGGAGGAAGCGTTGCGGCTTGCCAGTTTTTTATCCAGGATCAAGCATAGTTTCCCGCCGGACAAAAGGAGGACACATGTACGTTCGTAAATCTCTTCTCGCGGTGTTTGCAGCCAGTTTGTTTATAACCTTGGGCTGCGGTGGTGGCGACGAACTAGAGCTCATCGGCAGTTATGTCGACGGTTATGGTACACCACACGAGATAACTGCAACTACCTGGACGATGGGTTTGGGTGAAATGGCCTCTGTTTTCCACATCGATGAATTCAACAATTCCGAGGAATGGGCTGTTGCCCTGAATGATTCCGAAAATGCGTGGAATCCCAATCTGTGGAGCCGTTTTGATTGGACCTATGGACCAGAGGGCGATCTGTTCTACTGTCAGACCGCATTCGATGCTGCAAGCAAGGAAGAGGCCTTAAATGCAGCTCCTGCTGACCGTGCGGATTTAGAGGCTGGTTGTGGTGGGTTTGCTTGGAGCATGATGATTCCCCAAGAATAGTTTCAGGACTGTTTATGAAGACATACATAGCTACCGTTGTTGCCATAATTGCCGTTAGTTTAGCTGGCTGTGGTGGGGCTGATAGTCCAGATTTGAACGATGCTTTGAGCGGGTCTGACGCGTTCAGCGATGCAGCGGATGATTCTGGGACTTTTACCGATGTGTCCGATGATTCTGAGGCGTTCGTCGACGTGTTCGATGACTCCGATGATTCCGAGGTTTTCAACGATGCTTTGGATGACTCTGAAGTTTTCAACGACGCGATGGATAATTCTGAAACTTTGATCGACGCATTGAGTGATTCGGAGGTTTTGGACGATGCTTTGGATGATTCCGAGGTTCATAACGACGGTCTGAATGATTCCGAAACGGTCAACGAGCCAACTCCTGGGGTTTATCTTGCAAATGTTGTCGTTGATGCTCCCGGTCACACGGGCGAGGGCTTTAAAGATGCCAACAAAGCCGCCAATGGTGTGTATGGTGCTGGACAATATGCCGGGAGCTATGACGTGTTTTCTCTTGGCTACGAAGAGGGAGTCGATAACTATATAACGCTTTCCTGGGGTGGGGCAGTTGTCCAAAATGGACCAGGTACCGACTTTGTGGTGTTTGAAAATGGCTTCCAGTCTGGCCCATCATACACATTCATGGATTTGATAGTGGTCATGCTCTCGATTGATGGCGAGAACTTCGTGGCTTTTCCACATGACTACACGGCTGCAGATGAGACCAAGTATGAGCCGAATCCAGAGTTATGGCCAGGCTTTGCAGGCAGGTACCCTGTGAAGTACAACCAGGACTCAAATCCTGTAGATCCCTTCGATTTCGAGCTTGCGGGTGGAGACCATTTTGATTTAGACGACCTTCCAATGGATGGGGGGCTGGCCCAACAGATCAAAGAACAAGGCTTTCGCTTCATCAAGCTAGTCTCAGCCCACACGGTCATCAACCCAGACACAAACGAGCCATTCGTCAAGGACCCCATGTCCAACGGCCCAGACATCGACGGTGTAATTGCCAGATACCTGCTCGAAGACGCCGAGTGAACCCTGGCCCCGTCCCCGCCTCTGATCCTGACCCTGTTGCAGATCCTGCTAACTAGCATGTTATGGCTCCCGATTGTTCGATCTTTTTTGCGTTTGATCTCTTCGTTGTAGTTATAAAACATGTCCGTGGGCATCCTTCCGGGCCCGAGATCTCCCGTTGCCACCCCGACTGTCTGCCACTCCCGATAGCGCCCTCCAGGATTGCCCCCGGACCATGTTGCAGGGTGCCCTCTCGACTTTCTTTTAGCTCCAAATCCTGCAGATCAGCACAATCGCCTCCCTCTGCCCCCGTCCCTGGCCCCGTCCCTGCCCCTGTCCCCGCTCCTGCCCCTGCTCCTGCCTCTGCTCCTGCCTCTGCTCCCCCTGCCTGCATCAAATCTGCTAAAATCGCCCCTGGGTGTGTTCATGGATACAGCGATGTCCCTTAGCGATTCAAAAAACCAGGTTGATTTGGCCTTTACCTCCAACAACTTGCGAGGTTTGGCCTTCGAGAATGCTTTTGGTGGGGCGACTAGCTTTTTGCGGCGTCGATATACTAAGGACCTCGCTGGGGTGGACCTGGCTTTTACCGGGGTTCCGTTTGATCTGGGGGTTACTAATAGGCCTGGTGCCAGATTTGGACCTAGGGCAGTCAGGATTGCCTCTAGTCTTTTGCCATTTGATCCTCCCTATGGTTGGGGGTACTCGCCTCTTGAATCATTAAATGTCATTGATTACGGTGACTTAGCCTTTGATTACGCAAAGCCTCAGGATTTTCCTGCGGCTTTATCGGCGCATATTGCCGGGATTTTGGCGGCTGGGGTGGGTGTGATAAGCCTGGGTGGCGATCACTTCATTTCCTTGCCAATTTTGCAGGCCTTTGCCCAAAAATATGGCCCAATTTCCCTGATTCAGTTTGATGCTCACTCGGACACATGGCCTGACGATGATTTAGAGCGTTTGGACCATGGAACCTGGACTTACAAAGCAGTCAAAACCGGGCTCATAGACCCCAAAACTTCATGCCTTGTTGGCATCAGAACTCATTGTGATGATTACTGTGGATTGAAAATCATTGACGCGCCCTCGATACAACAGCGGTCGATTGACCAAATATCCCAAGAGATTAAATCGCTGGTTGGCGACCGGCCTACATACATAAGCTTTGATATCGACGCCCTGGACCCAGCCTACGCCCCTGGTACCGGCACTCCAGTGTGGGGAGGCTTGGCATCTTGGCAAGTCGCCGCGCTGCTTAGGGCCTTGGCGGGCATAAATTTGGTCGGAGGCGACGTTACAGAGGTCGCGCCACCCTTTGACCCAACAGGCATAACGGCCATCGCAGGTGCCCACGTAGCCACTGAATTGCTTTGTCTATACGGATGGGCGAAAAGAGGAGGATAAAGTGAAGTCGATTTTTAGAACGCTTGTTGCCATTTTTGCGGCCATGTCAATTATGTCCACCGCTTCAACAGCTTTTGCCGAGTCTGAGGCTCCAGACGAGTCTGGTGCTCCATCCGAATCCCAAGCGCCCGTCGAATCTGAGGATTCACCTGAATCTGAAGGTACTTCTGGATGGTTGACCCAGGGCGGCGAGATCCTGCCAAAGGGCGCTTATGCACTGGAACTCCGCGTTGGTTGGCCGGCATTCGATGTTGGTGTTCACATCCCGATCACGTCCAAGTTTGAAATCATGCCATTTTTTACCCTTGACTATGGTTTTTATAATGTCAAAGCGGGTGCCACCATTGGAAACACGCTTGGTGTCCAGTTAAAGGGCCAACTGTGGCAAAACGGTCCAGATGCAGTCACACTTGGAGCCGACCTTGGTATAGCCATGGACTACATAGGTGGTTTTGACGCAGCCTTCCAGATTGGAGGCCCAGAAGTCAAGTACAGTCATCGCTGGGACGACCCTCGAATCGCTCTGATTGCTGGACTCAGGGTTCCGATTCGCGTCTGGATGCGTGCCGCGGCTGGTGAAATTCCAATTCTGGTCAACGCCGGCGTTGAATACAATGTGATCAAGGAGCTGAACATTCACGCAAACTTCGAATTCGGCCCATCCGTTTACGTAGCCCGTGGAGGTATTGTCCGCACTTTTGCCCATGCTGGTGGCCGAATCGGCATCTCATACCTTTGGTGATTCAGGCTTCTGCCTTGACTGCATTATCCTGATTATAATGATAAATTTGGGTGACGTTTGAAAGCTCAGCACTGTTGTTATACAATCCGGCCCGAGCATCTACCAACGCGAGCTTTTCGCTTAGGGATAGATCAGAGTGTTTAAATTTTTGGAGGGTAGCATGAAGTCGATTCTTAGGACGCTGGTTGCAGTGGTAGCAGCCATTTCCGTTATGTCCACCGCATCAACAGCTTTAGCCAAATCTAAGGGCGGGTCTGGTTGGTTGACCCAAGGTGCCGAAATCCTGCCGAAGGGTACTTACGCGTTTGAGGTCCGGTCTGGTTGGCCGTCCACTGATTTTGGCGTGCATATCCCAGTCTCACCGGAGTTTGAAATTACGCCATTCCTTACTCTTGATTACCTTGGCTACAACATTCAGAGCTGGAATGCCACTTTTGGTAACACGTTTGGTGTCCAGCTAAAGGGCCAGGTGTGGAAGCAAGGTCCGCACGCAATCTCCCTTGGTGCAGATCTTGGTATTGCTATGAACTATCTGGGGTTTTTCGATGCAGCGTTTCAGATTGGTGGACCGGAAGTTAAGTACAGCCATCGCTGGGACAACCCTCGCATCGCCGTTATCGCTGGACTTAGGATGCCGATTCGCGTTTGGTTCCGTACTGCAGTGGGTGAGATCCCAATACTGTGGAACATAGGCTTCGAATACAATGTGATTAGGGAGCTGAATATTCACGCTAACTTAGAGTTTGGTCCGGCTGTTGTTGCCGTGGAGGGAGGCTCTGGTGTCGCTGGCCACCTCGGCTTCCAGTTTGGTATTTCATACCTCTTCTAGTTATAACCGAGCCCAACTCCATAACCCTGTAAATTCGCAATAAACGTTTGTGTCATTCATGTAATCACCCCTTTTGTGCCATGCGTCATATTGCGTAAAACCTTTTAGAGCAATACAATTTGCTCAAACTTCGGCTCTTGTGCCGCAGGAGGACTAGATGAAACGCTTTGTAATTTCAATGGGTTTGGTTGCTGCGCTGTTTTTTGGATGCTCCCCGGATGATAAAGAGATCATCTATGATGACGCACTGACAGGTGACGTGGCTGGTGATTCCACCGAGACACCAGATTCAGACGTGGCTGATGTTGACAGTGAGCGT
>DUVQ01000008.1 GCA_012840965.1 Oligoflexales bacterium | reverse complement strand
TTGTAGAACGTTGAGCCGTTGGTGTAGCCATGGAGGGTGTCACGGGTTGCAGGGACGATGAAGGCGAGTGCGATCAGCGCGGTTATTATGGCTTTTGACCAGCGGTGCCGGTTTTGGGTTGCTATTGCTAATATGCGATCAAACGCGACACCAGCGAAGATCATCAGGAACGGTACTCCAGGCATCCAGTGCTTGGTGCCACCAAAGATCGGGGTCTGTGGATGGGCTATAACCGCGAACGGAACTAGGAAATTTAACAACAAAAACGATGTCAGGCCGGGGGTTTGGGCCAAGATTCCGTCGGCAGGGGCAGGGACAGGGGCAGGGGCCTGTGTGATGCTGGTTGCTTTGGCGATGATGGGCCGGAAAATTCGCAGCCAGGCGGTGTGTGCTAGGCCTACCACCGCTAGTATCGCCGTCATGCCTGACAGGGTCATTGCGGACATAACAAATGGAAATGCCACTGGAAATGGGGGTTTAGTAAACAAAGTGCCATAGTAATAGGCCCAATAAAAAACGTGCTTGGCGTGAAAGCCAAAGTACCACTTTAGATGGCCGATTGGGTCAAACCACAGTCTTGGCCAAAGGGCATAGTAGATCAGTGGTGAAATGAACAGCATCGCAAAAAATGCCAAGGGGATTGGCGGAATCTGCAGGCCTCGGCCAGACCAAGAGAACTTGAAGTCCTTGCGCCAATGCCATACCCACCACATCAGGAAAATTATAGGCAGGAAAAAGGCGTTATGTTTGGTGTTAAGGGCTAAACCCCAGACCACTGCTGTAAGGATGGCCCATCTCCAGGAACCCTTCGGACGTGTTCGTCCAGGCTCAGGGCCAGGCAAGGTCACCGAGCGGTAAAAACAGTAAGCGGTCGCAAACGACATGGTGACCATTGGCATATCAAAGCATGAAAAATGCGAATGCCAAAAGGCGTGTGGGGTAAGCATCCATCCTATGGTGGCCGCAAGCGCAACACGACGATTTGTATATCTGGCTGCAAAAATATACAGCAGAAAAATCAAAAAGCTGTTAGTAACCAAGGCTGGGAAGCGCATGGCTGTGGCTTCAGACATGATTCCTAGCATTGTTTTTGGAGGCGCCCGCTGATGATACCAAGCCTTTGACCAAGGCGCTTTCTCTGGATCCTGCATCTTGCCAAATAGCCGCCAAGACAGGCCAAACATTATCTTAGGAAGTGCAGGGTGCTCACCGTTGTATTTGAATGCCTTGTTGACTTCCGCCTTGGTGAAAGCCCGTTTGGGGGCCTTTGCAAGGACATCAAACCAGTGGGAGTACTGCTCCCCCGCGTTAAAATAAAATCCCTCGTCTCTGGAATACCCAATATCGAGGGTAAGAAACAGCATTATCAGGAAAAAGGTAGCCAGAAGCCCACCAATCGCGTAATCAAGGCGGTTAATGGGGTTTGGCATCTGGTGTTACTCCGAAAATCTGAATAGTTCGCTGCCAAATCCGTGATAGGCGACTCGAATTTGACATAGATAGGGCAGACCAGCGGGGTTGGTGCGCTTGTCACCCTGCCAGAGGTTGATTCCGGCTTGTGCCCCTTTATACAGGTTTGCAAAGACGCGGTCCAAGCCTTCTTTATCTACACCTTTCAATCCAAGCACAGGCGCAGCCGCCGTCATAACCTCATCAAGCTGGGCTCTTAGTGGCAGACAGGTATCAGCCCTTAGCGCAGCTTCAAAATCTACAGACCTTGGGTCATACTTTGGGTCTACAGAGGCCTTGGGAATAGTAAATTCATGGGCAAGGACGATTTCCTTGGAATCTTTGTCGATTCGATTCATTTGGGCCAAGGTCTCGCCTAATTCACC
>DUVQ01000051.1 GCA_012840965.1 Oligoflexales bacterium | reverse complement strand
TTTACAAAGGCGACTGTTTGTTCAAAATCATCTTCACTTTCACCTGGAAAACCACAGATTAGGTCCAGTCCAAGGGACAGGCCTGGGATTTGCTGTTTCGCCAATCGCAGCATCTGCTCAAGCTTTTCCACATTTCCATCACGATTCATCAAATCCAGGATTCGTTGCGAACCAGATTGGGCAGGTACATGCAAAAACGGGCACATGTCCTTGTGGCCAGCCAGCCTTTGAAAGAGACCTTCATCAAGCCCATGAGGTTCTATCGACGAAATCCTAAATCGCATTCCCGTGTTCAGCCCAAGCAAAGCATCCAACAGGTCAAAAACAGTCTTTCCCCCAAAGTCCTGTCCCCACGAGGCTAGGTCAATTCCAGTCAAAACCACCTCAGCAGCCCCCAAGCCTGCAGCTTCCAATACCGCAGCCTTGACTTGGTCAACAGCCACGCTTTTAGCAGGTCCTCGCACTGATGGAACGATGCAATAAGCACATGAATGGTTGCACCCATCTTGTACTTTAATATTTGGACGCGTTCTTAATTCGAGTGGCTTAGTTTTTTCAACATCTTGGGGTTGTTGCCCTAAGGCAAGCTTCTTTAGCAAGGAAATCAATTGGTTGCGGTCAGCTGTCCCTGGAACAATCAGTACGTCATCTAAGGTGGCCTCATTGGAATTGACCAACCTAGTGGCAAGACACCCTGCCAAAATCGGTTTTGCCCCCTGTCGTGCCGCCAGATTTATCGCCTTTTTGGCCGTCCGATCTGCATCAGCAGTCAAGGTGCAAGCATTAACCACAACCACATCAGCCTGTGTGCCTTGTGCCACGAACTGCACTGGCATCTCTTTTAAGGCGGCCCTTATAGCACTGGAATCGGCTTGATTAGTTCTGCAACCTGTGGTTATTAAAGCGACTTTTAGCATCAATCGCCCCGCTGGGCTGCCCTCTCCATATCCCGTTTTTGGATTGCATGGCGTTTATCATAGGTTCTTTTGCCTTTGGCAAGGGCGATCTCAACTTTAGCAAATCCATTTTTGAAATAGATCTTCAAAGGGATGATTGTTAGCCCCTTTTCCCTGACCTTTATGCCTAAGCGCCTGATTTCCCTAGCGTGCAGTAAAAGCTTGCGATCTCGTTTAGGTTCGTGATTCATGTACGAGGCATTTGAATAACGCGCTATGTTGGCGCCAACCAAGAACGCCTCGTTTTCGCGAATCTCCACGTAGGAATCGACCAAGGCAGCACCACCATCACGCAGCGATTTGACTTCACTACCAGTTAAAACAAGTCCAGCCTCAAATTTATCAAACAATTCATAGTCGTGACGAGCCCGTCTGTTTTCGCATGCGATTTTAATTCCTTCCCGAGCCATTTTTTACAAGTTCCTATTGGGGCCCGGGGCTATTATAGTACCTAAGCCAAGATTGGCAGCGTCGGCTGTCGGTTCTTTTAGGAGGTTATGGATGCCTACTTTATATCTGGTTGATGCAACCGGCTTGATTCATAGAGCTTTTCATGGGATTCGTGGGCTGCAGACTCGCGATGGTAGGCCAACTAACGCCATTTATGGGCTGACAGCGATGATGCGCAAATTCATAAAGGAAATGAATCCTCAAAAAGTTGCCCTAGTTTTTGATGCCCCTGGCCCAACATTCCGTGATGAAATGTTTGCTGAGTATAAGGCAACTAGGGCGCCAACAGACCCAGCCTTGGTACAGCAGTTTGAACCAGCAAGAAAAATCGCTAGGGCCATGGGCTTTCCCTGCATTGAAGTGGCAGGCGTAGAAGCTGATGACGTGATTGCCACAATGGCTAAGGCCGCTGTAAAAGAAGGCTACAAAGTCGTAATTGATTCCGCGGACAAAGACCTGCTGCAGCTTGTAAATAAAGACATAGTCGCCAGGGATACAATGCGGGACAGGCTTTACGACATCCAAGGTGTTATTGAAAGGATGGGAGTTCCCCCTGGCAAGGTCATCGATTTTTTAGCAATGGTTGGTGATTCGGCTGATAACGTGCCTGGAATCAAAGGCATTGGGCAAAAGAGCGCACTTGAGCTTATTGCCACTTTTGGCGGCCTCGATGAAGTTTACGCAAACTTAGATCAAATCACCGGTCGCCGAAAGGCGCTTTTGGAAGAGGGTAGGCAGGCAGCCTATTTATCGAAACAACTGGTGACGCTTAAAACAGATGTTGAACTGCCTGTAAAGCTTGAGCAGTTGCAAATGCGTGCCCCAGATTTCGAAGCCCTTATTCAGTTGCTCACTGAGTTCGAGTTCAGGTCGATTTTGGCTGAAGTAAAGGCTGAAATGGGGACAGGTCAGGCTGATTTGTTCGAACAGGTTCCCGTTGTTGAGTCAAAAAGCCAAGTTGACAAGCCGATAGTGGAGGTCACCACTCAGGCTGGCGCCGATGACTTCATAAAAGCGCTAGGTAATACAAGCCACATAGCAATTGCAGCCACCTTTGGGACCAGAAATCCGGTCAACCCTGAAAGTCTTGGTGTTGGCTTTGATTTATCAGACAAAATCTATGTTTTAAGACCAGCCAGCTACAATCCAAGCTTGTTTCAATCTATCTCCAAGCAGCTGTCATCCAAACCATTTAGCGCGGCCCCCTACAAAGAGCTGAGTCAGCTGTTTGCGGCACATAACTCGGTTATGCTATTGCCGTCATTTGAGCCGACCATTGCCTCTTATCTTCTTTATTCGGATCGCAGTTCTCATACCTTGGAATCAGTCTTTTTGTCCGAATTTGATCAGGGTCTGTCAAACGCCCCAGACGGTGATTTATCAAAGATTGCCAAAATGGCTCAAGCAGTTTCGCAACTTAGCTTGAAGTTAGAACCCCAAATCAAGACGTTTGGCCTGGAAAAGCTGCTTTTAGACGTTGAAATTCCTTTAGCCAGAGTGCTTGGTGAGATGGAGCGATCTGGCGTTCCAGTGGCTCGAGATGTTTTGGAACAGTTATCCATGGTTTTAGGCCAGGATGTTCAAGGACTTGAAAAGGACATCATCGTTGCAGCTGGTGTCCCTTTTAATCCTAACTCGCCGAAACAATTAGCAGATGTCTTGTTTAGTCGGCTAAATCTTCCAGTGATCAAAAAAACCAAAAGTGGTCCGTCGACTGATGTTAGCGTCCTTGAGGAGCTTGCAGGCATGCATCCGGTGCCTGAGTTGATTTTGGAGTACCGCAGCTTGGCCAAGCTTAAAGGAACCTACGCTGATGCTTTGGCAGGTCTGGTAAATCCTGATACTGGCAGGATTCATACTTCATACAACCAGATGGTTACATCGACTGGACGTCTGTCGTCGTCTTCTCCAAATCTGCAAAATATCCCAATTAGGACCGAGGCTGGGCGCAAGATTCGGTCGGCCTTTGTAGCAGCCGAAGGTACTGAGTTTATATCTGCCGACTACTCTCAGATTGAGCTTAGGGTGCTGGCTCATCTGTCCAAGGATCAGTCGCTGATAGAGGCCTTTACCCAAGGGGCGGACATTCACGCAAGGACTGCATCCAAAATTTTCCATGTAGCGCAGGAATTGGTAACTGCGGACATGCGTCGCACCGCCAAAGTAGTCAACTTTGGCCTACTTTATGGAATGGGTGCGTTTAGACTTGGCCGGGACCTGAAAATCCCAAGGGGCGAGGCTGAAAGGCTGATTTCGGACTACTTTAACGCCTTCCCAATGGTTAAGGTTTTCTTGGATAAAACCGTAGAAGACGCCACAAAACAAGGGTTTGTTTTTACTGAAACTGGCAGAAGACGGTCTGCTTCAGGACTGGTGGCCACAAACAAACTGGAGCAGGCCGCAACCAAACGCATGGTTTTAAACATGCCTATCCAAGGCCTTGCTGCTGACATCATCAAAATCGCCATGGTCAGGCTGCGCCAAGCTTTAATCGACCAAAACCTTGATGCCAGGATTGTGATGCAAGTCCACGACGAACTGGTCTTGGAATCCTCTACCGCCTGTGGCGACCAAGTGGCCAAGCTTTTAAAGACAACCATGGAAGGGGCATATTCCATGTCTGTCCCCTTGGTTGTTTCTGTCGAGCGCGGCTCTATCTGGTCAGAATTACACGGTTAACTGGCGTTTTCGATCACGCCGTCTTCATCAATTACGACCGTGTTGCCTGGTTGAAGCTTGTCTGCAAACTTGGCGGCGCCAAATAACCCTGGAATTTTGCGATCCCTTAAAACCTGAGCGGCGTGACTAAGGCGATTTCCTGACAAAGCCACTAAAACTGCATTTTTCGGCAAACTAATTACATCTTGAACGGTTGGGTGCTCAACGACCTTGATAATGTGCCCAGCATTTGAGCCGTCTCCATCTACTACCCCGATCACGCGGCTCTTGCAAGAGACCCAAAAACCAGCCGATTTTGCCTGGTCTACAGCGTCACCGCTTATCCACTGCTCAAGTTGTATCAAGTTTAATCTGGACGGCGCCCCCGGCTTGGGCTGGATTAGTTCCAGTGGCTGGGGATGCTTAAAGTCAAAGCCAGTCTCCAGTTCCAGGAAACTTCGATTGAATATGCCTGTATGTCCGCCAAATTCGCGCAAAAGGGCAAGTCGCAGAATCGCCACTGCAAACGACAAGTTGTCACGGGCCAGGGCCAACAATGTCAATGCTTGGTCTGCAGGAGTTTTTGGCATTGGAAAGAACTGGTCGCGTTTTACAAAGGCCCCCAGCATCAAGTCCAAGTCATCTTCACCGAATCTAGGCGTCTCTAAGCTCCACTCACTTAAGCTACGATAAGGAAAATCAATGGCCAGCTTGGCAATTGAACCCTTACCAGCTGCCGCTAATACAGGGTCCATTGTCAAATCTTGCCCCTTTGCCAAAATGTCAACAATGATGCCAGCTGTCAGGAAATCTCTGGCCAATTCGCTAGTTACAAGTGCCCACAACTGCAGTGGTTTCAAATCCTGTAAAGCGGCTTCCTGCAGCTTTTTGTAGCTTGCACGAATATCACCTAGAGTCTCATCAATAATCCTGTGCGGGGCTAAACGCCACAAAAAGTTTGTAAACCATACAAAAGGTTTAACCAGGAAGTACGAGACAAGCCTTGATGGCACCATGTTCATGAAAAGCTTTTGATTGATTAATACCACCTGAGGTTTTGGGCCTGTGTTCGCAAGTGTCCGATAAGACCAGCTCTTTATAATGCTACCCGCCTCATAGATTTCTTTGACGAGCTCAATCGTCAAGGCTGATGTGCCATTACTGAACTCAGGAAACATGGTGCAGTCCAAGACTGTTTGTTTACGACTAAGTCGATGCTTTGACAGCGTTTTTGCCAAGGCCGTAAAATCATTATGGTCCTGGTTTGCAAACGCGGTAGGCCTGACCTGAAGCACCAAAAGCTGATGGCCATTAAAAGCCCACTCGATCATGATTGGCTGTCCAAACCGCCTCTCCAAAATGGCAAAGATGTCTAAAAACGCCTTGGCTGGTGGTAAGTCGCTGGATCGATGCCAGCTTCGAGAAAATGCACCAATTCTTCCTGAAATGATGCCGCCCGCTTTCCCCGAAGTTACAGCGGCTATGTCACCCAAAGCTGCTTCTACAAATATTCCACCACCTTGTGATTGCTCCTCTCTTGTGGCTACACCAGCCATCTTGGGCGCAAGTTGGTTTTGTACGATGACTGTAGCTCTTTGCCCCTGTGCCAAGCCATAGCTTTTCAAAACCTCAAGGATTGCTTTTCCTTCATCGCCGGGTAAAACATCTGGAACTGATGCGTATTTTCCAGATGTTGCGGCGCCCTTGGCATCCTCACCCGGGGCGGTGCTGCGTACAATCCGTTTACCTGGTCCAAGTCTTTTTAAAAATCTCGAAATCTTTTCAAGTTGTGATGGGCTTAATTGCTCTGGGTCATCTACAAGCACAACAAAGCCTGGTAGGACATTGGGTAAGTGATCCAAGGCGATTGCAAGCCAACGGGCTTTTTGGCCGACTGATTCAATACGAGCTTGCCTTAAAGGAATAATCTGCCATCCGTCGCCCTTTTTTCCTCCTTCTGTTGCCCTAGCCAGCAGCGGAGTTCCTGCAATTGTTAAAATCAAAGTGACAGCTTCTAGTACAGTAATTCCGGTAACTGGTGGCAGAGCCATAAAACCTAAAAACAGTATTGTTGATACCAACCAAAACCACTTGGTTTTAGTACTAAAAGTCAGTATTGAAATAGCTAGAAGCAGGACTGCAACAAAATAGAGCATTGACAGGCCCAAAAGTCCGACCCGGCCAGCATCAGTCAGGTATAGTCCGAATATTCCAGGCTGGAAGCTTTTGGCCACAAAGTAAACAGCAACCCATCCTATAACGGCAGGGCCAAAGCTTGCCGCTATCCTAAGTACGTTATCCGCAAAAGGTTTAGAGCTAAAACGCCTTATCTGCCTAGTGACTGCGATGTGTAACACAATACTTACGCTCAAAGCAATCAAGATCACAAACCAGGCCTGGCCAAAATCAGCACGAGGTTTTTTATTCAGTAGTTCACTAAAACAGTCGTCAAAAATGGAGTTTTGGGTTACATAACCGAGTACTTGTCCACCACGATCTAATTGCTCACGTGCCAAAGCCTCAGCTGTGGGACACGTCATGGAGTTATCACATAAAAACAGGACCTTTTTAATTGGACTGCCTTTCAGCTTATCCAAGGCCTCCATAGAGGCACCAATCCGCCCCGTCACCAGTACCTTCTGGCTGGCAGAGACATCGAAGTGGGGCTTGCTGGGTTTTAAGCTTGAATCAATGATTTTTACTACCACAACGTCACTGGCATCGGGGCCCAACAGCCATGATTGCCGTCGTTCAAGCCATGCCTTGTTCGAGCCCAGAATTGACGTTGGCCAACCATTCACATATAGCGGCCCTGTTCGCCGCGCTAGCCACTGACCAAAACTGTTCGGTTTGGCCAGAAAATAAGCTGGGTCTGCGGTGATAAACGGCGCAAAAGTTCGATAGGTCATGGTGGTGTTTGCCAACAAAAAATCATAATAATTACCACCAATTGGGCCGCTAACCAGTTCTGCATCATCACCAAGCCTAAAAAACATGGTCCCAGAATCCAAGACCATCCATTTTTGGGGCGAGTGGCCGGCGTTTAGGATGTCGTTATATAGGTCACGGATGGTAACGCGAAATTCGGTTGCTAAAACAATTCTGTTGCCGCTATTTTCCAGGTCGAGACGAAAATCAGGGTCCGACCTTAAACGGTCAGGATCGACATTGCAGGCACCCTTGACGTGATACATGGCAAATTGGGCAGGTACTCTTGGATCCAGCAAGATGTCTGTTGGTTCAAGGCCAAACCCGACAGCATGTCCCTCAAGCGCTTTGCAGCTGCCAGAAAAACTTTCACGCTTATCTGAGGGATACAGATGGTTTGGCGTATCTGGAACCAAAAAGTGAAACAAGGCCGTTATGACCAAAGTCAATAACGCTATCAGACTGTACCTAAGGTACGATGGCCAAGCTCTAAAGCCTACAGACAGCCCATAAAACCAAACCGGGATTAGCAACACCAAAGCTGCGATAAGCTGCCATCCAAGCCCTGCCATAAAAACTAAAGTAAATGGATTGGCGATAGCCAAAGCAGGCTTAGGCAGCAACACCACGAAAAGCGTCGCGCCCAGTAGCTTTAATGTGTGGCTTACGAATGATTTAGGCGATTTATGCATGCCTAATTAGAACAACTTGGGGTCGGTCCAAAGATTCTGCCAGCAGGGCCGTCTTGTCCCTTGTTAGCGGCTCCAGCTCCTCCTTGGCCGCCTAGGCCACCACCACCAGGATTAAGTTCGTTGTCTGTGCAGATGGGGTCAGATGAAGCGCCTAGGATGTAAATTGCAAACGAAGCACCACCAGCTCCACCCCCACCAGCGCCACCATTTCCACCCTTGCCTCCCTTGCCCCCATTTCCACCAGCTCCAAGGGTCGCTGGGTCTGGCTGCTCGGTCTGCGTGCCCCCCAGACCACCGTTTCCACCATTGCCTCCTTCTCCAGCCAAACCTCCCTGCCCACCATTTCCTCCGTATCCTGCCATAATCACGTTGTTGCGAATAATCGGCTTACCGTCGGTTACGAAAATTCCAAATGAGCCTCCACCACCAGTGCCACCTTCGCCACCAGTACCAGCGCAGCCTCCACCACCACCGCCACCGCCAGCACCACCAGCGGATCTGCACCAATCATCGGTGTCTCCTCCACCACCACCGCCGCCGCCACCACCTTTACCGTCTTGGCCGTCGTCACCATTAGCACCACTGCCAGGCACCCATAGTCCATTCGGGTTTAAGGCTCCAACCGCTAAGCCACCACCACCATTACT
>DUVQ01000050.1 GCA_012840965.1 Oligoflexales bacterium | reverse complement strand
GACTTTTATATGGAATTAGACGTGACAAAAAAGCCGGGCGGACCATCAGCCTGCATTGGTGACGTCACTGGAAATGTAACGACAGACACCTTAAGAGTGAAAGTCCGGGCATCTATCTCAGTAGATCCGACAACTCACAAATTTGTCATTTCCACCATCGGTGGAACGACGGTTGAGTTTTTACCTGAACTAAATATTCACATTGATGTCATTGGTGCCAATCTGTTAATCGGCCCCTTGCAAGGCACAATCGAAAGGATTGTAAGAGACCAGGTCCAAAAGTTGCTGACTGAAAAAATTAACGAGTTGGACGATAAAATTAATGAGAAGCTTGAGGAACCGATCGATCTGGCTCTCGATGACCTTCTGCCTGGAATGAATAACATCTTGTTGCAGATAACCATAATTCCAGAAATTGTCGACGTGAAAAAAGAAGGCGTCAATGCTGAGCTGTCGATGGCAATCACGTCCCCGAAGGTGGTTGATCGCACAATTTTGGGCTCAATGGGACGGGCAGGCTGTCTGTCAGGCAAACCAGAAGTCTTTGAAATGAATGTTACTAATCCCGAGAAAATACAGGCCGCTGTATTTGAGGACGTGTTAAACGAGTTCCTGTTTGCCTTTTGGAATAACGCTGGTTTGGAGTTCAACCTGACAGAAGCAGGTTTGGCTGAAAAAGGTATCAAGCTTTCAGATTACGGAGTCACAGACTTTACTTTGACGACTTACGCTCTAATCCCACCAGTCATTACAAGCTGTAACCCCCAGAACAATTTAAAAATTCAAATTGGTGACCTTTACATGGAGCTGGATGCAAACATTATTGGTAGGCCGACCGATGTTGACTTCTTCTTGTTCCTTGAGCTTGATGCAGAACTGAGTGTGGTTGACGATCCAAAGAAGGGACGGGCGATATCTATTAAGGTCAATCAACCAACTCTTAAAGACATGGATATTGTGTCAATCAACAGAGAAGAGTGGGGAGAACAGGATTTTAAAGAATTCCTCCTCGACGGGCTGCTCAACATAGCTTTCGAGCAACTGAAGGATCCGTTTGTGGTGGCCATTCCACGTATCAACTTGAAGGATGTTGCAGGCGAGCCAGAAGAGGGTGAGCCCCAGATTAATCTGCCAAATAAGGACTTGGTGATTTTCCCAGAAAGCCTTGAGCAGGTTCTTGGTTTTACCTACATCCAAGCGGATCTCAAAGTTCAGGATCCTGTCCCGAAATAAGCAACTTCAATCCCGTGAAATGACCACATTATAGAATTGGTTCACGCACCCACACCGGATATGACCACATCACCCAACCAAACTGTGGTCCTGCGAATCTGTGCTTCACAAACCAAGGGCCCCAATCAACGGCTGGCACATGGCAGGAAACCCTTAACCACATTGGTTCTTTCGGCGCAGATGGATTGGCAACTAGCAATGGTTCAAGCCCCATCGTTTTGAACGCGGCAGCCAATTCCAATGATTTCTGGACTATGGCATCTTGCTGCTTTAAATCTAGGACTGGTGCTGCTGGGTCAGTTCTTGGCGAGACAGCTAGATAAATCCTGCGGCCTTTGGAAGCCTTTAATTGCTTGGCTAGCTCCAGCACTTGTGCGGTGTCAAAACCGACCGTTCGATCATCAAGCTGGTAGTTGACTACCACAAACAAGGCTGGTCGAACTGGGCCATTGAAATGGGCAAACATAGAGTTGATTTGATCGACATTTCCAAGCTCCCAAGCTTGCACTCCGCCGGCCTGCCTAACAGTTGGGCGTACCATCAACACCAGCTCATCAAAACCGTGTTTTTCACAAAGTCCAACAATCTGGTCATTTCTGGTGCGCCCTACTCCACCCCACAGCAAGGTACGCTTTGCAACTGGTTGACTCTTACACGCTGCAAGAACCTTGTCGATGGCTTTAACTCCAAGCAGATCCAGCGAACTGATAATCAATTCGCCTTCAAGCGCCTTTTTCAGATCTTTGACAATGAAATCCGCCAGTTCTGTATCTGGAATCAATTCAATCCTTACACCTGGGCATAAAAGGTCACACTCATCACAGGCAAAACCCTTGAAAAATTGGGAACTAACTTGCTGATTCCTATCATCAATGTCTGCATAGTGCTTAACTGTCTTTAAACGTTTTTGCTGGTGCTCAATAACGTCTCCAAGTTCATCAAAGTCACAAACAGGCAGGTTGTATGGCTTTACCCTACCACCATGTGGCAAAGGCTCTTTCACGGCGTTACTGATGGCGGTCTTTAGCTCCTGTCGTGTCATCAAAAACTTTGAGCTTTTGGCCAAAGTGTCTCTGGAAACGATGAAAGGTTGGACTATGTGCAGCTTGGCGCCAAGACTGCCAGCAAGGACTAAGGTATCTCGTAAATGGGCGGCATTTGAAGGCCACACCACAGTGATGGTTGTGATATCAATTAAAATCCTGCGTTGGGCAGCTCGTTTAACCAACGTTGCTATGCCAGAAACTGCCTGCTTAAAAGACCCCTGCACGCAGGTTAAGGCCTCGTGGGTCTTGGCATCTGGTCCATGTAACGAGACGCTGACGCCATTTAAACCGGCATCTAGCATCTGATCGCAAAACGCCGCATACGAGAACATGCGACCGTTGGTAGTGACACTGACCCTTTTGGCACCGTTATCGTGAGCAAATCTAATTAGTTGGCCAATGTCAGTCCTAAGCGTTGGCTCGCCGCCTGTAAAGGCGATTTCATCTGCCCCTTGCTCAAGACCCATCATGATTCGCTGTTTGATATCCTCAGTACTCAGGTTTTTGGCGATTTTTCCAAACAGACTTCTAAGTGGTGGTTGTGGACAATGAGCGCACCGATTATTGCAAGCCAGACCAGTCTCGACAGTTACAACTTTGCCCATTTAAAACCAAAGCACAGCTGAGGGCATTCTGCAGACCACGACAACCAATTGTCAAG
>DUVQ01000049.1 GCA_012840965.1 Oligoflexales bacterium | reverse complement strand
AAGACGTCGGGTCCCGGCAACTCCCGATAGCGCCCTCCAGGATTGCCCCCGGACCATGTTGCAGGGTGCCCTCTCGACCGCCTTTTAGCTCCGGATTCTGCTAAACAGCACAATCGTCTTCCTGTCCCGCACCCTTCACTATGCCCCCGTCCCCTGCCCCCTGTCAAATCAGCAGCCCGCCTCTTAAAAACGCTAGCAGCTCATTGACAAATGCCTGCTC
This sequence comes from Oligoflexales bacterium, assembly GCA_012840965.1. Taxonomy (GTDB): domain Bacteria; phylum Myxococcota_A; class UBA9042; order DTJE01; family DTJE01; genus DUVQ01. The sequence continues at coordinate 5,384 of DUVQ01000049.1, read as the reverse complement.
ATCCAGCTCAACCAGCCCCATGGCCCATGCCCACAACACGCCCCTTAGGGACCCAATCAATGCATGCGCCGTGACCTTCGTATTACAGGCGTGAATAATCCCCAAAGAAACTCCGTCGTCCAGCGATTCTGCAAGCCACTCGCCAAGGCGCCCATAAAAGGCCATCAGGCGATTTTGGGCACCTTCGTCAAGACCTTCAGCCTCGGCCATCAGGATCTTTACAGCATCCTCATCTTCCATCAGGCATTGGATCAACCTCATGGCGTTATCTCGAATCTGGGATTCAACAGTTGCTTCATCTGGAGATTGCGGAATAATGATAGGATAGATCCTTGCCAACAGGTCTTCAAAGATCCGGTCTAGCAAAGCATCGAAAATGGCCCGCTTACCATCGAAATAAAGATAGAAAGTGCCTCTGGCGATACCGGCCTTAGCGATAATGTCCGACACTCCAGTTGCGTGATAGCCTTTGTCAGCAAAAACCACCTGAGCCGCGGCCAAAATTTGTTCACGTCGTTTGTTAGAAGCCACTTACACATCTCCCGAATGGTTAGCCCCCTTCCTGGAAGTAACCGGATGTCGCGATGGAGTCAAGTATATTTCTTGCCTTCCAGAAGCGGCAGCAACCCCATTTTTGCGTTCAAACAAAGGCACCATGGCTGATGCCGTCAAGGCCGTGCTTATTACTTTTCTCCCAAGCTTCCAGCCAATATTCTTGGTCATTGAATTTTGATGCGCACCATTTTGTCTTTTTCGTGCATGTTCCTTGACTGTGAAAGCAAAATCTTCAATGGAACGCTGATCTACCGAATCGCCCATAATCTCCAAGGTCATGGATGGCAATCCGTAATCCTGTTCAACACTTAGGTAGTGAGACTCAGCAATCTTACCTGGCATACACTCTAAAGGAATCACTGACACAACACCATCAATTTCACCTGCCTTGTACTCGGACAGAGGAGCACCTACAGTCAAGATCGCCTCACCAAGCTGGTCTTTGGAAACATACTCCCCACCAGCATCCAAAGATGACAGAACCGTGGTTCTATGGCCCCACCCCAAATGCTGTGCCATGGTGTCCCACAGGCGGTCCATGATGTCTTCCTGAATAGCTCCGGTCAGGAAAACAGAAGGAGGCGAATCAGTTGGCGAAGGTCGCCCATCCAAGATCCTCTTCCTGTAAGTCCAGGATGCATACTCAATCCACTCAATAAAGGGTGTGAGCCTCACCTTAAGGCCGCACTGTTCCAACCTGTCGATCATGAAATCATTGGCAAATGGGTCCAAACGAACATAGATCTCCCCTGTCAAAGCGACAGTTGGAAGAACTTTGTCAAAGTCCTTGATTTGCGCAAACTCCTTCGCTGCATCTTCGAGAACTGGACGCACCCCGCCCATAGTCTTTGGGATATCCAAAATAGCCTGCCCCAAGGTATGCCCCGGCGGATTTTCCAATACATCCATCAGCCTTGAAAACGCCTGGTCAAATATCTTTTGGGCGGCACCTGGGACTGTTTCCACCGGTCGAACATCATGCAAGGCAGCCAGCAACACATCCCCAGCCACCATCCCAGTCCAGACTCTAACCTGAAAATCTGCAGGCAAACCCTCAAAGTAGTTCTCATCTGAAGGCGAAACGATTTTTACCCTGTCAGCCCAACCGTTTCGCTCGAAAATCAGTTTGTGAAGCAGGTTGTAAGACCCAAAACGACAAGGGCCATCCGCAGTTGGCATCAGATAAGCAAAACGCTCATCGGTATGCCTGTCCTTTTCAAGCCGCTGCAAAATCGAACCAGCGGTAATAATCATTGGAACGCATTCTTTTCCAGAGGTGTTCTTTCGTCCAAGCTCAAGCGCCTTTCGGTCTGGAAGCGGTAACGTTTCACAACGAATCCCCTCACCCCTCAAGGCAGCAGAAGTTGCATAAGCGGCCACCCCCATTGGAGGTATCAGCAACAAATCATCGTTTTTCTTGGTGGTAGGGATGTCCTGACTGACCCCATCAATCGTCCTAAAATCATTTACAAGCCTGCTGTCTCTGGTTTTTTGATCAAGCGACCTATCCTGCTCTACGCAAAACAAAAACGCCTCAAGTCGCGTTCTAGTCCCAGCATCACCAGAATGGCCGTCAGTCTCAATCACAGCCCAAGGCTTGTTGGCCATCTGCCAGGAAAAGAAGTGCATCACAAAGCTGTCCGGCCCACACGAATAGTTCGAGCAATAAACAGGATAGAGGCCCTCAGTGCGGCGCACCTGATGTGCAGCCCTGACATTTGCCTGACCGTGACGCCAGTAAATATCTGTAAACGCAGGGGTTTCAGGTGCCAAAGGCAAGCAATCAACTGGCAATGCCAAAGCACCCAGCTCTCGCAAAATCTTCGGCACATTCGAGTTTAAAACATCGTTATATAGGGTATAAACCCGCCCAAAAAGCACTATAACTGGCAGGCCTTGTTCCTTTGCCCAGTCCAACGCCCTTTGGCCAATTTCCAGGCACTTTTTATCAAAATCATCTTGGACCGTTGCCGCCTTTTTCCAAGCCTGATACCACTTTTCCCCCACGCCCAAAGATCTTGCCAGTTCCCTTACTGACTTTTTGAAATCCTTGGAATGAATTCCTTCAGGCCCAACTTCAATTACTGGATCCAGCAGTTTTGGGGCATCGCCTCGTCGCCAAATTGATTGCCTCAAAAGAGCTGGCGCCGACTGAACGACAGGACAAGTAACAGATGTTCGTTCATCAGCCGGCCTTGGAAGTTCCCTGATCATGGGTACCAAGATGAAATCCACATCAGACTGCGCCATTTGTTCAGCCACACCATAAAACATCTGCATTGGCGCACACCATGGGACCTCGCTAATCTCAATACCTTTGCGCAGGATTCTTTGATTGGCCTCAGTAAATACCATGGGTTCAAAACCTAAGGCGCGTACGAAACTAGCAAAAAATGGTGCCAGGGATTTAAGCTCAAAAACATCAGTTAAGGCAATGATTCCTTTAGCATCTTCCCCATCTGGCTCCTGGACTTTTGCATATATATCCCTAGCCAGTTCCTCTCGTTCCTTTGTTGGATCTGGGGCTTTGTTAGGTAACTTGTTCCTGCCAGCAGTTTTGTCATAAAGACTGCACGATCCACCCCATGTGAAGTTGCCTCTGATTCCTGCAACATCTGTAACCAGACGGTCTATCTGACATTTGTTGCCAGGCTCGCCGCAGCCCTTTGTAGATTTACAGGTAAAGGTGTCTCTCTTAACCACCTTAGCTTTTAAAAACGACTCCAGTTGTAGCGGCTCGGCCTTTACATCCAATTGCTCCCTTGCCAACAAGGCAATCCCAACGGCGCCTATCGTCCCAGGATTTGGCGGCACTATCACCGTCTGCCCAGTCTGTCTGGCTACTGCAGCAGCTAAAGCGTCGGAAGAAAAGGGCATTCCTTGGCAAAACACCTTTTTACCTACTGGACGATTTCCCTTTACGCGGTTTAGATAGTTGCTGATTACCGAGTCATAAAGTCCAGCCAAAATTGCCTTGGTTTCACGCCCTGCCGCCATTGCCTGCTCGATGACCTCAGCCATAAATACAGAACAGTGCTGTCCAAGCGACACGACGTGGTCTGCCTGCAACGCCAAGCGCCCCATCTCTTTGACATCATTGATGTTTTCAAAACACTGACCTTGCTCCTCGATGAAAGAACCAGTCCCAGCGCTGCAAGCCTCATTCATTGCAGCATCAACCACCCTTCCATCTTCCAAACGGATGTATTTGGCGTCCTGCCCACCTAGTTCAAAGATGGTGTCAACCTCTGGATCCCAGTACACGGCACCAGCAGCATGAGCCGCAATTTCATTCATTATGAACACTTGGCTTGCATTCATTGCAGAGGCGGCCAAGGAGCCCACGATTTGTCTACCAGACCCAGTGACTCCAATGGAAATCACATCAGCATGATGGCCATGAGCCTTCAAAAACTCATCAATCAAGCCTCTGGCGGCCTCAACTGGATTGCCCAGCGTACGAGACCACGAATCCCACAAGGCTGTGCCTTCATCAATATCAATAGCTGCAGCCTTAGACCCGGTACTACCAATGTCAAGCCCAATTATCACTTGGCGCCCTTTATCACCCCACTCCTGATTTTTTCCAGTAAGGCGATGCACCTTATCCATCGATTTCGTCAGTGGAGGCAAGGTCTGAAAGGAGGTTGGCTTTGTAAAAACCAGTAGTTCAGAGATCGGCGGCAGATCGATGCTACCTGACTTGGCCGCCAAAACCGCAGCACCAAAGGCCTCTATGAATTCTGTTTGGCTGTAGTCGAAATCAATAAATTCGAGGTTTGCCCCCTTGGCGAATTGTTTAAACCGCCTTCGAATGCGACCAGACCTTACCACACCACCAGCCATAACCAGCGCGGCCTCATCAGATCGCGGACGAAGCAATGTCTTGACGTTGTCACAAACAGCATCATAAAGCCCAGCCAATATTGTGGCAGCATCCTCCCCCTTATTGGCTAGGTGTGTCATATCAGTCTTCAATATGACAGGACATCTACCAGAAAGATGGGCAGGATTGGCAACTTCTTCAACCATTTCATCGGCTTTAGCCAGGTCCAAGTCAAAACGCCCAACCAACTGGCGCAAAAAGCTGCCAGTACCTTGAGAACAGCGGCTGTTTTCACGCACAGAACTACTATCGTCGTCTCGAATTTCCACCACAGAAAATCCCTGAGCACCAATCGAAACAACAGAAATGGCTTTATGTTCAGGAAACAAAAGCCTAGCACCCTGAACTATCGCCGTCTTGGTAGGGATTCTGGCCAACCGCAAAGACGACCCCATCCTCCCAGTCGCAGCCGCCCCATTTACCTCTGACCACCCAAGCTCGCTCAAAAGCCCCTGAACAGTCTGCCCAACCTCCCCCCCATGCTCGCCTCGAACCGTCCGGCCTACAACAGCAACCCCATCATTAACAACGAGTTCTGCAATCTTGACGCTCTCCGCACCAATATCAAATCCCAGAAATCGCCCATCATTCAACCGGCTCATCAACTCAACTCCCCAAAACTGTACTGACGTGTCAGTTCACCGTGCGGAAGTTTATGCTTGTGAAAAAGCAGAGTCAAATTGTGAGGGCGAATTCTGAGGCAGGGGGTGCGGGGGCGGGGACAGGGACAGGGGCAGGGACAGGGTGAAGAGAACAGGGTCAGGGACAGTGGCAGGAAGACGATTGTGCTGTTAAGCAGGATCTGGAGCTAAAAGAAGGTCGAGAGGGCACCCAGCAACATGGTCCGGGGGCAATCCTGGAGGGCGCTATCGGGAGTTGCCGGGACCCGACGTCGCCCCCAAAATCACCGTCTAGTCGATGACGAAGGCTGGCGAGACAGGTT
>DUVQ01000048.1 GCA_012840965.1 Oligoflexales bacterium | reverse complement strand
GGCGCTCCAAGAGATGGTTCAGCATGGGTGTCACGAAAAATCTATCGCAAGGTTACACGTGACGGCGCTTAGGATAGCTCAGCCGCAGCCATGCGATCAGCAAGCCGTGGCCCCTGCTCGCCAGACGGCCAAGGTTCCGGCAGCGGCTTTAGAATCGTAAGAACCCCACGCTAGCACCCCTTTACTACCCACACCTGCCTCCTGCCCCTGACCCTGCCTCCTGCCCCTGTCCCTGATCCTATTCCTGCCTCTTAGGCCTCCAGCTAAACTTGATGATGATTTTGGCTTTAATCTCAGTAAAATTTCAGAAGAAGGTCGACCAAAGTAGGTTCTGTGCCGTAATCAATCTTCAAAGATAATTTGACTCCTCTTTCAACGTTGGCAGGATCCCTAGTATGTCCTAATTTTATCTGGAGCCCCTCACCCGGTGCAAAAACCTTTGGTAAATCCAATTCTGATTCAATGTAGTACTGACTGGGCTCGCCTGGTTTATCCCAGATTATGTTGGCTTTAAGTAGTGAAAAGGGCACAACTCCAATATTCACCATTTCTACAAAGCCAATTGAAGGAATATCTCCCTGTGGTGGATCGAAATATACCCCATCCATCGGTACTACCAAAATTTGAGGCTCAACCGCTTCGCCGACTGCTGAAATCTCAAGCAAAATGCAGGAATCCTTTGGACTCTTCACAACAATTGTGCACAGTTTCTGTGAGCCTTCCGTGACAGATTCTGGCCTCCAAGTGACCTTCACGACACTTGGATTTTCCGATGTTAAAGCAATTTCCCTTGCCTCAAGAGCCAGCTCACCACACCTGTCACCCACCAAATCCAAGACTACTGCAAGACTATCTAGGCCCGTCACACTCAAACTAATGGAACGCTCGGCACTAAGGTCATCACGAATAAGCCCAAAATCGATGGTTTCCATGTCACTAGACACAGATGGCAAAGAAGCTTCACAAAGGCCCTCGACGCCACCAACCTCATCGCCCGCAGGCGCCATGTCCTGCTCATTTGAGGCCTCTGAAACGTCCACAACGTCGTCAGCTTGGTCAGTAAGAAGCCCCTCGTCTCCAACAAAAGAATCATCAGGCTTGCTATCTGAGCCACAAGCTGCCAAGAACACCAAGCACACAAAAGCAAATCGAGGGCCAAAAAACTTCCTGAGTCTTGAAGTAAGCATAAGCCGCCTCCAATTTTGCAAAAACCAACATTGTCGACCAGAACGAACCGACCACGATCTTAACAGAAATGAAAAAACAATAGATCCAGGTAGACCTTACAGGCTCCCCACGTGGACGATGCGGGGCCAGCGCCAGGATCAGGAGCAGGCACCACCCCACCAATACCTGAATCATTTCACAAAATTAACCCAAAGAAGCACCAAACTAGAACCTGGCCCTGGCCATGATTGTAAATCCGAAGGCGTCTGGGTCTTGGAACTCACGTGAAGCCACCCGCTGACCTGACGGATCGATCACCAGCTTCGTCAGGTTCTCATCACGCACATACTGGATGTTCCCCAAAATCGCAAAAATATCCGAAAGATCCCACTGCAGACCCACACGAAGCTGATAAACCGGCACAGCCCCAAACCCTGTCGGCAAACGGTCGCGTCGAACTGCGTCCCTGACCACCTGAACGCTCTTTGGATTAGTAGTCTCAAAGGTCGCCGGGAACTGCACACCACCAGTAATAAACGGCATCAGGTGAGTCGACTCAAAATAATAGTCAAAGGTACCAGCAATAAAGTACTCAGGCGTAGCATTAGTACCAGTCTCAGGCAACGCGACAAACGGGTCCAAAGAAGGAACGTTTTGCAAGATATACTCAAGGTTCCTAATCAAACCAACCAGTTGAGCCCTAAAAAAGCCGTACTTAAAGCTTGCCTGCAGCGCCGCAGCATAAGCAGGCTGAAGCTTCGTCGCACCATATACCTCAATGTTTTCAAGACGTTGCCACAGATAATTAAACTCACCAGAAACAGCCCAGCTAAACTTACCCTTGATGTATTTATCCTTCCACCAGTTCGTGACATTCACATCTGGGTCGTTTCGATACAGCATGTAGTCAACTGATGACTGGATTGGCAGCCCCTGACGAACGATCAGCCGCATGGTAAGTCCAGTTGTGAAAACGCGGTCCCTCATCATGACCGGGTTTCGACCAAAACGCCCCTGTTGGAAGTAACCACCACCAATATCCAGCCTGACCCAATCCCAGAAGTCCACCCCAAATCCACCCAAAAAGCCGTAGTTGGTCTCCTTGACGGTGATCTGCTCGACCTCTGCGGTCCCTTCCTGGATTGTCTCTTTTACCTTGGCCGTCTTCATGCCCACGTAGCCAGACAGCCCAACGTTGCCGACTCGACCAACCGCATCCACCTTAAGCCCTGGCGCAGGACCAGACCTCATGGAGCTGAATATGTTTCCACCACCCCAGCTGATATCCCACAGATAGCCAAGACGAAAACGTTCGGTATCAAACGGGAAAAATGTAACACCCACAAAGTTTTTATCCGGGGCATCCTCAGACCAAGACCAAGCAGCCCTCAGATAGGTGCCGTCATCTTGTAACACCTTGGAAAAGCTGGGCGATCCATCCTGGTACAAGGCGCCGATATCAAACTTAACGACAAGGCCAGCCTCGGTGGTCACGCCCTTTAAAAACCCAGGCATCTTTTTGTATAAAACAATGTGCGTCAGGTTTTCACGCCCCTTAGTCTTGGTATTCAAGTTGTCCATAAACAACTCGTACCCCTTCCTGTCTCCAATTCCCGGCAGCGGGCTGTCTGGAACCTTTTCACCCGCCCCTTTCATGACGTCATCGTCACCAAAGGTCCAGGTAAGACGGGTGTCCATAAAGTCGCCGGCACTGACAGCAAAAGGAATCAGGACTAACAAAGGCACCAAAACCGTTGATTTCATCCAGGTCCGCATGAGGTTTACTCCTTTTCAGTCCGGGGTTCTACACAAGCCTCAGTCGACGGCTTGGGAGCTCCAGAAATAACGATATCGTCCATGCATCGTGGCTCTAATATCCAACCCTTGGGCCTCAAAAAGCTAAGATTTTTCAGCGTTCCAGTAACGGAAGCAATCTTTTTGGGCAGTTCAGTATTAAACGGGTCAAAATCTGGCACAGACTCACCAGACGAGACCCAAAGCTTGACGCCACCAACATTCAGGGGCCATTGGCCATATTGCAGATACTGGTTGTACTCGGTACAGGCAGGGTCACCGTCGCATGCTTCACGACATTGACACTCTTCAGAGCACTGATTCGTACTGTACTCCCTGAAGTCGACAACCCCATTACCATCTAGGTCGCAGTTGACCATGTTTTCCTTACGACCAATCTCTGCATTAACCACCCTGACTAGGCCAGCCTCCAAGCGCTCAAGACCTGAATTTATGTCTGACCCTGTTATAACTTCTGGTTCTGGCACCATGCAGGGCCCTTTCGATGGGTCCCACAATTCCAGCTCCCAAGCGGGAAAGTTCAGTTCAGTAAACTTATAGAATTCACTGACAATTCCAGTTAACCTGGTCAGCCGATCACACACGCGAACCTTGACGGGGCGCTCACCTTGGCAACTGCCACCTTCATACTCATCCATCTCGCAAAGCGGTACGCTCATTGGTGGATTGAAGTTGTATACATACATGTGGTTGTAACCACGTTCCATATCATCTGCGATATCAGTGACATACATCCCATCAAAGGTGACTCTGGTGACGACCATATCGCCTGAATCAACGGTAATGGTTTCACCTTGATAGGGGGTAACATCAGCATATCCTTGAACTTGGGCCAAGGTCGGATTGGCTATCCAAACTGGGTTGCTAACCCCCGCTGCGCCGCTTCCAGGCTCCTCTGAGTCATCGTCGGCATCGTAACAGCCTGGATCCATTGGGAAGTCTGTCAGCCCGTTGCCGTTGTCATCGATTTCATTTGAACAAAGGACCTTTCTTCCTGCAGCCGTTCTAGGCAGGTAGCCTACGTCCTCAACCCAAACTCTGGTTTCCCCAAAGACGGCCTTTAAGGTGACTGGAACATCCCTGACCTTGCCGCCCTTTAGCAACACATGATTGCCATAACGCCCATCACCAGAGGCAACGGTCAATTTTCCAGGTCTAACCGACAATAAAACCCAAAGGTCCTCCAAGTACTCAGCGTCCTCTTCAGCCCCGTATGTGTCAATACTTACAAGGACTTTTACTCCAGCCTTTTCAGGCAGCTTCAAGGGGTCTTGCCTACTACCTAAGGTTTCACCCTCGACCGGTTTGACAACCACCTTAAAGCTGACAGGCCGATTAGACCAGTCAACCTTGTGAACAGTGTCGCAGGCAAGCAAACAGCCAAATCCAAAAACAAACGTTAGCAATGCGGTTTTCTTCATCATGGCGCCACCAGCTGCAAACGCCCGTCTTCAACGATGCGGTTTGTCCTGTCGACACACGCTGTCGCAGCACATTGACTGTAGGCCCTAGCCGCTTGAATGCACATGCATTCCTCGCGCTCAACCCCTTCACCAAAAGCGCGACAACGTTTTTGGAAAAGCTTGGAAACGTCATTCACACATGCCGCCAGAACACAGGTTCCGCTGCGCTCCACGCATTCCAGGTGGCGGTCACAGGTCTTTGTATTGGAATTCCAGGAACTACGCGCATCACAGCCGCAGACGTAGCCAGGCGTGCAGCCGCCAGTCTCGCCGGATATGTCGTGCTGACAGGCCTCAAGTTTTCCACAAGGTTTGCCTTGGCTCAAAAGGTCCATGGTGGAATCTCGCAAAGGAATTCCAGTGTTTATCTGGGTTGTGTTGCGTTTTAGCACCATGAAACCACTACCACCTTGGGCGATGTAATCATTTGCCGCAAGCTGATACTGCGCGTCAAGGGAAATGTCTTGCCCACCAATCTTAATATCGACTGCACAGCCCTCGTCATCCTCGTTGACCATTGGCCAACCTGCAGGCCGCTTCGACGGGTCGCAGGAGCCGCAATGCAGGACAACCCTGACACCTGCGACCTGAGCTTGGCTCGCGCATCCTCTGGCACCAGAACGACGGGCCACATAATCAAACAATTCAACCACTTCCCGACCAGATAAGTACATGGTTGTAATTGTGTTTTCAAAGGGGAACACGTTGTACATGTCGTCAACAGTGACCGGCCCTGTGAACAAATCGGTCCTGATCCCAAGTGAGTTTGTCAGCGCAAAGTCGGTTTCAATTCCCTTGCGGCGCATCATAGATTCGGCGACCAAGTTGCCCAGCGCCGAATCACCGCCACTCGCACCAAAGCGTCTAACGTCGACCGGTGCGTATCCAAGCACTTGATCAAGCGGTACCTGGCGTTCCAGTTCGTCAACGTACGGTTCCAGCAGTTCAAGCAGTTTGGGGTCCTCAGGAATCCTGCTGTCAACTGGGATTGGCTTGTAACGATAGGAGGTCAGCTCCCAGTTGTTTTCATACTGATGTCCAGGCAGCAATTCAGAACCATCCGTGGGGTCTACACAACCTGGGTCTTCCATGTCCGTCAGGCCGTCTCCGTCGTTGTCGATGCCGTCACTGCAGACATAGGCCTGGGTAAAGACTGTATCCAACTTGCCGACATACTTGGCAAAAGCACCCGAGTGGATCAGCGGCACCTTTCGCTGTGCAGGCGCGGTCCAACCCATCGTTACTGGCAGCGTCCAGCATGCGTGCTCTGCTCTAGCAGCCATGTAGCCTTTTAGCTGCTCGCTGCGATCAGGCTCGGGCAGATTTTCAACGCCTGGGGGCATTGGCAGTTCTTTATTCAGTGCGGTCATACAGCGTTCATGAATCAAGGCCAAGTCGGTCACAGGCAGGACTTCACCAGCCCTTTCCCGACGAGCACTAAACAGGTTCAAGGTCTCTGCACAGATGACATCACACGCCTTTTCCAGCTTTACAGGGTCTGGCAGCGCCCCAACCCGCAGGACTCCACCCAACTGTTTTTGGCAGGTATCCCGGACGTATCTGGTAGCAATCTCGTAGTAGCAGTCGGTGCCATCCTCAATCACCTTGGGTGGGTTCAAGACGACGTGGTGATGTCCACCAAGGACCAAGTCCACGCCACTGGTGCATTTGATTAATTCCTCGTCATCATTTAATCCCAGGTGGGAGTTTACAATGATCACATCCACCAACGGGGTCAGCATGTCGATGTAGAACTGGGCGGCTTCATTGTGGTCCATTGGGGTGATCCCAAGGCTGTTTGGAGATTCAGCCAAGCTGGTCATACTTGAGGTGTTGCCGTGACCAATTACCCCGACTCTTAGGCCATACAGGTTGAAAATCACATATGGGAACAAGATGTCTGACAACAGTGGTGCCTGGTCTGAATCTGTAGGTGAAAACAAGTAGTTAGCAGCAAGGACCGGGAAATCTGCCCAGCGTGCAAGCTGCTCGGCCACGTTGTTGGCACCTGCGTCGAACTCGTGGTTTCCAATGGCCATCACATCGACGCCAACCATCGACAAGGCTCTAAGTTCGACTTCCCCAAAAAAGACGTTGAAGATGGGAGCGCCCTGAAAGATGTCTCCACTATCGATGTGAAGGCTACGGTCCACTCGGGCTCGTTCTCGTTTCAGGATGTGCCCGATCCTGGCTATTCCCCCAAATGGCCCGTTTTCGTCGGCCAATCCGAGGGTCTTGTCGGTCTGGGCGACCCTCATTTCGTAGGGGATGAGCCTGGAGTGAATGTCCGTTGTGTGCATTATCAGAACGCGCACCTCACGATCATCTATCGTTGGTGACTCGGTCCTGACGTTGCAGGCGGTGGCCATCATCAAGGCGACCACCAAAGCCAATCGCACCGCGCAGGGCGTTCCCCAGTGGGAACCAGCCATGGAGCTCCTCTACACAAAGAGACTCCTGACAGTATCCAGCTAGGCTTGTTCTGTCAACGGTGAATTGCAAAAGTGGGGACGACACTAGGCTAAATCCCTACCTTCCTGCCACCACCAGCCCTGTCCCTGATCCTGCCCCTGTCCCTGTCACAGATCCTGCCAGTTAGCATGTTCTGGTTCCTGATTGTTTGTTCTTTTTGGCGTTTTATCTCTTCGTTACAGTTATAAAACATGTCCGGGGGCATCCTTCCGGACCCAAAATCTCCCGTAGCCACCCCGACTGTCTTTTAGTGACATCGTCCGGGCGAAATATACGATTGCCAACGTGTACGTTTATCCTTTTGGCCCGGACGGGCCGCTTCGCGTCCTTCATGTCAGCTAAGTAGCCCCCAAAATCACCGCCATAATCGCGAGCCGGCAGTCGATACAGGCTCATCTGCGGCGTTGCCTTCGCCAATTTGAGACTCGATGTACAGTCAAGTACACCTTCACTCAAATTGGCAAAGGCGCCTTGCATATGAACCTGTCTCGCCAGCCTTCGTCATCGACTAGACGGTGATTTTGGGGGCGACGTCGGGTCCCGGCAACTCCCGATAGCGCCCT
>DUVQ01000047.1 GCA_012840965.1 Oligoflexales bacterium | reverse complement strand
CTGTTCTACCTGATTAATGACAGTATTCGGGCCAGCGCCGTGAAAGTTGAGATAGATTTTTCGGAATTCATAGCAAATGCTTTACCTGAGCCGGATGAAAATGGAGTTGAACAGCCTACCAAGGTCAAAAACCTTGTTGTAAAGGGAGAACTGCTTGAAGGGGAGCTGCTTGATGGTAAGGCATTTAAGACAAGGGGCGACATTAAGGAGTACCAAAAGGACCTTATTAGTCGAAAAATCAACGTCAAGTATGTTGATGCCGATGGGGGTGTTCTGGTAGCGATCCTGACATCTTGGCTACCAATGCTGTTCTTCATCTTTATCTTTTTCTTTTTTATGCGCCAGGCAAACTCAGGCGGTGGACGGCTGTTTTCCTTTGGGAAAAGTAAACACCGGGTTTTGAGTGAGGAGGCTAAAAAGGTCACCTTCCAGGATGTGGCAGGCATTGAAGAAGCAAAGGTGGAATTAGGTGAAATTGTTGGGTTTTTACAGGATCCAAAACGCTATACACGCCTAGGCGGACGCATTCCCAAGGGCGTTTTGCTTATGGGACCTCCTGGTACAGGTAAAACGTTGCTTGCAAGGGCGGTTGCTGGCGAGGCTGGCGTTCCGTTCTTTTCTATTTCTGGGTCTGATTTTGTTGAAATGTTTGTTGGGGTTGGAGCTTCCAGGGTTCGAGACCTGTTTGAACAAGGCAAAAAGCGTGCCCCTTGTATCATTTTTATAGATGAAATCGACGCTGTAGGCCGTCAGCGAGGAGCTGGGCTTGGAGGTGGCCATGACGAGCGTGAGCAGACCCTAAACCAGCTTTTGGTTGAAATGGACGGCTTTGAGTCCAACTCTGGCGTCATCATCCTAGCGGCTACCAACCGCCCAGATGTTCTGGACCCAGCGCTTTTAAGGGCTGGTCGTTTTGACAGGCGCGTCGTTGTGCCTGGACCAGATAACAAAGGGCGAGAGGCGATCCTGGAGGTTCACACAAAGAATGTACCCTTGGCTGATGATGTCGACCTTGAGACCATCGCAAAGGGGACGCCAGGTTTTGTGGGTGCCGACCTTGCCAATATCGTTAATGAAGCCGCCTTGTTGGCTGCCAGAAAGAACCACGACAAAGTGACGATGGCGGACTTTGAGGAGGCCAAGGACAAGGTAATCATGGGGGCGGCCAGAAAGAGCATCGTGATGAGTGAAGACGAGCGTGAATTGACCGCTTATCACGAGGCTGGACACGCGATTGTTGCTTGGGCGTTACCAGGTACGGACCCGTTGCACAAAGTAACGATCGTTCCAAGAGGAATGTCGCTTGGGCTTACTATGCAGTTGCCCACAGAGGATCGCTATACAGTTGCCAGAAAGTATCTGGAGAGACGCTTGGCGATTATGATGGGTGGGCGTGCTGCAGAACTGCTGATTTTTGAAGAAGAAACCAGTGGCGCAGGTCAAGATATCAAGGTGGCTACTGAAACGGCCAGACGCATGGTTGCCCAGTGGGGAATGTCTAAGCTTGGTCCCATCCACATGGATCAGACCCAGGATATGGTGTTTTTGGGCAAGGAAATCGCAACTCAGCGTGAGGTAAGTGAAAGTACGGCCCAAAAGGTCGATGCTGAGATTGCAAACTTGGTTCTTGGTGCAAGTGACCAGGCTTTTGCTATTTTGAAAGCTCGTGAGCAGGCTCTGCATGGTTTGGCTGTTGCGCTGTTGGAACGGGAGACCTTGGATGGTAATGAGATTGACGAGGTCTTGAGGAGCAATGGTGCTGTTCCGGAGCCGGAGGATGCGATTCGCAAGGTGGTAGGGCTGGAGCGGGTGCGGGGCCAGGGACAGGCTCAGGGACAGGGGCAGGGACAGGAGCAGGGGTAGGGCGGGGCGTGTCTAAAATGATTCGTTGACACTCTAATGGTGATCGGATAAGTTCTTGCGGGGTGTTTTGGAGTAGTAAATTGGCACACGAATTTGCAGCCGTTATTGGCAAGAATATCACCGTTGTTGGTGGTCAGATTGAAGGAAGCGACAACCTTTTAATTGAAGGCGTCGTGGAGTCTAAAATCAACTTGGACGCCAAGCTTGTCGTCGGCGCTCATGGCCAGGTTTCTGGCGAAATTGAGGCCGAGCAGCTTGAGGTTCAAGGAACTCTTGATGGAAATATCACGGTCTTAAAGATCGCCACTTTATCTACGGCTTCACAGGTGAGTGGCTTGCTGAAAAGTCCCAGAATCGTGATGGAAGACGGCGCTGTTTTTAGTGGCCGTTTGGAAATGGGCACTGGCCTTGAAAAGGGAAGGTAAGTGAAAATGGCGGACGCTTCAATTTTTGGTCCTGGTACTGTTGTCAAGGGCGAAATTAACGGTGAAGACCGTGTTTTTGTTCGAGGCAAGGTTGTTGGAACCATAGATATCGACTCGGCAGCGGTGGTTGAGCCAAGCGCTTTTGTTAAAGCCAAGGTGTCGGCCAAGGAAGTTGAAATATCTGGGACTGTTGAGGGCCACATCACTGGTTTTTCCAAGGTCGAGATCCTGCCTGGTGGTCGGGTGGTAGGCAACGTCAAAACGGCTCGAATCCTGATTTCTGATGGGGCCGTTTTGAAAGGACTGGTTGATATGGATCTAGGGGAGGGCTAGCAATGCAAGATGAACAATTTACCGAGATTGGTCCAAGGACCCTAGTTAAGGGTGATATTGAGAGCAACGAGGTCTTGGCTGTATTTGGACAGGTCGAGGGGAAAATCCTCTCAAACAGCTCTGTATCGATTGAAGAAGGTGGCTTTGTAACCAGCGTTATTGAGGCTGAAACCATCATCGTTGCTGGTGAATTTCAAGGCGAGGCGATTGCCGCGGATCAATTTGAAATTTCTGCCGGTGGCTTGGTTGGTTCATTGGATCAAGATGCCAGTATTCAGGCTGCCAGGATCATAATTGCTGGTGATTTTATTGGAGAAGCAACCGCTTCTGAAATAATTGAGATCGCTTCAACTGGCCGCGTCCTTGGAACCCTTAATACTCCAAGATTGGTCATGGAGGATGGAGCTTTGGTCGATGGCGATGTGCTGATGGATGGCTTAAGCAAACCAGAACCTGTCGCCCAGCCTACCAGAACCAGTAGAACGACGACGCAGACGCAGACCAGACGGGGATTCACCAGAAAAGAAACTACTACCAAGACCGGATCTGGTAGGACTGCGGTGCCAGTACCCATAAGAAGACCAGCGCGTCCTGTTTATGAACCAGAGCCTGTTTCAGAGGTTATCGAGCAGCAGGAAACTGACGATACTGAAGAATAATCCGCGCCTCTAATCAATTTAAAATTAACAAATGCTTGTTTCTGATGGTAGCAAAGGCGCTTTGTAAACGGCTGGATTTAACCTTCGACGCGACGCAGGCGTAGCAGCTTCTGACCGATCAAGATCACATCACCAGGGGAAACGGCCACTCGGCCACGAATCTTTAAAAAGCTACCATTAGTAGAACCAAGATCCGTCAACTTACATGTACCACCCTTGACAGATATGGATGCATGACGCGACGACACAAATGGATCCTGCGACATCAGCACATCACCAGAAGTGCGCCCAATAAGTAATTCATTAGAACCAAGCAGGTAGGCTTCCAAAACAACGCCATCTGGTCCAAGCCGCAAAAGGCGTCCAGAATGGTTCGACAAGGCACCAGCAGAACCCAGCCATGCAGCCCCATCACTGGTAGGAGGAGGCAAGGGCAAGGACAGCTGGACTTGGAAAAGACCATGGCCAATGCGCAACTGGTCACCGTCGGTCAACGCCACCTCGTCGCGAATCCTGACGAAAGTGCCATAAACACTGCTGTTGTCTTCCAAAAAGGCCATGTCAGCACCAACATCCAGTGTTGCATGCCCATCGCAAACCCTGGGGTCATCTGGAATGTTGACTTGTCCACCCGATTTCCCAATGGTGTTGAAGCCCTGAACTAGGGGGAAGACCTCGCCTTGGGAGCCATCAACCCGGACTTCCTCAAGTTTGAAGGAAACCTTCTTTGCAGGGCTGGCGGCTTTGGGGCGAAAGCTTGATAGCGATTGCTCCAAGGGCTTACCACAATTCAAGCAGTAGGTGAAAATGTCTTCATTTTCTTTGTTGCAATGTACGCAACGTATCATGATGTACTCCTTATCACAAGGAAGTTGACTTGCGGATCCTAGCATCCCCGCTTAGAATCGTAAAGCTCACTAGGGAGTAATATACGTGGAATCTTGCCCTTCATGTAGACACCAGTTGGTAAACAAAAGCAAATTCTGTCCTCATTGCGGTGCACGTCTTGCGGCCTTTCAACCGCAGGGCCCGGTTGACCCTTTGCTTGGCATGGTATTAGATAACAAATACCGTGTGTTAGGAAAAATTGGCACTGGGGCGATGGGCTCTATTTACAAAGCCGAAGATGTGACCCTTGGAAGGCAGGTTGCCCTAAAGGTGCTTCACCGTCACCTGATCACCGAAGAAGATCATGTAAAACGGTTTAAACGAGAGGCGCTTGCTGCATCTAGGCTCCAGCATCCAAACTGTATTACGGTTTTGGGATACAGCCAATCTCTCGATGGCCCGTCTTACATAGTGATGGAGCTGTTAAACGGGGACGATCTTTTCAAGATCCTGGCGGATGAAAAGAAACTTTCGCCTGAAAGGGTGGTGCGCTTTTCAAGCCAGATCCTAGCGGCGCTTGAAGAAGCCCACGGTGAAGGGATTGTCCATCGTGATTTAAAACCAGAAAACATCATGGTCGAGCAGCTTCGCTCCCAGGAGGACTTTGTCAAGGTCCTAGACTTTGGTATCGCCAAGCTAAGAGACCATGGAAAGGGCGATGGAGCCTCATTTAAGACCGAGGCTGGCACCGTTTTTGGCACACCAGAATACATGTCTCCAGAGCAAATCCGCGGCGAAGAGTTGGATGGGCGCTCTGACCTTTATTCCTTGGGCGTCCTGATGTATCAGATGATTTCTGGCACACTGCCGTTTACTGGTGGGACGGTTATAGACATTGCAACCTCGCATTTGACCAAGACTGCTGAGCCTTTGACCAAGCGAGAACCCACTGTGCCAGGCGAATTGGCTGCATTTGTTACCAAACTGATGAACAAAAAGCCTGGAGACCGATACGAGAGCGCCAGTGCTGCCAGGCAGAAGCTTCTAAAGTTGTCATTAAAGAGTCCAATTTTAGACATGCAGCAGACTGATACCATCATCACCAGTAAGTTGCCAGATGACCACCTTGGGCCAAGTAGATTTGGTGGCTTTAAAGGTGACCTAAGTACCGATGTCAGCCGAAACACTGACGTTGTAAAAACTGGTTCAAGCAAGAAATCCATCGGTATTTTGATAGGCCTTGGGTTAGGGATCCTAGTCGCTGGAGGCGCTATCGCCTGGTATCTAATACAACATTATTTCAACAAATGACCGCTGAACGAGAAATCAAAAAGGAAATAAAGTCCGCTCAGGAACTTCAACGGCTGCTTGAGTGTTTGCCAGCCCCTATAAAACACAGCCTGCAACTGAACTTGTACATTGACACCAATGACGGGCGTTTGGCCGACAGTGGCCAGTCATTTAGGCTTAGGGTTTCGACTGATAAGGCTTGGGCCACTTTGAAGAGTGAGCGCCGGATCGAGCAAGGAGCGTTCGTTTGTGACGAATATGAGCAGGCAGTAGACCGCAAACAGGCAATTGAGTGGCTTTTACACATAGGTCAATTTCCAGTCTTGGATGGCAAGCTTTTTGCTGGATTTTTACCTGAATTCAGGATGTTACAAGTCAAAAACTGGGCTATCACTCATAGAATAGTCAGCCATTTCAAGGGCTTGGTCTTCGAGATGGACGAGACCATGTTTTCAGATGGCTCTTTTGACTGGGAAGTCGAGATAGAATGTGACGATCCTGACTTTGCAAACGCGGTTCTTTTGGAAGTAGCAAACAACGCTGGAATCGAGCTTGGCGACCAAACGCTGACTAAGCAGGCTAGAGCCATGGCCCGTAAACCTGTTTATCAACCTTGGATCCCAACTGGCCAGGCTTCACTAGGAATCCCAAGTGGTGTGTTGCAAAAATGAAAGATGCTTCAGCCCAACAGGATTCAACTGCAGTTCGTGCGATATCAATAGCCTCGCTTGCGGTCTTTTTAATACTGGCGTTTTTTATCAAGCCTTCTCCATTTTGGCTTGATGCCCCCGAATTCATGGCGGCTTCTTGGCAGTTCGGTCAGGTTCATCCTCCTGGACATCCTGTGGCAATGCCCTTGATAAAGGGTTTTATGTTGATGCCCTTTGGAAATATCGCGTTTAGGGCCAATCTCTTTTCTGCTTTTTTTGGGGCTATTTCCAGTTTGGTAGTTGGCTTGATGGTTTTATCGATTGTCAGGTCCACGTATCAGTCCATTTCTAGGCACCTTTCCATGGCAATTGGGGTTGCTGGAACCGTTGCTTTTGGCTTGTGCACTTCAAGTGTTATCCAGTCAATGTCTGTTGAAATCTACAGCCTTAACGCCGCGCTGGTCTTGCTGGCATCACTTTTTGCCATGAAAGCTGGGTCTGACGCCAGAATAGCTGGCCTAGTTGGGATTTTGATAGGTTTGGGACTTGGTAACCACCACTTTTTGACCATCCTAGCCATTCCTGGAGTCGTGTTACTAAGCTTTGATGCCAACGGATTTGAAGAATCAATAAAGCGCATTTGGCCTGGAGTGGCTCTGGCGGTTGCCGTAACCATAGGGGTTTATGCCTATCTACCCGCAAGAAGCGCTGGATGGCCCACTTGGACAGATGCGTCGTCTTTGTCTGGTGTGATATGGATAGCCTCGGCAAAAATCTTTGCGGGCTCGGTTGGAGGCTTTGAAAACACAGGCTTAGGCCTTTTTGATAATGCCAGTATGGCGCTGCAAATAGTGATAGACAACATATCTTGGGTCGGATTGGTTTTGGCGGTCATGGGCCTAGTCTATCTTGCTGCCAAAAGGCGCTTTTACCTGGCGGCTGGCTTGGCCCTGTTGGTGCTAGGCAGTCTAGCCTCGAAAGTTGTGATGGGGCTGTTAGACCCAAGCAACCCTGATGACCATGGCTATTTCGCAGTTGCAATAGCCACGATGGTTGTTTTGGAAGGCATTGGCCTTGCTGGGATTCTTGAGACCTTAAAATTGAGGTTGGTTTCCATAGTTTCAGTGTTTGCCATGATGGTTTTGCCACTTCCTATTGGGCTTTTCACCTTGAGCCAGCGTGCAAACGCTGTCGAGACGTCCGAGGTCATGGAAATGGTCTGGCAGTCAGCACCACCTGGTTCTGTAGCGCTGGTTTCCCACTATCCAATCTACTTCATGACCTTATATGACCAAGGGATTGAGGGCGTAAGACCTGATGTAACTGTTGTACAGCAAAGTTTTTATTCCAAGGCTCAAAAGGGTACGTTTTATGCCCAGCAGATAGCTATTCGAGATGATGATCTGGGACCGCTTGTGCGTTCTTTTCTTGAATCAGGGGAACTCAACTGGCCTTTATTGTTGAAGCTTGCCAAAGTTCGCCCAGTTTTGCTTGAGGCAGACTCTGAACTGGTGGTTCCATATTCAGATCTTGTTCCCAACGGTTGGTTCTTTCGGATT
>DUVQ01000214.1 GCA_012840965.1 Oligoflexales bacterium | reverse complement strand
ATAGCAGACACAAAAAGCCGTACCTGAACCACTGACTACGCAGGTGCCGTGCTCATCACAGTCAACATCCTGGCATGGTGAAGGTGGCTCTTGACCATCGTCAATGGCAACGCAAGCAAGACCGTCAGCACGGAAACCTTCATCGCAGATACAAAGCGCATCGCCTGAACCGCTGACTATACAGGTGCCGTGCTCATCACAGTCAACATCCTTGCAAGGAGATGCCGGCTCTTCACCACCATCCTCAACGGCAACGCAGGTAAGGCCGTCAGCACGGAAACCCACATCGCAAATACAAAGTGCATCACCTGAACCGCTGACAACACAAGTGCCGTGGTCACCGCAGGTGACATCCTTGCAAGCAGAACCTGGCTCCTCACCTCCATCCTCAACGGCAACACAAGTAAGGCCATCGGCACGGAAACCCAACTCGCAGACACAAAGGGCCTTACCCGCCGCGGTGACTACACAAGCACCATGACCATCGCATGTCACGTCTTTGCATGGGTCATCCGCCAAGGCTTCCTTGCAAACGCCATCTTGCAATGTAAACCCGGTGTCACAAACACAAATTGGCCCTTGGGCACCAACGGCACAGCGACCATGGCTACCACAGTCGACCCCAACGCAGTAATTCTCGAATTGCTCGCCGCTATCACCACAAGCAACGAAAAGCACTGCAACCTAAGGCAACACTCGCTTTAGCATGGAACACCTCCAAAAGCGGAAACCAGTGAAAACACGGCCTTTTTAGGCTCAACTTTGGCCTTCATTCAGATTCACTCAGTTTCAATTACCACCGATCTAACTAGGCGGAAGCCGACGTTGCCATGACGGCCGTCAGGAGCGCCTTTGCTCCGAACAGCCGACCGCAAATAATTGGCACAGTCGAACCAAGAGCCGCCACGATGGACCCGTTCCGAGCCTTCAGTGGGGCCTTGTGGATCTTTACAAACCTCATCACAAGTACCGTAATAGTTGGGGCTATGCCAGTCAAAAACCCATTCCCAAACATTACCGTGAACATCGTATAAACCAAATGGATTGGCTTCTTTTTGAGCAACTTGACGGGTACCATCACTGTTATAGCGATACCAACCGGCCTCTGGTATCAAAACGCCTAAGGGGTCACCACAACCACATACCTCGTGCCCACCGTCTCCAATATTGCTTCCTATCCAGTATGCAGTCGTAGTTCCAGCTCGGGCGGCATATTCCCATTCTGCCTCAGTGGGTAAACGATAACCTTTGCAATTAAGGCCGGCAAATTCTACTGTGGCAGTATAGTTGCCGGTGCCTGGCTCACCCGTGGAGTGTGTTATGATGTAACACTGTTCAAATCCTTCATGCTGGGAAAGCTTGTTCGCATAAAAAACCGCATCGTACCAGGACACCGTTTCCACAGGGCAGTCTTCACCACAATCACTAAAATGCGATGGATTGTTACCAATCAAGCGGTGCCAATCACCCTGGGTTACTTCAGTCTGTTGCATATAGAATGGACGAGTTATTGTAACTGAATGAAGTGGATCTTCATCATCCCTACGACATGCCTCACCTTGAGGAGAACCCATT
>DUVQ01000046.1 GCA_012840965.1 Oligoflexales bacterium | reverse complement strand
GCGCAGCGACCGCGAAGCGGCTTGCCCTTGACTATGAACAACAAATCCACTACCCCCCAACACCCCTTGACAGCACATGGAGGGAACCGCAATTTCACATCCGAAAAAACAGCCGGACCCCCGCCCCCAAAGCCACCTCCACGAGATCCCTGCCCCCGTCCCCGTCCCCGCCCCCGTCCCCGTCCCTGCCCCTGTTTTTGGGTAAGATATTTCGTTTCGCGGTACAATTGCGGCCGGCGTTTTTTGATTGACGCTTGCACCTTTTGCTGGGGTATGCGTGATGGAGCTGAACTTGGGCACCTTTTTTAGAGACTCCTGGAATATTGCTAAATTTGACCTCTGGACTGCTATTCGTACCAAAAGGGCGGTGGCTGCTATTGTCATGTATTCGCTTGGGGCGCTGATTACTGCCATTGTTTTGGTAAAAATCGAGGCTTCTGTAGGCAACGAACTTGCTCAGCTTAAAACGGTTGATAAAAGTGTCGCCGCGGCATCAGGTGCCACAGATACACAGCTTGAAACGACCTTGTCCACGTTTGTTGGCGGTGATATTGAAACTGCCCGCCAAATCCTTGGCATGCCATTGGTCATTTTGGGCTTCTTTTGGATGTCTTTGACATTCTTACCTTTTTTGATCCTGTTGGTAAGCCACGACATTGTCAACGTTGAGGTCAGAAACAGATCCGCTAGGTACGTCTTACTGCGAACCAGTCGAGGCGCGTTGCTGACCGGCAAGATGATCTCTCATGGTCTTTTGTTCCTTGGGGTAACCATTTTTTCCAATGCCGCCCTGTTTTTTTACGCTTGGTACTACTCTCCCGGGTTTCAACCCCTGCCATCGCTGCTGCTACTGCTACGTATCTGGATCTTGATTATTCCATTCGCCTTTTGCTGGATGGCTTTTACCGCAATGATTTCCGCCTTTGTTGATAACGGCCTCTTGGCTTTGATAGTCGCAGGAATTGGTATGGCCTTCCTTGGAATCTTGTCGCTCAATGATTCGTTCACCTTTTTTACTCCCAATCATTACAAGTTATGGCTTTGGAAATCAGGCGTTCTGTGGCCCGCACTAGGCTCAGGGGTCTTCATACTATTTGGCTTGATTTTTACGGCTGTTGCGTGGGCACGCATTAGCTGGAGGGACATGTAATGGCCGCTGTAATCGAAACTAATAAATTGACCAAAAAGTACGACGGACGTGCGGTTGTTGACCAACTGACCTTCACCGTACCAAAAGGCTCAATCTTTGGTTTTTTGGGTCCAAATGGAGCTGGTAAAACGACCACTTTTGCCATGCTTTGTGGCTTTATCCGACCGTCTGGCGGAGACGCGGTCGTCTTGGGACAACCATTAAATAACCTGCCAAGACATTTGATGTCTGCCCTACCCCAGGACGCAAAATTTCACCCCGAAAGAACTTTGAAAGACAGTCTGATTTTCATGGCCCAGCTGCAGGGGATGGATAAACAAAAGGCCGCCGCGGAAGCAAAGCGGGTTTTAGAGGCGGTTGAACTGCTGGACGCGGCTAAATTTAGGGGAAAAACGCTTTCTCACGGTATGGCCAAACGTTTTGGAGTAGCCCAAGCCTTTTTGGGAACGCCTGAGCTGGTTTTACTTGATGAACCTACAGAAGGCTTGGACCCCAAAAATTCTCAAACTGTCAGGGACATGATTAAAGCTATGGCCGGAAAATCCACGGTTTTAGTCAGCAGCCATAACCTTGCCGAAATCGAAGACCTGTGTGACGAGGCATTGATCCTGGACAAGGGCAAACTTGTCACCCAGGCATCGATATCAGAATTGACCGGTCGAAATCAGCAAATATTGATCCAGCTTGGAACAGCTGGCTCTATTAACGCGCTGAAAAACCTTAGCTCAGTAACTGCTGTTGAAGCATCTGATGACGGTAAATCGCTACGAGTTTCCTTGAATCTGGCCCCTGGGGAACGTCCCGAGCCTGCTATCACTGAAATCTTATCTACGTTGATTTCAACTGGAGCCACCGTTGGCACCGTAGTCCGCGGAAAAAGCTTACAAGAACGCTTTCTTGAATTGACATAACAACGTCTTTAGGCCGATCATTTACTGCTGTAGTTAAGCACATAAAATAGCTTAAATTAAAAGGGGGATCAGATGAAGAAAGTAGTGATTTTGGGTGCTGTTCGTACTCCCATTGCAGCCATTGGCAAGTCTTTGGCGGCGCTAACAGCCCGAGAACTGGCATCATTTGCCATCGGCAAGGCGATTGAAGCGGCCGGTGTCAAACCGGAGCAGGTCCAGTACACCACCATGGGGTGGGTAATGCAGGATCCACGCTCCCCAAACTTGGCAAAAGTTGCAGGGGAATTTGCTGGGATTCCAAACCATGTCCCGGGGACCACGTTCCATGAGAATTGTGCGTCTGGAGGGGCTGCAGTCCACTCCTTGGCCCGACGCATAATCTTGGGCGAAGTCGAGATCGGAGTCGCCGGTGGTGTTGAATCCATGTCAAACGTGGCTCGCTATCTTTATGCTGGCCGAACTAGAGCCCAGTTGTATGGTGAAATGACCTTGGAAGATGGAGTGATGGGCGCTCTGTTGGACCGCAACATCGGACCAAAGGGCGAATTGATGGGCCTGACCACCGAAAAAGTTGTTGAAAAATACAATGTTACCCGCGAGGAACAAGACGAGGTCGCCTTTAGGAGCCATAAAAACGCATTGGCGACTTGGGACGCCGGCCTTTTTGCTGATTATGTGGTTCCAGTCCCAGTACCGCAACGAAAGGGCGATCCTATAATCTTTGCCAAGGATGAAGGACCAAGGGTGGTCACAATGGAGCAACTGGCCGCGGCGAAGCCATATTTCAAACGAGATGGTGGGACTATCACAGGTCCGAACTCTTCGTCGATTAACGATGGTGCTGCTGCGCTGGTTCTGGCATCGGAAGAAATGGCTGCAGAATTGGGAATCAAGCCTTTGGCTGAACTGATTTCCTGGCACAACGTGGGCGTACCACGTGAGCTTATGGGTGAGGGCGCCTTCAAGGTTATTCCTGGGTTGCTGAAGCGAGCCGGCATGACAATGGGCGACATCGATTTCTTTGAACTTAACGAGGCATTTGCCGCAGTTGTAGCCGCAGCATTCCATGATTTGCCAGAGCTTGACGTTGGCAAAACCAACCAATGGGGAAGTGGGATTAGCCTTGGTCACCCGGTTGGTTGTACAGGCGCCCGCCAGATTGTTGATATGGTCCAACAGCTGCGCCGTCGTAACAAGACTATTGGTTTGACCAGTCGTTGCGTGGGTGGTGGCATGGGAAGTGGCGAGATTGTAAAGGTAATCTAGCTAGATTGGGCGGTGAATTTTGGTCCGCTGCCTAGAAGTAGTAAGTCACCCCTAGGTTGTACGCCAGAGAGTCGATAAAGTCTCTAGTTGCCAGCACAAAATCGGTTCTATCACCATCGTTCTGCAGTCGCATGGCAAGCCCGACCGCAAACTGCAAAGTCAGCCTGGGGATCCCTATCCAGCCAAACGACAGCTCTGCACCCAGGTCGGCTCCAGCACCAAAAAGCACTGGGATGGTGCCCGCTGCGACCCTCATGAACGAAAGGTCAAACCTTGGTTCAGCATAAATGGTGATGTGCTTGAAATACCCAAGCGCGATAGGAACTCCAGCTGCTACACCCATTCCAAACTGAACTCTTTCATCCTTACCCCTGTGCAGATAAAGCGACATACCAGCGTCCAAACCTAGGCGCTTGTTAAACCAAGTGCGCACACCGATGGTCGTCAGACGCATGCTGGCAAATTGGTCTGCCGCCCCAACGTCACCCATATCACCCTCGGTCCTGCCAGTTATAGCAGTAGTTGCCGGACCTACTTTGCCCCAATGCACAACTCGAACACCAACCTGTTTTACGATCAGTTCATGGTCGGTGATCCCCTCGGGTTCAGAGGATTTACCATCGGCAGCAGGAGTCCTGAGTACCGACTTCGCGCTGGCTCCTCCTGCAATGAAGATCACCAGCAAAGACAAGAGAATCGACTTAAAACGCATACGCACCTCCACAAAAAAAAGGCCGGCAGACCCTTTTGCCAGCTTAATCAACGTTGTTAACGCGCCACAGCTGCGCACCGTAAAAAGGATTGGCGGTACCAACAAACAACCCTTGGCTAGTTGCCTTCAGGGTACGGCCACCATAATTGTGGGGGCTGCCAAAACCATCAACGGTCACTGGCCACCAAG
>DUVQ01000045.1 GCA_012840965.1 Oligoflexales bacterium | reverse complement strand
GGGACAGGGGCAGGGGCAGGGGCAGGGACAGGGGCAGGGGCAGGGGCAGGGGCAGGGTCAGGAGCTTTTGACGCAGGTTGGGCAGTCGTTGCCGTTTAGTAGGCCTGCTTTCACGAGCTGTGCGTACATGACGCAGCCCAGGCAAAAGCCTGCTACGGCTTCAAGGGTTGCTAGGACCATTACCGTGGCCACCAGGATTTGCCCCACCAATTGCATGCCAAAACCAGTCCAGAAGATGCTGGCAGTGGCAAACATCATAAAGCCTAGACGAGCCGCAAATCGCTTCGGTGTTGATGATACCACCTCGCCTTGCAGCCTTTTTGGGACAATCTGTCTTCCAATTGTTGCCAAAGGACTGAATTTTGGCCCCAAAAAAGCCCTAATTGCAAAGTCCACTGTTAATAACCAAACGATAGGCTCAAAGCCAGTCAATACTGCTAGTGCAG
Organism: Oligoflexales bacterium; assembly: GCA_012840965.1. GTDB lineage: Bacteria > Myxococcota_A > UBA9042 > DTJE01 > DTJE01 > DUVQ01. Next base: position 12,673 of record DUVQ01000045.1, on the reverse strand, counting down.
AAAGTACCACAACTTGAGCAGCCACTACACGAACCACGTGCCTAGAAATCCATGCTGGATATTTCATGTCGCCTCCACGACTAATAATCAGGATAAGTTTGATGAAAGTAATCAACAATATCAAGTATTGCGGCGAAAGTTTCTTGATAAAGCCGTATTATCAATGTGTTAGCGTGGTAAGACTTGTGGGTTATTGTCTTTTGGCAACGGGTTAAGTGGTAAAACCTGTGGGTTATTGCTTTTGTCAACGCGTTAACGTGGTAAAACCTGTGGATTATTGCTTTTGTCAACGCGTTAACGTGGTAAAACTCGTGGTTTTATTGGCTTTTGGACTCGGTTGAGCTAGTCAAATAACAGGCCCCAAGATGACACAAACAGCGTTTCGAAGCCGGGGGCTATTGCTGCGCTCGTTTGTGGGATGAAACGCTGGGTTGGGCCTTGTGCAGGCATTTCCGGAGTTCCAGTGGTTGCTACCCCAGTTTGAACGATTAATTGAGGCGTTGACATATGGCCGCCACTCAACAGCGGTTGCCCTGCAAACGTTCCACCTAATGCAGCCTCGGCAACGCTTTGATCGCCAAAGCACATGGGGCGGTTGGCTACAACTGGACCATAAGGAATCGCCCCCTCGGTTCCGCTTCCAATCACCCTGTGCGTTAGCAACGTTTGAGGGTTGACCTCATCAGGTAGAGCCGGCTTGAACTGGTCACATGTGCCACCAGCCTGAGCAAAATCCACGCCCCAGATCTTTCCAAGACCTGGCTCACATGGGCGCGTAGGATCCGGTACAAAGGTGGTAAAGTAGGCAGTCCCACCATAGATAACAGGTGGTCCCATCATCCTTTCACCCTCCAGCGCCCCTCCAACAAGCTCCAACTGGCTGTCATATCCAAAGAAATGCTTGAAGTTAACAATCGGCCCCACCTGCTTTTTCTGAACGGGATAGTACTTAAAACAGGTCAAATCATTCCATGGAGCACAGGTTCGATCAGTGTCTATAACGCTTGGAAATGGTGCGACCCTTTCTGTCAACGACACAATGAAATTCTTACGCGTAGTGTTATTCAAGTCATCCACATCCCCATTTCCATAGATTATGACCAGCTCATTTCGATAGGGCTTGATGGACAAAGCAGGCGCAGAATAAGCAGGGGCTCTAATCGGGCTGGTTACAGGGGGACGTGGGATCTTGCTCATATAAGGGTCATAAAACAGCGTAAGGTTCCAATTTGCAATCCCAGGAGAGCCTATCTCCAAGCGCCACAGGCGACCGGCGCTGTCGCCCATAAAACAGCGGGTCATAAAGGTGCCTGGAAAAGTGGAATAGCAAGCAACATCACCCACCATGTCGGCTGTAATCAAGGTCCCCTCAGCGGTACAGGTAGCATCGACATTACCCAGATAACCACCGGTTCTGAACTCAGCCAACTTTTCGCCTGTATCCATGCGAACCACATAGACGCTGCGTCCCGTGCCTATACCAAGCCCATCACCACTGCCGGCTCCAAAAACGGCCACAGCCACTTCTTGCAACTGATTTTGGTTACAGCTCGTCATCGACCTTGATGGACACACCGAAACGGTGCCGATTGCAGGCTTACTGTAGGTATATCCAAGCCTGGAAAAATCGTTTTCAAACGCCCCATGGCCGCCAACGTTGCATTCACCGTGTCCTTTAGCACATCGTCCTTTGTGGGAAATCTCCCACAGCACTTCCCAGTTGCCATCGGTTGGATCGGTTACATCCAACGCTGTATATCCACGCCCACCGTCGCGATCTCCAACCACCAGAACTGAATGCCAAGCGTTACCCGACTCGGTCCCCAGGGCAGTAGCGTAGGTTCGATTAAAGACCACGTTTGCCAGTACAGGCGAACCATCCATAACGGTCGAAGCACCAGCTGGCAGCTTCTTAAGGCTAGCCAAAAGGTGGTTTGGAACATAGGACCACTCCTCACGTCCCCAGTAGCTAGGCATATGGGTGCCAGATTCGCGGTCAACCCTGAAAGCGTGCAACTGGCCATCGTGGGTGGCTGTGTACAGCATCACTGGTCTGTTTTTGATGCTGTTTTTGAATGCCGCAAACGATGGGATAGAAACCCCGGCGTCCTGAAATTTGCCTTGCAGAACGGGCCCTGAATGGTGGATTGCCCCCGTTTTATGGTTACGCCTACAGGTATCATCAGTGGCACGTACAAACTTTATTAGGTTTTGCCTGAACCGCTCCCTTTTTTCGGCCACTGTGCCTGTCAGGAAGCCCGTTTTACACAACCCAGTCGATCCATCAAGGGAAAAATCAGGAAAAACCGTTTGACCGGAAGTTACCCCTAGGTGCTCGGCACTAACACTGGCATCGTCCACAGCAAACGGCGTCAAAAAACCATCAATCCAAGTGTAGATGTTCCTGGAGCTATCCGCTCTTTCATTTAGCATGTCAGATAAGCGCAAAATTCGGGCCAATCTCGGTTCATTTGGCTTGGTGGTATCCAAACCGCACTGATAAACCGACTGTTCCAACAATCCTTGGCGTGCATTTGGGATGGTCATCAGTCCATCTGGGGTCGTGACGTGGGTGTGGGCCGCGTTAAACTGATACTGGACGTCCTTCAGATTACCAGTTTCCTCGCTGACAACGGTCATCGTTCTGGACTGAGTTGCGACAGCCATGCTTCCCAGAATTTGGTTAAAAGCCTGGGCCAAGTCCATAGAATTGTCGGCTTTAAACAGTGGTGCGGAAATGGCGCCGTTGTTTGTCGCTATTGCCTCAACCAATGTATCAACGCCATCTGCTAGTTTAAAACCAATAACATAGACATCAATGCCAGCATCACGCAGCTCCTGCGCCGCCGTCACCGAGTCCTTATAGGGACCGGTAGCCTCACCAAGGTTGGCACGCCCATCAGTTATCAGGATCACGGTTTTAGGACGGCAATCCCTGTAAATGTCAGCGGCCAGATCCGGGTCATTCTCGAAGTAGTACAAAGCGTCGTACAGCATGGGAGATATAGGGCTGCCACCCACCGGAATTGCTGAACGAATTGAAGTCTGAACCTGATCATTCCTTATGGCAATCTGCAAGGGGTCATCGGATGGTGAGGGCTTCACAAACGGGCCGGTTGGCGCGTTTTCGTTGCGAGCTCCATAGTTTGTGCCAACTTCAGGACCATAGCTATAGCCACCGGTTGCATCATTAGCATCACTTGCAACAGTGTCAGAGGTCATCACACCAAACTTGACGTCGGTGCGTGACAAATCGATTAGGCCATCATCAGCCTGCAAAACAGTAAAGGGTACCATGATGTGTGGCACAGGATAAGGGCAATCTTCCCTGGGGCACGGCGGCACCAAATTGTTGTTTCTATCTTGTTTGAGGCAGTGGTAGCCGACGAAGGAACCAGTTAGTACCTCTTGTGCAACCACAAAGCGGCTTTTGCCATAGCCTTGGAGTGGGTCACAGGTGGGCACTAGCTGGTCGTCCAAGTCGGAATACTCCATCTGCACGTTTTCAGCGTCATATTCCATACTGCCCGAGGTATCGATTAGCAGCAAAACTACTGGCTTTATAGGTGAGGCTGGTAGGGCATTAGCAACCGATGAAAAGCCAAGCAATGCGACAGTTAGAGCAGTGATTCTATTGTACATGTTGCACCTCACGGACATATGTTTGGTCCAACAAATAGGTTTGATAACATAGCAACCTGAGCATTCCGATCAATGTTGGTTTGTGGATCCGGGGTCACGCCAGGATCTGGTACATTGGCGTACATGCCATTTGTTAAGGCCACGTATTTATTGAAACAATACATTCCAGATTGATAGCCAGGGGCCCTTGGGGTGGTCAACATGGACAGCATCCTGGAGTTCCAGCCGGCACTTTGCATTGACTGGACCTCTCGTCCAAAGGATCCTGATCCATCCGTCGCCAGATCAAAGAAGTTAGAGTGTACCGCTGACATCGGTACCTGGCCGTTAGTTGCTGACACCAATTGGCTGAAACCAGAGGGCGCGGATGCCGCCAAGGCCAAGGTCCCCTCAACTCCGCTTGCGGCAACTGACTTGGCCACAGTGGCTATCCTGGCGGTACCAGCCAGATGCAGCCTGTTGCTGGCTGCCTGAAGGGCGACAAGAGATAGCCCTGAAAGCACCAACACTATCAAAATGGCGACTATCAAGGCCATGCCTCTAAGCCGCCTTGGATTGTCGTGCTGATTTTCGATTTTGTCATTTTGGTATTTAACTAACATAGTCAAATTCCTTTACTTAACGTTTCTGACCTGCAGCGACACCAAGGGCACGCGAACAGCCAGCGAAACAGTTCTAGCAGAACCGGCCATAGTAGAGTCGACTTCGTACGATTCAATTGGGTCGTACAGGTTTCGACGCTCTCGATAGGGCCATGATTCATCCTCATGAGAGGTTCTTGTCGTTAACTTTATGGTTACAAAGCGCAGGTCTTGTGGCCTGGCAGCAAGACTCAGATTTAAAAGTTGAGTGCCAGAATCCAGCACATTTTCGATAGTTGGAAACACTTGAATCAGTGGATTTCGGCCAGTCCGATCAACGTCGAACGCAAAATCATAAAACTGCAAGTCCGCCACGTACTCTGCAACCCTGATCGTCGAATTCGGTAGCACCGTGTTTAGGGCCGGATCGCGTGCGTCTAGCTCCTGGCGCACCAAGTCGATTTTCCCAATCTCACTATCGTCCGGCACCAGCGTGTATCGGACAAATCCGACAACTGAAACTTCAAGTCCGACCCCAAAACCTTGAACGCCGCAGAAATCGGGCGGCGTTGTAATTGGTACAGGATCTCCCAATGTGATGGTCCGGCTGCCGAAGTTCGCGTTATCAATGCGAAAATACATCTCGAATTGATCCGCGTTGGCTATTCGTAACAATCTGTTTTTTACAAAAATCTGATCAAAATCAGCATAGGTTGGGGGGAAGGCCGCCCCATCCTCTGGCCCCTGAAGGACTACTTGTCGCCCTACGACACTGCGAGTTGTGTACACGGTGGGAGACCAAAACGCCCCCATCAAAGTAATCGAATTCGGCACTATATTTGTGTTGCCGTTGTTGACCCCATGTACCCGATCCAGCGACACGGCGCGGTACGGTTGAATTGGCTTGGGGCAAACGTTTGGGTCTGCAGCAGTGTTTGGTGTGGCCAAGAAACCAGCCGCTCCAACATCGCGGCGTAGCTGATCCAAACCAAATCTGGCTTGCTCCATCGCCGCCATGATCTGGTCCTGTGCTCGATAAGAGCTGGTGGTAGCGTGGTAAATGTAGTAGATGGCCATGATAAGGATGACCGACAGAACCATCGCTATCATCAGCTCTATTAAAGTCATACCCTTCAACGCAGCGCCGTTTTTCGGCCTACGACTTTGGGAATTTCCACTAGTGCGCCACAAATACATTTTTCATCACCGTTGCTGGAATCGTTATTGAAAATGCATCCGCTGGACGCAAGTCCATTTCCATCTCACACTGATCATAACGGCCGGCCCTGACCCCATCTCTGGGCCAAAGCACACGCACTTCAGCTCGAATTAGCTGATTCGGAATTAACCAAGTCAGCCTGTATCTTGCACAAAACCTAGGATTGCGGTCGGGGCGTATTTCTTGTAGCGCCCCTGGGTCGTAGTTAAGCTGTCGTCCAAGCTGATCGACCATCTGAAATTGGGTCCCAGATGGATAGAACTGGGCGTTTAGCCAGCCTGATGTTCCGCCAATCATGGCAGGGCCTACGTTCGACAAGTACCGGAAGCCAGTTTGTAAAACACCCCCCTCGCCATTGCCTGAATCGTTGTACCATTGGGCCCCTTCCAGGCGAATAGTCTCCAGCACGTGGCGGGCAAGATGAGTTGCCTGGACCATGTTCCAGGAATTGGCGCTGCCCCTGATTACACCTTGTTGGAGGTATAAAATCGCCAAGAACCCAACCACGGTTATGGCCATCACCGCCATAAGCTCAACTAGGGTAAAACCTTTCAGTTTTTGGATCCTGCTTTTCATTCTGACCCCGTTCTGGCCACGCCGTTAAAGGGCACTATTATTACTCTTACCGGTCCCGTCGAGCCTCCCCCTAGACTGAAACGCTGCAACCTGATTCTGGCATCACCGCTAGCCATGTCGCCTCCGCCTGGGATGATAAAAGGCGTGGCGTCACCCCGTACCTGAAAAACTCGGCCATCAGGTTTAAAACACAAAGGCGAAGTTTCGAGATCATTTGGGGTTACCGAAACCAGCCGTACTCCGGGGTGGGCTTGTGAAAGATCCAGCTCTCTGACGACGAGAGGTGGTGAGCCATCAGATCTTATCTGGGTGAAGCCCTGACATGCAGAGGTTTCACCTTCGATTACTTGGAATGCTCCATCATTGCCTGCGCCTCCGTTGAGGATGGGCTGTAATTGATAGGCTCGGTTACGAGTTGCAGCCTGAATCCGTGAAAATTCCACCAAATTCAGGACTGATTGAGTGGCGTTGGATAGGTGCCGTTCTTGACTGGCCCTCATAACGGCTGGCGCTGCTAGTAGGGCTAGTACCCCAACCAAAGCAACTGCAACCATTAACTCAACTAGCGTGAAACCTTTGTTCTTTCCGACTTTGGTCATTAGACGGCACCCGAAAAAATCTAAGGCTTTAGAAGCAATAAGTGTGCCAATGTTATTGGTCTTGGAAGCTGCTAACGCCTTGAAATTTTAGATAAAAGTTCCATGTGATGAGTTGTTGATAGATTCAGCTATGCAAATTTTGTTGTGTTATGCAGTTTGTGCGTAGGCATTGCCCCCCAAAGAGTCACCATCTTAGGAAAATCGCCGCCTAATCGATGTTTAAGGCTTGGCAGACGAGTTTTGAGGACCCTAGAACATCACCCCAAACCGTCCACGTACCGACATGGACCACTTTGCCTTTTTAGCTTCGTGGCACGCGACAGGGTTTCCATCTGCGCCTGGCCCACATCCATAAGTGGCTGTGATATTCATTCCCTTCAAAGGAAATAGCGTTCCCCACTCAAACCCGGCGAAAAACACGCCTTTCTTTTCATAAAACAGCTTCACATCAAGTTCGGCCCCAAGATTTGCGTTCTGGCCAGGAGTAGCTGCCGCGTTTAAAGCCCTTGCATACATGATGTCTATGCGACCAGCCAACGCGTCTTTGTCGCCTTCGAACAGGTCATACTGGACAAATGGCTTCAGATAGAAAGAGTTTGTGACTGTACCAATGGCATGTCTGTAAAGCAGCTGGTCAACCTTGTAATCAGGGTTAAAGAAGAAGGAACGCTGCTTGGTGATGCTTTGGTCAAAAAGGAAGTTCGATTGGTCGCGGTAACCAAAGTAAGGGGCGTCTGTTCCGGTGGCCAAACCAGCGTGCAATCCTGTTGAAACTGGACCCCAAGTGTATTCGCCTTCAAAGGCAAACCCAAAGGACTTGATATCCAGTGGGGCTTCACCATCACGATTCCAGCTTTGCTCAACGCTCTTCCATGAGTAGCGCGGAACATGGTTGATTTTTCCAAAAACGCCGACTGCTTCCAGCTCAAAACGCACATGTTCTTTTGCAGAAGGCTTCCACTCTACCTTAAACCACAGGTCTGGGGTTACCATCCAAGCGTCACGCTGTTCCAAAACCAGCGTGTCATATTTTCCAAACTGGGCTGGATAAAACGACCCATCAGGGCTGTCGGCAATGTCCATCTTTTGGCTGCGATAGACCAGGTAAACCCCCCAATCAAAAGCAGGCTTGTTTCGCACCACCAGCTTGGTGAAGCGATCCTGGCGTTCAGCGTCAGTTCGCGGTTTTTGGAAAATCGCCAAAGCTATGTCAGTGACGTCATCTTTGTTTGTTAAATCATAAGGTTCTCCAAAGGGCTGAACCGCATTAATGGAACTGGGACCATTTGCCACCCAACCGTAGCCTAGCTCAAGATAAATGCCCCAGAGTCTGGTCAACAGATTGATTCGGTCAACATAGGTGCCAAAGTCGGCATCCAAGTCCTGGCCATCATTTTCCAGGATCCCAAGCCCCCAGTGCCTAGCCATGCGTCCGCCTGAAAACTCAAGGAGGAACTTTTTGCTGTCACTTGGGCGAAATGGGGCCCATGTGGCATAAGCCTGCTTTACAGCCACGGCGTCTTTGCCGCCAAAGCGAGTCCCAGATGGTGAAACTTGGCTTCTGGACAGGGCCGCAAATGGCGCATCTGGCCGGTCAGGGTCGTAGTCAGGCGTGCTTCCAAGCATCAGGTTATCCAGGATGTCGAACTCGGCTGTAATCGAAAGAGCAGGCGCAACGTGCAGGGTAGGGGCGTATCGAAAGCGCATGTTTGCACCGCCGATCCACTTTTCGCCTCGTGATGTATTTACGACGTTTTCAGAAAGCGGGGGTCTGAAGGCAGACGAATTCACCGTCTTGCCATCAGCATGAACTTGGGTCCCCAAAAAGGCGCGATGGTAACCATCAAGTCTCAAGCGAAAGTAGCCGTGGTGTTCAATCCATGGATATCCCCGTTCTGGAGCTGGGCCAGTCGATGCCCAAGTTACGGCTGTGTCGGCAGCCTTTTTGCCAAGCAAATCATCAAGGCTTGGCAGTTCATCAAGGTCGTCCTCGACTAGGTCTTCGTCACCAGCGGCTTCGGCAGCAGGAGCTTCGCCACCAGCGGGGGCTGAATCAGCACTGACCTCTTCGTCGTTGGCGAAAGCAGGCGAAACAATCAAGGAAACGGCCAAGAAAAAGGGTAAGGCAAGTTGTCTCATCAAAGGGATCCTCGCACGGGCGCGTTAATCTAACCAAGCACGGGCGTTGTGTCAATTGAAACGTCGCAGCCCGCGCCTAGGCTAGGTGGTGGTAGGGGCAAGGTCGGTTTTTGGGTCTAAGCCAGCTGCTTAATTGGAGCTAGGTATAGACACCGTTCTTATAAGGCGAAATCCGATGTTGCTGCCGCGAACCTTGGGGTAGTTGGGGGTGCGACTGGCCGACCGCAAGTAGTCGTAGCCTACTGAAAAGTTGCCGCCACGATAACTTCGCATGTCTGTGCTTGTTGGTGTTCCCAAGGGATCTGTGCAATCTGAGAGACAGTAGCTGTAGTAGTTTTCATCGTACCAGTCGTATACCCACTCAGAAACATTGCCAAGCATATCATACAATCCCCAAGCGTTAGCCGCCTTTCCTGCACATGGATGGGTGTTCATTGGAGATTCAGGTTGGCACCAACCTATGGAATTTGGTGGTTCTGCATACCTAGGCCCAGTGGTTCCAGCACGTGCTGCATATTCCCATTCAGCCTCAGTAGGCAAACGATAACCCGTGCAATCAGGACCCCTAAAAGTGACCGTACATTGATATAGGTCTTCTGTTTGTTGGCCAGCACCAAAAGTGCCCGAACAATCACTGATCTCATAGCAAGATTCAAGATGTTCCAATTGTGACAGGGTATTGGCATAATGAACGGCCTCATACCAATTCACCATCTCAACAGGACAGTTGTCCCCACATTCAGGATATCTGGATGGATTGTTGTTGCCAAACAATGCCTTCCATTCTTTCTGAGTCATCTCCGTCTCTCTGATGATGAAAGAACGAGTAATCGTCACTGAATGGACTGGCCCTTCATCATCATCCCGATATTGTTCCGTTTCGGGGGAACCCATGTCGAAAGTGCCGGCCTCAATCAAGCACCAGCCATCAACGCAGGTGCCAACGGACTCGGGTACACATCGGCCAACGCTGTCGCAGGTGGTACCGGCGTCGCAAGTGCCACAAGGCTCTCCGCAATCTGGATCTGGACCACAGACGCGATAGGCGCAGTTTTTAGTGCAACATTGACCTTCCTTGCAAACCTCTTCAGGACCACAAGGGCCACAGTCTTGCGTTCCACAAACCGGGTCTTTGCCGCACTTATGTTCCAAGCAATCTGGTACGCATTCACATTGGCCTTCGCTATTGCAGTTTTCATGGGCCTTACAAGGGCCACAGTCTTGCGTTCCACAAACCGGGTCTTTGCCGCACTTATGTTCTCCGCAGTCTGGTACGCATTCACATTGGCCTTCGTTATTGCAGGTTTCATGGGCCTGACAAGGGCCACAGTCTTGCGTTCCACAAACCGGGTCTTTACCGCACTTATGTTCCCCGCAGTCTGGTACGCATTCACATTGGCCTTCGTTATTGCAGGTTTCATGGGGTTCACAGGTGCCACAAGACTGGTTACAAACAGGATCTGGTCCGCAGACCCGGTTACCACATGCTTTTTCACAGCCATCTTGCTGGCACCGTCCATCTGCATCACAGCTGTAACCGGTTTCACAGGTGCCACAAGACTCCTGACACACCGGGTCGAGACCGCAGACTCGATCACCACACTGTTTTTCGCAAGGCGTCTCGGTGTCAGTGCCTGGGTCGGTGGCTGGAGAATTATCCGGTAATACGTCGGTTTTGGTCTCCGAGTCGCCACAGCTAAGCATTACACTAACGGCGAAAATCAATGTCAGTGCACCTAAGGATTTGAAGACTTGCATTAATTGCTCCTTTTGGCTCAGTGGCCAATTCCATAGAGGATAGACAAATGATACTCCTGTTGCACGTCAAGGCAAGAAAAATCAGCAAAAAGTCAGAAGATGAGGCTCCTACATGATGTTAAATACCTAGCCGTTTTCAGGCACCAGATTCGCATCAAAGGCCGCCGCGGCTTGTGGGGGCAGGGACGGGGACAGGGGCGGGGGCAGGGGCAGGATCAGGGGCAGGGACAGGGACTAGTTATTGCGGCAGGTGTCATATTTGGCTTTGCAGACGCCTCCTGTATTTATTGAGGCATTGGCACAAGTCAACCATGCGTCGTCGTCTAAAACATCAGAATCGCAAACTCCGTCGATACAATCGAAGACATCCTGAAACAGCTCTATCGCCTGTTTGCTTGCTGCACCAACGCAGGTCTGCCAGCATGTGTCGTCAGTACAAGGCATGTAGCATTCCCAAAGCTGATTACAGGTCCCGGTGCCATAAACTCTATCCTCAAGACAGACATTAGTCACAGCTCTGCAGGCCCCCCCAGCTTTGATGGCGGTATTTGCACATGTATTCCATTGATCATCTGGCAGGTCTGGATCGCATACAGTGTTGATACAGTCAAAAATGTTATTCAGCTTTGTATTGGCGTCTCGACTGGCAGCCGTTCTACAGGCCTCCCTGCACTCTGCTGTCCCACACCCCATGTAGCAATTCCACAGGTCAAGGCAGAGCCCAGTCCCGTATGCCCGATCAGCCATGCAAGTGTCCATCTGGGTTTTGCACGCTCCCCTGAAATTAATTGAAGCATTTGCACAGGTTAGCCATTCAGACCCAGAAAGAGTACCACAGTTTGCGTCGATGCAATCATATATCGCGTCGAACATTTGATTGGCCTCTGGACTGGCTTCGGCAACACAGGCGTCCTGGCATTCTTCGGTGTTGCAGCTTTGGAAACATCTCCACAGGACACTGCAATAGCCGCTAGGTTCTGGCAGCTCGACACACTTGCTCCAGTATGCTCTGCAAGTGGTTACGGTTGCCTGATCCCAGCATTCATCGCACTCGGTGCCGCTTGTTGTGTTACAGATGGGGCATGCGTTAGAGTTGCATTCAAGGGCCGCATTCAGATCAAGTTGAGCCTCTGGGGTTGCTCCTTCCCAGCAGTTGTTTACACACGTGGTCCTGTTGGCTTCTGGTCCCGCAAGGCATGGGTCAATGCAGGCCATCAACAAGTTGCAGGTCGGATAAGAGCATCCCCAAAAACAGTTGTAGTAGGGCTCTATGCAATACTCATCCACGCAATCTGAAAAATCATCATCGCTAAGACCATAACAACTGTTGTTGCCTAGGCATGTATCAAGGTTAGTTAGGTTATTCAAGCCTTCAGTGGAAAGCCTGTTAAAGCATTGATTGCGGCAGGTTTCCCCAGGCGTTCCTGCAGCACACCCACCTACACACCCATAAAAGGCCTTACAGGATCCAACGGGGTCGTCAAAACAGGACGGCAGGCAAGCTCCATTACCGCATCCATATTCACAGGTTTCAACCACCGCTCCCTGGTTGCCACAAGAGTCAAACCAGCAAACGTTGTCGCCACAGCACTTCTTTTGGACCATTTCAGTACATTTACAAGCGCCATTTTGGCATGTAGCTCCAGTTTGGCACTTATCGCCACAGCCAGCACAGTTAGTATCTGTTCCAAGCTGTGTACAAGTCCCAGAACAATCCATCAGGTTGTCAGGGCATTGGCAGACGTTATCAATGCAGACTTTGCCACCAGAACAAGGCCCACAGGTTTCTCCGTCATCCTGCCCTGGGTCATCGTCCTGCCCTGGGTCTTGGTCTTGCCCCGGATCATCGCTTTGTCCTGGATCGTCGTCCTGCCCAGGGTCCTCGTGTTGTCCCGGATCATCGTCCTGCCCAGGATCATCGCCTTGTCCCGGATCGTCGTCCTGTCCCGGATCCTCGTGTTGTCCAGGATCCTGGTCTTGCCCTGGATCCTCGTCCACTCCTCCCGGGTCCTGCTCCTGTCCCGGATCCTCGTCAACCCCTCCCGGGTCCTGCTCCTGCCCCTGCTCCTGACCCCGGTCCTCTTGCTCCCCAGGGTCCTGCCCCTGATCCTGCTTGGGCACGTCTCGATCACCTGGCAGGAACACGTCAAACGGCAGTT
>DUVQ01000044.1 GCA_012840965.1 Oligoflexales bacterium | reverse complement strand
TCAGGTCGTCAAAGTCGGCTAGCAGGGCGTCGGAGCTGAGGTCCAACGTTGGACTGACTTCTTCATACTCTGAACCACCAACGACTTTCACTTCAACGCGCTTGTTCAACAGCGGGAACCCGGTTCCTGCAGGAATCAGCCTACCCATGATGACGTTTTCCTTCAGACCACGCAGATAGTCGGTCTTTCCAGAAATTGCAGCCTCAGTTAAAACCCTGGTCGTTTCCTGGAATGAAGCCGAGGATATAAAGGATTCATCATTCAACGAAGCCTTGGTAATTCCCAAAAGAATGGGCTCACCAGTCGCATGCTGTCCACCCCGAGCCAGCACAGCCGCGTTTTCCTCTTCAAACGCCCACCTATCAACCTGCTCATCCTCAAGGAACTTCGTGTCACCTGGATCGGTTATCTTCATCCAACGAAGCATCTGTCGAACAATGGTCTCGATATGCTTGTCCTGAATCCTGACGGACTGGAGTCGATAAACCTCTTGGACCTCATCAACTAGGTACTTGGCCAACGCCTCGATACCCTTGACTTTCAAGAGGTCATGCGGGTTTACGGAACCTTCCATCAAGGCATCACCAGCCTTGACAGTGTCGCCCTCACGCAGGGAAACATACTTGCCCTTGGGAACCAGATATTCTTTCTTTTCACCAAGTTCCGGGGTAACAATCAGCTTTCGTTTGCCCTTGGTGGGTTTTCCAAAGCTCAGCTCACCATCGATTTCACTGATGATTGCGTGCTCCTTCGGTTTACGAGCCTCAAACAGCTCGGTGACTCTTGGCAGACCTCCGGTGATGTCCTTCATCTTGGTTGTTCCCTTTGGAACCCTAGATAATACGTCACCCTGGTTGACCTCAGACATATCAGAGATGTCATAGATATGTGCATCCTGAGGCAGTAAATATGCTGCAAGTCGCTTTGTGCCGGGAATCGTCTTGACTTCGTAGACTCGGATCTCCTTCTCCTTATCCTGATCGATTTCCCTTATCTTGACTCGATCCGATTCCTCATGAAGAATCTGGGGCTTTCCTTCCTTAGCACTGGTCTTGATGACCTTTCTCTTGCCATCAACGGTAATAACTTCAACGCCCTTGCGCTTGGGATTGGAGATGGTTTCGACAAGGTCACAAACAGAGATAGCCGGTCTTGCATCCGTATTTGCAGCCACGTTGATAACCTTGACCGAAAGACCAGGAACAACGTCCGGTGATTCCTTGACAGTCACACCGTCGATAATGTCCTCAAACAGTGCAACACCAGCAACTTCCGTCAAAATTGGGTGAGACCATGGATCCCAAGAAGCAATTACTACGGAACCTACCGCACCCTCCCCCTCCTTCTTGGGTGTTACTGTGGAACCACTTTCAAAGTGCAGGACGGCACCACGTGGAACCTTGTAAGTCTTTGGAGTAATGGAGCTAGTCTCCTTCCAGAGGATCTCTCCAGGCTCCATAGATATCAAAGTTCCATCAAGCCTCTTAACCGTAAGTAGATTCGGGAATTCCAGTACACCCTCAGCATTAACCTCCCACTTAGACAACTCTGCGACGCTGGCAGTACCACCGATGTGGAAGGTACGCATGGTAAGCTGGGTTCCTGGCTCCCCAATGGACTGGGCAGCAATTACCCCAACCGCCTCACCTATGTTGACCAGCTTGCCTCTTGCCAGGTCACGCCCATAGCACAAGACACAGCAGCCATTACGGGTTCGACAAGACAGGACAGAACGCACCTTCACGGCTGTAATGCCGGCGTCTATTATTTCCTTTACCTTGTCTTCGTCTATCTCTTGGTTAGCCTCGACAATGACATGGTTCTGATCATAGGGGTCAACTATCTCCTCAAGAGCCACCCTACCAAGAATTCGTTCCTCAAGTGGGACGCGCACGTTGCCGTCATGATCAAGAGCGGTAACCTCAATACCGTTAAGCGTTCTACAGTCATACTCGGTGACAACAACATCCTGAGCCACATCAACCAGTCGCCTAGTCAGATAACCGGCATTTGCAGTCTTTAGCGCCGTGTCAGCCAACCCCTTACGAGCACCGTGAGTCGACATGAAGTATTCAAGAACCGTCAGCCCCTCACGGAAGTTCGCCTTAATGGGTGTCTCCATAATCTCGCCAGACGGACGAGCCATCAAGCCTCGCATCCCAGCCAACTGGCGCATCTGCATGGCAGAGCCTCGCGCACCAGAATCAGCCATGATGAAGATTGGGTTCGAAGAAGGAACGGTCTGCTTTTCACCATTACGCTCGACGACTTCCTTGGAAATTCCCTCCATCATCTTGCTGGCGACCTTGTCAGCAGCCGATGACCAAGCGTCGATAACCTTGTTGTAGCGCTCGCCCTGGGTGATTGCCCCCTCATGGTACTGGGTATCAATTTCCGTCACCAGATTCTGGGCCTCTTCGAGAATTGCCTCCTTTTCCTTCGGAATAAGCATATCCTCAGTAGCAATGGAAATTCCAGCCTTCGTGGCGTGTTTGTAGCCGATGGTCCTAATCTGGTCGGCCAGCAACACCGTATCCTTGGAGCCACAGCGACGGTAAGTCTCGTCAATTATGTTAGCGATGCTCTTTTTATCCAGGACCTTGTTACAAAACTCGAACGGAATTGTTGGTGGAACCAATTCGCTTAGAAGCACTCGGCCCGTAGTTGTGTTGTAAAGCTTGGTCTTTACGATGTTACCATCGGAATCTTTTAGGGAAATACGCACCTTAATCCTAGCCTGAAGGTCAAGCTCTCCAGCGTCGTAGGCGACTCGCACCTCTGCTGGAGATGAATATGACCGACCTTCACCCCTGGCAAAGGGTTTTTCCCTGGTCAGATAGTAAATCCCAAGGACGATATCCTGTGAAGGAGTAATGATTGCGCGACCATCAGCAGGCTTCAAGATGTTGTTGGAAGACATCATCAAAACCCTGGCCTCAACCTGCGACTCCAACGACAAAGGAAGGTGAACCGCCATCTGGTCGCCGTCAAAGTCCGCGTTGTAAGCGGCGCACACCAACGGGTGTAGTTGGATGGCCTTTCCTTCGATTAGCACGGGCTCAAAGGCCTGCATACCAAGTCGGTGCAGCGTCGGAGCACGGTTTAGCAGGACTGGATGCTCCTTGGAAACCTCTTCCAGGATGTCCCAGACCACCGGATCCTCTTCTTCCACCTGCTTCTTTGCGGTCTTGATTGTGGTGGCAAATCCACGCTCTTCAAGCTTGTTAAAGATAAACGGCTTAAACAGCTCCAAGGCCATTTTCTTGGGCAAGCCGCACTGGTGCAGTCTCAACTCTGGACCAACAACGATAACGGAACGTCCAGAGTAGTCGACTCGCTTACCAAGCAGGTTTTGTCTAAAGCGGCCCTGTTTACCCTTGAGCATGTCCGAAAGAGACTTCAGAGGTCGCCTGTTAGTGCCAGTTATAACCTTGCCGCGCCTGCCGTTGTCAAACAAGGCATCCACAGCCTCTTGAAGCATCCGCTTTTCGTTGCGAATGATAATCTCAGGGGCATTCAGCTCCATCAGCTTTTTAAGCCGGTTGTTCCTGTTGATAACCCTTCGATAAAGGTCGTTCAGGTCGCTGGTGGCGAATCTACCACCCTCAAGAGGAACCAATGGACGCAGATCTGGTGGCAGCACCGGCAGATTCTTTAAAACCATCCATTCTGGACGATTTCCAGAGTCTCGAAGCGCCTCAACGACCTTCAGGCGCTTGGCCAGTTTCTTACGCCTCGCATCAGCAGTTACTTCTTTAAGCTCTTCACGAATCTCGTCAGCCAAGGATACAACATCAACACCCTCAAGCAGCTTTCGGATGGCCTCAGCGCCCATGCCTACTTCACAGTCTGGCTCTACTTGGTGGAGCTCGTAGTACTCGTCCCAAAGCTGATCGAACCTGTCTTCACTGACGACCTGGTTTTTCTGCAGTTCATCCTTTAAGTCGCCAGGATCAACGACCACATAGGCCACACAGTACAAGACCTTTTCAAGGTCCTTCAGCGTGATGTCCAACACGTGCCCGATTCGACTGGGAATGGACTTCAAAAACCAGATGTGCGCAACCGGAGACGACAGGACAATGTGCCCCATCCGCTCACGGCGAACCTTGGACTGGATCACCTCGACACCACACTTTTCACAAACAATGCCGCGGTGTTTCAGTCGCTTGTATCGACCACAATTACACTCGTAGTCTTTTACTGGGCCAAAGATTTTGGCACAAAACAGGCCATCCCTTTCAGGCTTAAACGTCCTGTAGTTGATGGTTTCAGGTTTCTTTACCTCACCGTGAGACCACTCAAGGATCTTCTTTGGTGATGCCAGGGCCACTCTAAACGCCTCGACCGACAACGGGTCTCTTGGCTTTTCGAACGTGGTGAACATTTCCTTCACGGTCCACCTCCTATTGCATATAGCGCACGCTGCGCCACGTTAACCTTAGCCTTATGGAGTCTGGTCTGCAGTAATCAATTCAACATCGATTGACAGCGACTTAAGCTCCTTGACCAACACATTAAAGACTTCCGGTAGCCCGGCATGAACGCTGTATTCACCCTTGACGATGCTGTCATAGGTGGCGGTTCTACCGGCCACGTCGTCGGATTTGGCCGTCAGGACCTCCTGAAGCGCATAGGCTGCCCCATAAGCTTCGAAGGACCATACTTCCATCTCACCGACGCGCTGCCCACCAAACTGAGCCTTTCCACCAAGTGGCTGCTGGGTAACCAGCGAGTAAGGTCCAGTTGAACGAGCGTGCATCTTTTCATCAACTAGGTGGTGCAGCTTCATCATGTACATGATTCCAACCGTCACCTCGTTGTCAAAAGCCTCACCAGTGCGGCCGTCAAACAGGATCATCTTGCCGCTCTTGGGAAGGCCTGCTTCCTTGAGCCATTCATGGATCTGGTCCTCTTCAGCCCCGTCAAAAACTGGGGATGCAACAGGAATTCCAAGCTTAAACTGCGCCGCAAACTTGCGAAGCTCGTCGTCATCCATGTCGCCGATCTCTTTCTTCATGGTTGGCGTCGCAAAAAGCTTTTGCAGCCGCTTTCGCAGATCCTTTATGCGTAAAGACTTGTCAGTACCTTCTCTTTCCAAGAAGTCTTCGATCTGACGCCCAATCTCACGGCCAGCCAGCCCCAGGTGAACTTCCATGATCTGGCCAATGTTCATTCGGGATGGAACGCCAAGCGGGTTTAGCACGATATCAACAGGCTCGCCGTTGGCCAGATAAGGCATGTCCTCAACTGGCAGAATTCTCGAAAGAACACCCTTGTTACCATGGCGTCCAGCCATCTTATCGCCAACTTGCACCTTGCGCTTGATGGCAATGTAGACCTTGATCGTTTTAATCACGCCCGGAGGAAGCTCATCGCCGCGGCGAAGACGTGTCAGTTTTTCGTTAAATACCTCTTCGATTGCGTCAATTTGTTCCTTTTGGGAGTTAAGCAAGGCCTGGACACGATGTTCAGTGGCATCATCGCCCTTTAGCTTAATCTCTGGGAACAGGTCCACAGGCAGTTTGGTAAGCATGTCAGGGGTCAGAGTCGTACCCTTCTTGATCAGGGTATCCCCCTTCGAATTGATGATGGGGTTAGCCGCGACCTTGCCGGTCAGGATGCGAACCAGCCGCTCGTGCATGGTCCGCTTGGTGACTCTGATCTCGTCGTCACGATCCTTGGACAGGCGAATCTCTTCGATTTCTTCCAACTCACGGGAGCGCTCGTCCTTGTCCGCGCCCTTTCTGGAGAAAACCTTGGCGCCCACAACGATACCAGACACGCCTGGTGGCACTCGAAGGGAGCTGTCTTTAACGTCGGCGGCCTTTTCACCAAAAATGGCCCGCAGCAGCTTTTCCTCGGGGGAAAGTTGAGTTTCACCCTTCGGGGTAATCTTTCCAACAAGGATGCTTCCGGTCTTAACCTCGGCTCCAAGCCGGACAATACCGCTTGGATCCAGGTCCTTAAGGGTATCTTCGGAAACGTTCGGGATGTCCCTGGTGATTTCTTCGCGCCCAAGCTTGGTGTCTCTGGCAACACACTCGAATTCTTCGATGTGAACGCTGGTGAAGAAATCCTTTTGGACCAACCTTTCGGACATCAGGATTGAGTCTTCAAAGTTGTAACCACCCCAAGGCATAAAGGCGACAGTAATGTTCTGACCAAGCGCCAACTCACCGTTTTCAGTGGCTGACCCGTCTACTAAAACCTGCCCCTTCACTACTCGTTGGCCCTTTTTAACCAAGGGACGCTGGTTGATGCACGTGTTTTGGTTAGAACGCCGATATTTAACCAGATTGTAGATATCTGGCTTCATTGTCTCGCCATCAATATCATCGGCTTCCCGGCGAATTACGATTCGGTTGGAGTCGACTGATTCAACCACACCAGGATTTTCAGCATAAATTAGAACCCTTGAGTCACGGGCAACGACCCACTCAAGACCGGTTCCAACCAAAGGAGCCT
>DUVQ01000043.1 GCA_012840965.1 Oligoflexales bacterium | reverse complement strand
GTGCCTGTTACAGCTGTAGTCCCATCCCAGGATCCAGAGCAGCTAGTGGCAACTTTCGAACTGACCTTGTCGATTAAACGCAGAAATTGATACCTGAAAACGCCACCAGTTAGACCCAAGGATTAAGACTCAAAACTTCAAAGGTTGCGTTCTGCTGGGTCTAAAGATACAATTTGCCACGACGTTCCGAGGCGTTCTCTTTTTATCCCATCAGGTTGTCGTTTCGTTGGAATGTCTCTCACATCTGGTTTTGGGAGCTCAAATGGTTTTCAGAAGTTGGTTAGTTTATTTTCTTGTGGTGGCGTTTTTAAGTACCTCCTGCGGTCGAAAGACAGCACCTGAACAGGTACCAGGTGACCAGACATGCGAGGGAATGAACTGTGAAAACGAGGGCGCCTCGCAAGCCAAAGAGGCTCCTGTTCAAAAGCTGGTAGGAGCATCAGAGGCTGAGCTTGGAACCATGGTTTCAATCGCTGGCGGAGAGATCCCACGACCAAGGTGTAACCCTGAGAGACCAGATCTGTGCCGATTGCGATTCATTACATTTGATAATCTAGAAGTTAAACCCTTTAAAATGGATAAATACCTAACCACAGTGTTGGAATATCGAAAGTGTGTAGACGCTGGAAAGTGTACGGAACCTAAATCAGGAGATCGCTGTAACTGGGGGATTAGTGGTCGCGGACTGCACCCTGTGAATTGCATCGACTGGAATCAGGCAAGGCAATATTGTGCATGGGCGGGAAAGCGTTTATGCAGCAACTCAGAATGGGAATTAGAGTATGCCAGCACTGAAAACCGCAATTATCCATGGGGTAACAATCCTCCATCATGTGAGTATGCAACAATATTCAAGGATGGGCCTGGATGTGGAAGTGGAACAACGTCTCCAGTCGGAGCCAAACCGCAAGGGGCCAGCATTAATGGTGTGATGGACATGGTTGGCAACGTCTGGGAGTGGGTTGAAGATGACTGGTTTTGGTCCATCGACCGTGACAAACGTGATGATGGGTCGGCCAAGGTGAGGGACCCAAGGTTGCCAATGAGGGTCAAGCGCGGAGGAAGCCTTGGGAGTCATGCCCAAGATATCTTCGCGGGCAACATTGCTCCCGCTGTTGCTACGGATGTTTACTATCTTGGGGTAAGGTGCTGCGGCTCAAGCAAATAGAAAAGAGGCGCTTGGATGAATGCAAAGAAGTTGACGGTAATTTTGGCGATATTGGTGTTGGTTGCCCTTGTCCTAGTTTGGCAGTTTAGACCAAAAGATAACAGCAACGATGGACCAAGTGTGGCAAGTGAACCCACGCAAACAACCCAAGAGGAGCCTGATACTCAGTCTAGCATCTTGCTGAATGACAAAGACAGTCTGGATCAGACCCCGACTGTACGCACGCTTAATCCGCCTAGTGCAGATTTCTTTGGTATGACATCTGCTGACTACCATAGAATGAGCCTTCGTTCGACCTCAATTGCAATCCCTAGAGATGAGCTTACAACCTATGGCGATTTTGCCTACGTTACCATGGATTGGGAGAAGGAGTTTGGTGGCAGACCTTGGGCCGAATATTCCTTAACAGTGTTCAATCTAATGTTAAGGGACAAAATTCTGACGAAGGCGAAGCCCATAATTGAGGTACAAAACCTGCGGCTCCCGCTTTGTGAAACGCTTGAGTGCCAACTTGAAGGGCCTACCAAATGGCGGATTTTATTCCCTGTACTACCAGATATTCAGCAAGTAGATCCGCCACTTATACTTGAGCAACTACCTGAGCACAAAGCCGCCTTCCTAGGCGAGATCCTCGCTACGGAAGAAGAAATAAACGCATTGGAGCCTAAACTAAAACCTTTTATGCGGGGAGATGGCACTGCCCATGTGCTGTTACGTTTGCAGTCTTCAGAGGTTGAAACCTGGCGTACAGATGGTGAGCTCAAGCTACAGGCCATCGTCCTAAACGATTAAAGTCTGTCTTTCAACCTCAGCTTAATTAGCAGCCTAAGCAGATCCCATGCCCCGAAAGCTAGATCTACAGGCCTGACTTTACTTTTCCCGTTCTCTCTGGGGTAATGTCTTACTCCAACTTCTCCAATACGCATACCAGCGTGCTGGGCCACTAGCATAAACTCAGCTACTCCAGTGAAATAAGCGCCCTCCACCTTAAGTGCATCCCATACACCCCTGTGAAACACCTTCATGGCGCAGTTGACGTCACGGACTCCAAGAGCTGCACCTACTTTTAAAGACCGGTTGTACAAAAATGACAATGCTAGGCGATGTGGGTCATCCTTTCGCGGATTTCTGTAGCCGCTAACGATGTCAAAGTTCCCAATTTGTTCTAGCAGGCCACCCATATCCATTAAATCAAACTGGGAGTCGCCATCAACATAGCCAACTATAGAGTAGCGTGCTGAATCAATACCCCTGCGAATTGCTGGCCAGTATCCCACATGCCGTTCAAGGGTCAGGATTTTAACACTAGGGTGATCAAGGGCAGCCAGTAGCTTGCCAGTCGAATCTAAGCTTCCATCGTCTACAACGATTAACTCCCAGCTATCAGAAAGTTGAGGAAGGGATTCCACAGCATTGGTAACCGAATGAAGTACAACCGCCTCTTCATTCCAAACAGGCATAACAACCGACAATTCACGCACCTTTGCTGACGCCGCCATACGTGGATTCCACCTCTTATATATCAGAAACGCATGTAGTATCAGTGCCTTAGTAATAACGAACGACTAGATGCCAGCCAAACACGTCTAAGCCAACCTAGAACACGCTGCTCAAAAACTGTATCTGAGCGCTTTAGGATCGCATTCTTAACAAAACGAGCCATTCTCCATGGATGAGTTGCGAACCCCAACTGATAAAACGCAGCCATTGTTCCCACTTGAGCCAACCTAAGATACTTGGCATCAACGTTCATTGAAGCAGAGGCCAATGATGTAACGTCCATATATGCAAGGATATTATCTGAATCATCCCACTCAGAAAGCACCATCCCCATCTTCTCAAGCTCTTTATAAATGTCGGATCCTGGCAAAGGAGCGTACACGAAGATTCCCACGTCATCGGCCCCAGCCAAAGCCAAGCGCATCGTGAACTTTATGGTCTGTAAGATATCCGCCCAGTTTTCGTCAGGAAAGCCAACGATAATATTACATTTGACGTGAATACCAACTTGTGTCGCATTGCGCACTAAATCCAGGAATTTTTCTATATCCAGCGGTTTCTTGATAGATAGCAATGTCCTCCAAGAACCACTTTCTGGCGACAGGGTCAGGTTTCTACAACCGGCTGCGTGCATTAATTCAAGCAATTCTTTGGATAAAACCTCGGTCCTGACCCCAGTTGGCAACTGCCAAGTGACGTTAACATTTCTATCAATCAGTAGATTACAGAAATCCTTAACCCACTTTGGTCTTACAACAAGGTTTAGATCAATGAAATGAAAATCGACTATCTGATACGCCTGCACATAATGAATAATCTCATCAACGACATCATCGGGATCGCGAAATTCTTGGTGATATTTCCAGAATCTGGCGCTAGAACAAAAGCGGCACTTTTTGGAGCAACCTCGACTTGCCAATATGGCAATACTGCGCCCACGCGCTACTCCATACCCATCCCTGTCGCCCATGTAGGGCTCAAGATCCACGAGGTCCCAAGCTGGCCATGGCAATTCACGAATCTTCGCACGTTGGGGTTGAGGAGAGTAACGGACTTCCCCATCTTGGAGAAACACCAAACCTGGCACTGTAGACAGGGAGCCATTCGACTCAACTGCTTTGGTGAAATCGACTATTGTCTGTTCTCCTTCACCAAGGGCGATGAAAGTGTTTTCTGGCAGTTGACCAACGATTTTATCGGCTGTCGCTGTAGCATGCTCACCACCAATAAGCATTGGAACTATTGGATATTTCTGTCTTATTTGCCAGACAAGTCTAGTCAGTTGAGGCCAATCAGCAGTGAACATCGCACTGATGCCGATTACGTCGGGATTGTCACCAATTCGCTCTAAGATCTGCTGATGAGATAAACCACGGAAGAACACTTTAGGGATCTCGGTCTGGCCTACTTGGTCAATGGCCTCGCCGATGCCATCTATTATGTCAACTGTATGCCCAAATCGGCGCAGATTGGCCGCAAGATAGGCAACTGCAATGGGCATAGACAGCACCACGCTGTAACTACTTAGGCGGAAATATATCGGGGGACGAATCAAAACAACATGAGCCATGTACGTACTGTTCCTTAAATGAACTCCTAGCCAAGTAGAGTGATGCTACAAGACAAAAATCGTTTAATCAACTTAACTAGAGTCCCCTTGTCCAAATTTGCAAATAAAAAGTTGGCTCAATAAAGACAAGATCTATAAATCCGGCTCAATTGAGATCTAAAACGAAAAGGCCATAATTGGAGCTACACCAAACCAGTTTTCGTTCAGAGTCCACTGTAAAACCACGTGGTTTCCAGCCACAGTGTTTTTGCCAAATGATGTCTCCTGAATCCGGATCGATTCGAAAAACCTCGCCAAATGGGTAGGTAGTAGCGTAAAGCATGCCATCAGCCCCTAACAAAACATTTCTAACAAAAAAACCCACTTTAATTCTTTTTTGTATCTTGAGCTCATTATCTAAGCCAATAATTTCTCCCAGAAACGGCCGTCCACCCCACAGTATCTGCCTTTTGGGGTCGAAGACAGTCCTGTATACAGATAGGTCATCAGCTTTCTTGATTTGCTGACGAGAATCTAAGTCATACAGCCTTATGTCTCTGGAAACGAGCATCGAAGACCGCCATATCCTACGTCCAGCAATGTCAGCCGTAAGGTGCGGCCAAGTCCATGAACCAGGAGTTGCCTCAAGGCTGGCTATCAAATGACCGTCGAGCATTGAACTGATGTTTGCTTTTCCCCACCATTCCTCTGCAGTCCACAATGTATTGGAAATCGGGTCTTCGACTACCTTTGGATGCCTGAAGTCGTGACCTTTGAAAGTACCTGTTAAAGACAGGTTGTCAAAAATAAGCACCCCTTCATCAGAGACATAAAAGCGGTTTGTGATATTACTTTGATGAATTCGCTCTGGATACGACCCTGTATATATTATTTTTCTGGATAGGGACAAAGAATCGCCAATGGTCAGTTGGTTTACATGCTTTCTATCGGTTCCAATTAAGATATCCGGAGAATAGAAATGCAAGGCATAGTACGGTCGCTCATCCAGTTTAAGCGCACCAACTTTTTCAGGGCTTTGCAAAAAGTTAGAGTGGATGAGAGAGTACGCTCCAAAGAGCGAAATCGAAATGATTTCAAATGAAACCCCAGCCACCGAAACAAATCTGGCCAGTCTCTTTCTGCTAAGTGCGACTGCCAACAAGTGAGCAAACACAAAGCTGCCAAGATACAAAGATGGGAGAAAACCTCCCGCTAGTAAAGCAAGCGCAAACCCCCAAAACGCAGCGCAAATGTAAACAAGCAGTTTGTATACCAGCTCAACAATGGGATGCCGAAAAATCAGCCGCATCACCGTCATGGCAACGATGATTGTTAATGAATATTCCCAATAGCCAGTTATTATATTAAACAGCCAACCGCCAATCATCCTCAGAAACAATCGCTCTGCAAATTCGGGCTGTACCTCTGATGGAAACAACCAATTCAGTACAACAGATACGGTGGCTAAGGCGCCAAATATCCAGGCAATTTTGATGGCTCGGCGGAAAGGCGCAATAAGTAGGGGGGCCCTGTCGCGTAAAATCTGTTTTAAAGCCGGCAAATAACTCCTTGTGAGATCATAGTTGTCTAGGAGGCTACACAATCGATGTAGTAATAGCCATTCTTTTTTACTAAGCCATGGATATCCGTCTCGAAACCTGGGAAGCGCTTATTGAAGTCCTGGGCGAATTTCAGGTAGTTTACGATCTTGGAGTTGAAGCGCTCGCCTGGGATCAAAAGCGGGATGCCTGGTGGGTAAGGAGTCAGCAGCACGGCGGTGATTCTACCTTCTAGTTCGTCGATTGGTACTCTTTCAATTCGGCGGTGCGCAATCATGGCGAAGGCATCGGCAGGCTTCATTGCTGGAACCATGTCTGACAGATACATGTCGGTTGTAAGCCTTGCTATGTCGTTTGCCTTGTAAACTTCGTGGATCTGGTCACAGAAGTCTCGAAGCCCAACCAGTTCATAGCTTGGATTTTTTTCAACAAACTCAGGCATCACTTTCCACATGGGCTGGTTGCGGTCATACAGGTCTTTGAACTGCTGCAACTCGGACATGAGAGTGTTCCAGCGACCTTTGGTTATCCCGATTGTAAACATGATGAAAAAGCTGTAAAGACCAGTTTTTTCAACGATAACACCGTGTTCAGCCAGATATTTGGTGACGATTGAGGCTGGAATTCCCCAATCTGAAAAGGCGCCATCAACATCCAAGCCAGGGGTGATAACTGTGCCCTTTATGGGGTCAAGCATGTTGAAGCCCGGGGCCAAATCACCAAAACCGTGCCAGTGCTCGTTACCCTTTAAAATCCAGTCGTTACGATCCCCAATTCCCTCTTCGTCTGCGACTTCAGGGCCCCAGACTTTAAACCACCAATCATCACCCCATTCAAGCTCGACCTTTTTCATGGCCCTTCTGAAGTCCAGAGCCTCTTTGATGGATTCTTCAACTAGGGACTTGCCGCCAGGTTGTTCCATCATGGCCGCGGAAACATCACACGAGGCAATAATCGCGTACTGTGGGGAAGTCGATGTGTGCATCAAGAAGGCTTCATTGAACAGATCGCGGTCAAGTTTATTGGTCTCGGAGTCCTGCACCAGGATTTGCGATGCCTGTGACAAGCCTGCAAGCAGTTTATGCGACGACTGGGTTGAAAAGACCAAGGACTCCTTGCAACGACGGCTGCTTTTTCCTATTGCATGATAGCCTTTGTAGAACTTGTGAAACGAAGCGTGTGGCAGCCATGCCTCGTCAAAGTGCAATGTGTCTATCTTGCCATCTAAAAGTTCTTTAATTTCTTCGACGTTATAGATTACGCCATCGTAAGTGGACTGAGTTATGGTCAGCACCCTGGGCTTGGCATTGGGATTTTTCTCCAAAATCTCTTTCGCAAAGGGATTGGCCAGGATTTTTGCCTTTATCCTATCCCACTCGAATTCTTCCTTGGGGATTGGGCCAATAATGCCAAAGTGGTTTCTGGTCGGCATCAAGAACACTGGAATGGCCCCAGTCATGATGATTGCGTGCAGGATTGATTTGTGGCAATTGCGGTCGACTACGACGATGTCTCCAGGTGCAACGGCCGAGTGCCAAACAATTTTGTTTGATGTGGAAGTACCATTGGTTACAAACAACAGGTGGTCAGCGTAAAAAATCCTTTGGGCATTGCGCTCAGCGGCCGCAACCGGCCCCGAGTGATCCAGCAATTGCCCAAGCTCTTCAACCGAGCTACAAACGTCGGCCCTGAGCATGTTTTCACCAAAAAACTGGTGAAACATCTGGCCGACTGGGGATTTTAGAAAGGCAACCCCACCTGAATGCCCCGGGCAGTGCCAAGAGTAGGAACTATCGGTGGCATAATGGGTCAAGGCCCTGAAAAATGGCGGTGCCAAGGATTCCACATAGGACTTGGCCTCACGCACCACATATCTTGCAATGAATTCTGGGGTATCTTCAAACATATGAATAAAACCATGCAGTTCCTTCAACACGTCATTCGGGATGTGTCTGGCCGTTCTGGTTTCACCATACAAAAATATTGGAATATCAGTATTACGGAAGCGAATTTCTTCAACAAAAGCGCGCAATTCTGCAATAGTCTCTTCCGACTCGTTCAGCAATTCTTCATCGTCGATAGACAAAATGAAAGCCGAGGCACGACTTTGCTGCTGCGCAAAGGACGACATATCGATATAGGAAGTAACACCAACAACCTCGAAGCCCTCGTCCTCAATGGCTTTTGCCAAGGCACGGATACTAAGACCAGAGGTGTTTTCAGACCGAAAATCCTCATCAATAATGATGACCGGAAAGCGAAATCTCATTTGACCATCGTCCTCCCAAAGCAAGGTGTGTAAACCAAGCGAACCCAAAGGTTGCGCAGATGCGAAGTTTCTACTTCGAGCGCGGCCATGTCAAGGGCGCGGGGGCGGGAAGGCGGCGGGAAGAGGCGGGGGCAGGGACAGGGACGGGGGCAGAAACGGGGAGATCATTGTGCTGTTAAGCGGGATTTGGAGCTAAAAGGCGGTCGAGAGGGCACCCTGCAACATGGTCCGGGGGCAATCCTGGAGGGCGCTATCGGGAGTTGCCGGGACAGGGACAGGGACAGGAGCAGGGACAGGGACAGTCGATGCTACCCTCCTTGGCCGCTGTGCCTTGCTTGGCGTTTGTGGCTTTTGCTGTGCGCTGGTTTTGCAATGATTCCAAGGTGGTGGCGGATAGTTGGAAGGTCCATGTTTTCTGGCAGATGGGGACGCAGGAATTCTGGAATATCCTCGAAGCCTGAATTTAGATAGTCCCCCATCATCTGCATCGCCATCTGCCCAGGATCAACACGTCCAGTTTCGGCCAAGTACCCAAACAAAAGTCTAAATCTCCGCTGCAATGCAATCCCCGAACTACCAACATTATTCGCATGAAGCCACCCAGAAAACTGTAAAAAATCCTCAAACGGACTCACCAACAACAGCGGCAACGTCAACTTAAAGTGCCCACTATTAGCAAAAAGGTCCCAGAAGCGTGCAAAACGTCGCATTTCCATCGACTGCTCAAACGACAGATCAGGAGTCGACAAGATTTCATAAGGCGGATCTTGTGAAAAAACCATTTTCCACTCTGTCGCCTTTCGCTCTAGCGGTGTTCCAAAAAGCCGTTTCAAAATACCAACTTGAATCTCGTGAGGCCCAGCCCTAAGCAACCTATCGAAACCTTCGCCAAAACTTTCAAGACTCTCTTTGGGCAACCCCACAATCAAATCCGCATGGATGTGAACACCCGTTTTCATGCGAAGCTGGTGCAAAGCCCCCAAAGCACGTTCAGATTTCCCAGCCCTACCAATCCTTTCCAGCACCTCTTCGTTCAAGCTTTGAATCCCAACCTCCGCTTGCACCACACCAGGCCTAAATACCGACAAAGCCTGAATCAATTCAACGCCTAACATTTGAGGAGCTATCTCAAGGTGGACCGCCTCCAACTCCGGCCCCAAATTTTGCAAATAACCCAAGATCTCCAAGGCATGCGCCTTGTTGGCATTAAATGTACGGTCAAGAAACTTAAACGAACGGGCACCCCTACTCCACAGACTATCCAAGGCTTCAAACAGGCGTGACAAAGGCAACATGCGCAATCCATCTTGATCAGCAGACAGACAAAAGGCGCATTTAAAAGGACACCCCCTAGAACTTTCAATATAGACAGTTCGCGAATCCAGATCGCTGGCCAAATATGAATCATATGGAAGGATTATGTCATCCCACTGGGGTTCAGGGTCATTAATTCGCTTTTGGGTCGGCAAGCCATTAAGAATCGCAGAAACTAGCCTAGAAAAAGCAAGCTCCCCCTCACCAACAATCACATGGTCGGCCGTAGCAACCAGCAAGTCATCTTCAGGTGCAAACGAGACCTCAGGCCCACCAACAACCAAGATAACGTCTGGAGCAACCTTCTTTAACAACTTCGCAAAAGCCTCAGATTGAGGCCTGTTCCAGATGTAAACCCCCAAACCAACTATCTTCGGCGTTGACGCCAACACCTGTTCAACAGCATCTATGGGGCGAGAATCAAGAGTAAATTCCAGGATTTTTGTATCGGCCGCATGTGAACCCAGATTGGCCAACAGATATCGTAAGGCCAAAGAGGTATGAGAATAACGAGCGTTAAAGGTGGTAAGCACTATGGACAAAGTCAAAACTCCAAATAGACCAGCACAAAACCGGATGGGATTGTAGCGCTAAACGCCATGGGATATTAAGCCTTTGGAACGCAACTACACATCAATAGGCAAATTGGACCCTTGACAGAGGAAATTAAAGACTCATTTCTTTCGCCCATGAGCGGTCGAGACTTTTACGCCATACTTGGTGTTAGCAGACAGGCAGACAAAGAAGAGCTTAAAAAAGCTTATCGCAAGCTTGCAGTCCAATACCACCCCGACCGTAATCCAGACAACCCGGATGCAGCCGCGAAATTCCGTGAAGTTGCCGAGGCTTATGACGTTTTGTCCGACGATCAAAAGCGCCAAATCTATGATCGTTTCGGTGAAGCCGGGCTAAAGGGGCGCGGCCAGACAATTAATCCAGAAGACATCTTCGCCAATTTTATGAGCATGTTTGGTGGCTTTGGAGGGTTTGGCGACATTTTTGGTGGCGGACGGTCAAGGCAGCGCTCTGGCCAGGGACGGAACCAGCAGATCGAGATTACCTTGACCCTTAATGAGGCTGCTACTGGAATTGAACGTGAAATAGAGCTGCAACGAGACGTAGCGTGCGAAACCTGCAATGGCACAGGTGCCGAACCTGGTAGCAGCCCTGAGATATGCTCTGCCTGTCGTGGCCAAGGCCAAATTGCCCACAATCAGGGGTTGTTCATGATAACAACCACCTGTCCACAGTGTCGTGGTGCAGGCCGTTTCATTAGAAACAAGTGCACTGCTTGTAAAGGCACTGGCAGAACGGCGGTTTCCAAGAAGATTAAGGTGAAAATCCCAGCCGGTATAGACAGTGGAAACACCATAAGGGTTGCAGGCGCTGGTGGAGCTGGAACCAACGGCGGGCCACCTGGTGATTTATACGTTGTCATCGACATTGCGGAAGACGAAAGGTTTGCCAGGGAAGGAGACGACCTGATCCATGAGATGAAGATCTCGGTCCCTGACGCTGTTCTTGGGCGTCGCGCCTATATCCCAGGCCTTTTTGATGAGGTGCGGGTGGATGTACCCAAGGGCTCACAACCAGGTGATATCTTACGAATTTCAGGGGAAGGAATGCCCCGTTTAGGCACCCGTGGTCGAGGGGACCTGTGGATCCGCCTGGAAGTAGAAGTACCAAAAAAACCGTCTCGTCACGTTCGAAAGCTCTATGAACAACTTAGAGAAGCAGAAGAAAAAGGCGACTGAAGAACCTTGGCAACTTATAAAGCCACTGTCGTTTGGACCTGGGTCCGAGGTGTGGCTGGCAAAGTTAAATGGCAAAAAAGTAATTGCGAAACGGTATCCTTCCTCAAACTTGCCTTGGCCACTACCACCAGATCCAAATGTGTTGGCAAAACTGCGCCATCCTTCCATTGTCAGGTTCATTTATAGCGACAAAGACGAAGATGAAGTCAGGACTGATTTCTTTAGTTTTAAGCCTGATGCAATATCTTTGAAAGAGATGCTTCAACATGGAACTTTACCTGAACCTACTCGCATTTCAATAATTAGATCAGCAGCTTATGGACTGAGATATCTTCATGAAAAGAGCGCCGTTGGGCCCATCTTGCATGGGGATATCGCGCCTTCAAACTTGATCGTGACGCCGACTGGAAAATCCGTGTGGCTCGACGTCTCGGCCTTTAAACCCGAGACATTTCCTTTAGGTCCAGGGCTCATTTGGGGGCACCCTACTTTTATGGCCCCAGAAGTTTTAAATGAGGGCCCTGTAACTATCGC
>DUVQ01000042.1 GCA_012840965.1 Oligoflexales bacterium | reverse complement strand
GTTGATGTAGGAGTTGTAACCTCAAACGAGGTCAGCGAAACCGGCAATAATGTACGTAAACAGCTTGAGATTGATTTTGTTTGCAATAAAGGTTCCAAACGATACTACATTCAATCGGCATTGCGGCTAACAAGCGCCGCCAAACAAAGGCAGGAACAACGTTCACTGCTAAAGATTCAGGACGGTTTTAAAAAAATTATCATCACAAAAGATGCCTTGGCGCCTCTGTACAATGATGACGGCATATTGATCATGAGCATCTTTGATTTTCTTTTAAATGAAAACAGCCTGGAAATTTGAGCTTTCCAAAGAAGTCGAGGCGGGATTTTTGGGCTAAGGCTATTTTTCGTCCAAATCTTTAAAGATTTCAAGGGGGATGTTGACGCGGGCGGCCCATGCTTCTCCACTGGGCTGGGCATCTGGTTCGTGGTGATAGAACAAATCCTTGTTAAGTTCGTACCCCTTTGCCACTAGGGCGTCGACAAAGGCCTTGGTGGCGCAATAATTGTCGCGAGATTCTTCATCTTCGAGAGCGTCTACCCAACCTGGAAGGCAGCCATCGCCCTCATTGCCACCAGAATCAGCGTAGATAATGAAGTCTCGTTTGCCTGCCTCTTCGTATAGTTCTTGCATGGTTGTGTTGTTTAATGCAAGTCGCCCCCAAGTCAGTGTCCCTGACATGGATGCAGTGAATGCATAGTCATCAGGGTAGAGATGGGCTATGTAGAGGCTAATTAAACCACCCAAGTCTGCCCCCAAAAGGCCTCGCAAATCTTTGGTGGCAAAGCGTTTTTCGATAAATGGACGCAGATCTTTTTGAACTAAGTCAGCGTATTCTTTGCCTTTTGCATTCCAAGTACTGCCAACATAGTTATCATCAACGTGGATATATTCCTCCATACGATCATCGGTGTTGTCGATGCCCACGATCAGGAAATCACCTTGGATTTCTTCCATTGTATCGCCTAGTTTCCAGTCAGCGCCAAGCAACTCTCGCCCGTCGTGGACATAAAGTACTGACCAAGGACCTTCTGTGCCTGGGACATAGACTCTAATGTCGCGAGATTTAAGACTTTGGCCAGAAAACACACGAAAACGCTGTAAATGCGCCCTTTGTGGTGGCGCCACAAAGCTGGCTTCGCCGCGCTGATTGTATTCATAGGCACGCGCCCATGGATCGGCTATATCGGTTGAACGTTGTATGAATTTATAGGCGGAGCCTATGGGATTGGAGATGCTCAGTTCGATGTACCACAGACGGTCCCCCCTTCTTGTCATGGCTTGAGCCTCCCAGTTGTTAAAGTCCCCAGCGATTGACCAAGGCCCCTTCTCGTGCAGGTGCATGAATAAGTACTTGCCATCTTGGCATTTGACGGGAAAACCCGCGCCATGGGAGATTCGGATAAAGGCCTCGATGGGATCAACAGTGCCCGCAATAGCTGCCCTTGCCAATTGCTCCGCTGCCTCTGCCGGGGGAACATCGGTGTCAGGCTCATTGGTGTCAAGGTCATTAGTGTCAGAATCGTCGGAATCGGGGGCATTAGCGCCCGGATCGCTGACGTCAGGATCATCAGAATCAGGCTCGAAGGTATCGGGTTGTTCCGTCTGAGGAGTATCGCCTGAGTTTTCGCCATCATCTGCACAAGCGTAAAAAGACAGAGCCAAAAGAAAAGATAACGTGAGACAGGCCAGGTGTTTCATTTTCACGACGTTCCTCCCAAAACTGCGGCCATTCAATCGGCCTTCTAATCAAAAGTCCCAGGTGCATGATGTACCAAAAGGAGGGTGATTGTCCAATCCCCAGTACTCCCGGCTGAGTCTTTTTGGGGAGGGGTAAATCCAGTTATTTAGACCAGATTATGTCTTGCAGTGTAATCTTTTTTAGCCCCAGATTATTGAAATCAAGCCGCGTAGTTGTATTATTGACTTTTGGGCCGTTTTTCGCGGAGGTTGACTGATGCGGTTGTTTTCGATTGTTTCTTTGATGTTGGCTATCCTGCTGATTGCGCCCGATTCCCAAGCTAGAGCGATGCCTGAGTATTCGCCCTCCCACGGAAAAATGCTGTGGTTCATGGTTATTTCTGACACACATATAGGGGCTATGGGAAGTAGACCTGTAGAAAACCTGACTTGGGCGGTTAATGATGCCTTTCACATTGTACAACCGCAGTTCATTCTGAATTGTGGAGATCTGGTCGATGCAAACGCCGCCTTGGGTATCCCTTGGGCACAGCAAGAAGACGAATGGCGAACATACAACAGTATTATTTCAGATTCGGATCGGGCGCTTAGCGAGTACATCGACATTCCTGGTAATCATGATCAATACGGTGATGGCAGCCTGTCGTACTATCGACAGTGGTCTCATTGGGGAAGCCACTATGACCGTACGCAGCACTCAGTCAGGCTTGAGACCGACTTTGGGATTTATCACTTTTTGGGGGTTGCAACACCTGGTAATGATGGAGCAAAGTGGCCAGCAGACAACACTGGTCTTGATCAGGGTGAGCTTGCCTATATCCAGCAGGCGTTCGATGAAAACACTGATGCAAGTTTGCACGTTGTGTTTGGACATCACCCAACCTCTAGGCTTAAGTATGGCAAGGATGAATTTCTGAATGCTTTGAAGCATTATGAAGCGGACATGTATATCTATGGACACACCCACAAGTACGAAGCCAGCTTTCAAGACAGTGTTTTGCACTTTAACATTGATACGTTAGGTAAAGGTGATAGGGACAATGTAACAATTGGTGTAATTGACCAAGATTATTTGGCTATGAGGGCTTTTTCAGCTGGGATTTGGCCCTATGTTGTGGTGACTGCACCGGCTGATGCCGGCTTTGCAGGGGGCAATCCAAGGGCGTACTCAGTGCCGCCAGATTGGACCGAGGCTCCGGTTAGAGCGGTTGTTTTTGCCG
>DUVQ01000041.1 GCA_012840965.1 Oligoflexales bacterium | reverse complement strand
TGGACTCATCGCCTGCGTAGTCCTCGAAAACACCCTCCAGTTCACCGCTGAAGGACGAGCCTACCAAGAATTCACTCCAACCGGCCCCAAGATTGGCCAACACATGCAGCTCCCAACCAGTGACCGGACCCAAGTGGGCTTGCTCTAACACTATCGCAGGAGGCACCCCTTGTCCAAGTGGCAGTACTCGCCAAGTGCCACGTGAAATCCCAAAGAAATCATCCTTGTGTAAGGGGACACCATCAAACACCGATGTAAACACCCCTGTCAGCTTTTCGCCAGATGATAAAAGCTTCGAGGCCTCCATGTCTACGAAAGTCCAAACGTCCCTGGAAACGACCATATAACCGCCAGGAAGCCACTGCCTATATGTGTAGACCAAGTCCAAGACCCCGTCCCGATCCACATCTAGCAATTCCATAGAAACGCCTTCGCCTTGACGACTTACATACCAAGCAAAGGCGGGTTTATCTTTTTTCGATATGCGGTCGGTGCGAAAGACCAAGACGCCGTGTAAGGTCCCAGAAGACAAGGCGCTGGTATCGGACTCCATGTCAACGGCGACTATCTTGTTGCGAG
Organism: Oligoflexales bacterium; assembly: GCA_012840965.1. Classification (GTDB taxonomy): domain Bacteria; phylum Myxococcota_A; class UBA9042; order DTJE01; family DTJE01; genus DUVQ01. The sequence continues at coordinate 10,531 of DUVQ01000041.1, read as the reverse complement.
CCAGATGCCCTGAAAGGCCCCCTACCCTAGCCTTGCCAATCACGTTAATCTTCGATGGTGCAAAGCGAAATGCCCCACAACGAACGGCGGCGACTCCATCTAAAGGACAGGATCTACCAGCGATTAGCCCGCTTGTGGTAAATGAAAAGCCTTGGGGTGTCTCGACCGAATCTTTGATAATAGCCCCGAAAATTTCGGCAACAATTACGTCGGCTTCAGCGGCAGTTAACCGATAATCTGCTGGTGCAGGGGCGGCAGGGACCACCAAGCTTGCCCGAGCTTCAACGGCCATAAACGAAAGCAGCAATGATACCGGTATAATAGCTTTCATAGGTCAGCGTCCCAGACCCCAATGGTTCCATCCAGCCCAACTAGGTACCAGATGCCATCAAGCGTTTTTGAGGCCACTACATCTCTAAACACTGGATAAACCCCTGTATCCAAGGGCGTTACAGGTCCATCTACGGTTTTTGTCAAAATCAAACCGGCCCATCCAACCATCACTGCAAAATCTTGATGGCTGTGGACTCCATAGATAAAGGTCAAGGGGTCCTCGAACAAACGGACGCATTCCCCACTTTTGCAATGGGCCACATAACCGTTATCGCCAACAACAAGTACTCCACCATCATACGGATGACAGGCGTGCAGTTGAAAGGCCCCATCGGTTGGCAAAAGCCGCTGACCGTACCGGTCTTGCTCTTCTAATCTGCCATCTAAGCCACCTATCCATACAGTTTCTTCGGTCGCACAGACTGTGCTTAAGATATTTGGCCTTTGGGTTATGACTGAAAGCTGACCATTTTCAAGGCCATACAAAGCGCCATCTTCAGAGATCACGTAAGCCTTTGATTCCAAAGCCCAGACATCGACAAGGTTTGCAGTCGTGTCGGTAGGAATGACTGCGACTGGGGTTTGGCTTAAATCCAGTAAAGTGCCTTTGTTTCCGACTGCATATTTGCAAGAGACAGCCAAAAGGTTTTCATCAGTAGGAACTTCGACGGAACCAAGGCGGCCGTTTTGATACTCCAAAACTGTGCCTGATTCCCCGACTGCTATGAATCCACCGTGAGAGGCGGCTTCAACACCAAACAAATCGCTTACGATTCCAAGAGGTAGGTCCTTCCAAGAACCTTTATCGTCCCTGGCTATCGCAACCGAATCCATCCCGACCGCTATGAATTCGCCTTGGGAATTGGCTGTAATCGCCCTGAAATTGCCATTTGTATTAAAGGGCCCTACGACTGGAACCACCTTCCATTTTTTGTTCTCGTACTGGAAAACAGCACCGTCGCTGCCCACTACGACAAATTCAGTGCCATCAACTGTAGCTACGCCAAACAAATCCCGAGGCGGCTGATGGGTTTCTGTGGTCAGCTGAAGCCTCCAGGAAGTCCCCTCATTCATTAGGATATTTCCCTTCGAACCAACTGCGACCATAGTTCCATTAGGTCCACGAGCTATGGAGCGCAAAATAACCCCAGGCGCAGCAATTTGACTGTATTTCCAATCAGTTCCATCGAATTGAACCACACGTCCCAAGGCCCCAACTGCGAACACCTCGCCATTAGGAGCCGCCAAAACCCCGTGCAGGTCCGAGTCCATTATTGTCGTAGGCTCTGACCACTCGCCATCATGAAAATGCAGGATTTTTCCAAGGCGACCTACGAAATAAACACTGTTGGAAGATGCGGCCCCCACCGCCATCAAGTCGGCGTCTGTGGGCGCTTGCAGATCGTGCCATCCAGAACCATCCAATCGCCAAGCAGCCCCCTTTGGACCGCAGACAAAGATCACCCCATCCGCACCAGAGATGCCAGTCAAATCAGTTTCAAAAGGTGGCATTGGGGCAGGCAAGAACTCGTGCCCCTTGGAGCGCAAAATCAGCCCATCATCACCAACCACCCAGATTGGGCCTTCAGGATCGGCCCAGATCCCGCGAACGTTTCCAACCTTGTTGAAGTCCAACAGGGTAAAGGCCTTTGGTTCAGGATCCGAGGTCTCGTCCGGCTGCGATAGATCATCGGTGGTGGTCTCGTCGTTGATTAAGTCGACCTGTGGGTTGTCGCCGTGGCTGTCCGCAACGTCACTGGGAGCGTCCTGGATGGGGTCTTGTTGAGGATCTTGAGAGACATCCTCGCCATCACCAGACACATCAAAAAAGTCATTGGCAGGTGCATCCTGACCAGGATCAGCAGTCGCATCCAAAGGAGATGGATCGTTGGTACAGGCGAGCAGAAAAATCAAACCAACAAGCCCAAGCCATTTTTTCGACAAAAGCACGGCCAGCCCCAAAAAAGGTGGACGGGGTATTGTAACCGGAAATCAGGGACTGGGACAGGGGCAGGGGCAGGGACAGGAGCAGAGGGAACCGTGCCTAGAAAAGCAGGACTATGGCAGGGGCTCGAAGCGGGCCTGGAAGAATCTTAGGCTTTCTGGTTCGTAGACCATTTTCAGGCCCTTGATTTGTTCGCGATGTTTGTAGAGCTCGATGCAGCTTTCAGCCACTACATCCATGTGAAGATTCGTGTAAACCCGCCGCGGAATAGTCAGTCGAACCAATTCCAGCTTTGGCTTGTTGTCTTTGCCAGTCTTGGGGTCACGACCAGCACTTACAATCCCACGCTCCATCGAACGCACGCCGCTATCAACGTACAGCGCCGCCGCAAGGGCCTGTGCTGGGAAATTCTCTTGCGGGATGTGAGGCAGAAATGCCGTCGCATCCAGGAAAACCGCATGACCACCAATTGGCTGCATCACTGGAACACCCGCGTCAATCAGCCTCTGGCCAAGATATTCGACCTGACGGATGCGGCTGGCGATGTATGCATCATCCACCATCTCGTGCATACCCTGGGCCATTGCCTCAAGGTCACGACCTGCCAATCCACCGTATGTTGGCATTCCCTCAAAGACAACAACAAGTTCCCTGGCCTTCAGCGCATAATAGTCATCGTTGGTGGCCATGAAACCACCGATGTTCACGATGTTGTCCTTCTTCGCAGAAACGGTGCAGCCATCAGCCAAGGACATCATTTCACGGAAAATATCCTTGATTTTCTTGTCCTTATAGCCCTCTTCCCGCTGCTGAATAAAGTAGGCGTTTTCAGCTGCCCTAGTCGCATCATAGATTACCGGCAGCTTGTATCTATCAGCAAACGCCCTGACTTCCCTCAGGTTTTTCATGGACATGGGCTGACCGCCAGCCATATTGACGGGAGGAGCTACGTTCAAGTAAGCGATGCCCTCTGGACCAACTTCATCAACCAACTTCTGAAGCTTTGCAATATCAACATTTCCCTTAAATGGGTGCAGAATCTTGGTGTCGTGCGCTTCGTCGATGATGCAGTCATAAAAGATTCCACCAGCCATCTCAACGTGAGCCCTGGTCGTGGTGAAATACATGTTCATGGGCACATACTGACCAGGCTTGACACGAGTAATGCTGGTCAGATGCTCGGCACCACGCCCTTGGTGGGTGGGGATGAGATGCTTAAACCCATATATCTCCCTCATCGCCTCTTCCAGGACGTAGTAGCTGCTGGCACCAGCGTAGGACTCGTCGCCTAAGAACATCTTTGACCATTGAATATTAGACATGCCGTTGGTCCCGGAGTCGGTCAAAAGATCGATATAGACATCATCGCTGTGAAGCAGGAAGGTGTTATACCCTGCCTCCTTGATTGCGTGTTCACGCTCTTCATGGGTGGTGGTCCTTAAAGGTTCGACCATCTTAATCTTGTATGGTTCTGCGATAGTACGAGACATAAATCCTCCTTGAACGTTTAACAAACAGGTACGCAGGGAAGCCAGACTCGACCCTGCTAAGTCGCAAGCAGTATGACCCACCAAATTTATGAAGGCAATGAATTTTTAATGGTCATTTACGATTATTTATGAATTTTCGCTGTGTTCTTGAGCCTGTTGCGCCATTTTTCTTTCCCTGCGCCCCTTGATGGTAAACCTGTCCAGCCAGGAGTAAACCACCGGCACAACAAGCAGTGTCAAGAAGGTAGATGAAATAACACCACCAATTACAGAAACAGACATTGGCATCCTGAATTCGCGACCAGCACCGGCCCCTATCGCGGTGGGCAACATCCCCAAAACCATGGCTGCTGACGTCATCAAAATGGGGCGCAACCTAGTAGGACCAGCCTCCAGCAAGGCCTCGGTGATTCCAAGGCCACGTTCCCGCAGTTGATTTGTGTAATCCACAAGTAAGATGGCGTTTTTAGTAACGATGCCCATCAACAGCACAACGCCTATCAAGGCAATGATGTCAAGATTAAGATCCAGCATGAACAAGGTCACTATCGCCCCAACCATTGCCAACGGAAGCGACAACATGATTGTAAACGGATGAATAAAGGACTCGAACTGAGAAGCTAACACAAAGTAAATAAACACAATGCCCAAAATCAAGGCGATACCCATGTTGGCAAAAGTTTCATCCATCAACTGAGCGTCACCGCTAAAGGAGATCCGATGCCCTTCAGCCATTTCAATCTTTTCGAGACGTGGCTGTACTTCATTCATAATCGCCCCAAGGGAACGACCTGCAACGTTGGCTGTAATCGACACATAGCGCTCGCGATTTTGGCGCTCAATGGTTGCTGGCAAAATAGAATCCTCAACGTTTACAATGCTTTGCAGCGGCACCATCCCTCCACGATTGGTGGGGACCTGCAGTTGCAAGACAGAGTCAAGCGTCTCCCTATCCTCAGGCCTTAGTTGCACGTGAACATCGATGTCGTGGTTGCCATCACGATACCTGGCAACAGCGTGCCCAGTTAGTCCCAACCTTAGCGTCATGGCAGCCTGCGCAAAAGCGACCCCCATGTCACCAGCTTTAACCCTGTCAATTACCAGCGCTTTTTCGGGCATCCCAGGCTGCAAAGAAAAGGCCACGTCACGCACCCCAGCCGTGCTTTCGACGATCTCAAGGGCCTCCCTTCCAATTCTTTCAAGCTCTTCATAGTCGGAGCCACGAATCAACATGGTGAACGGAGCCGTTAAAATCTTATCGGACTGGCCAAAAATATCCGCGTCATTAAGGCTGTAAATCAGGCCAGGAATGGTGTCCATTTGCGGCCGCAGGTGCTCCATGATTTCTGTAACTGAGCGTTTTCTTTCCTCTCTTGGGACAGTCAGAACGTCTATTTTTGCCTCGTTTACCGCCTCATCAGGGCCAACCACTGTTGAAATGGTTGTAACTTCAGGCACTTCGTTCAGCAGCCGCTCGACATGCCTGGTCACCTTGTCAGTTTCAGCCAACGAGGTACCGGCGGGCATCTGCAGGTGAACCAAAAATGCAGATTGGTCACCCCTGGGGATAAACTGGGAGCCCATCAGATAAATCAATCCAAAGCTGCCAATAAACAACGCAATCGCGGTAAAAACAACCTTTTTGCCGTGCCTTAAGGTCCATGCAAGCACCTTGCGGTAGGTTGCGTCAAGAGCCTCATAGTTTCGAACAAATCCTCCAAAAATCTTGTGGTTGCGGCGCTTTTCCTGGAAATCGGGGCCAATTTTGTGAACCAGCCTAGCTGAAAGCATCGGGTCGACGGTCAAAGAAACAACCATCGAAAGCAAGACTGCCGCCGCAACGGTAATACCGAATTCTTTCAAGAACTTACCAACGATTCCACCGGTAAAGGCTATTGGCACGAAGACGGCCACGATTGTGAATGTCGTCGCCATAACGGCGAGGGCGACTTCCTCGGTCCCCCTTCTGGCCGCTTCAAAAGGCTCCAGGCCCCGTTCAAGGTGGCGAAAGATGTTTTCTCGTACAACTACCGAGTCGTCAATCAACATCCCGATAGCCAAAGACAGTGAAATCATTGAGATCAAGTTCAGCGAAAACCCAAGCTGCCAGATGATAAAAAACGAACCAATGACGGATATTGGCAAGGCAATGGCGGTGATAATCGTTGAACGCCAGTCCAGCATGAACAGGAAAATCACGAACACGGCGAAAACGGCACCCAAAAACAGAGCTTGGCGCAATTCAAGATAAGTGGCCTCAGTAAAGGCAGAGTTATCAACGATTTTTTGGACCTTGATCCCAGGTGGTAATTGGGTTTCTACAGTCTCCAGCGCCTTGTGGACTTTCTTAACAACATCAACGGTGTTCGCAGTTGCCTGCTTGTAGATGACAAAAGCAACCCCAGTCTGGCCGTCCACTCGGGCGGTGGTACGGACCTCTTTAACGCCATCGACAACATCGGCGACATCGCTAACGCGAAGCTGGGCACCATTTGGCAGCCCCATCACGACGACTGAGGCGATGTCCTCGACGCTTTTGTAGTGGCCAACCGCCTTAACGCTAATCTCACCTTCGTCAGAGCTGAGCCTACCCCCAGGGATATCGATTCCCTCGGAACCTAGCAACTGCGCAAGCTGCAGGATGCCAACAGGAGACGAATCAAGCTTTGTGCGGTTGACTTCGACTCTGATTTCACGCTGGTCACCACCTGCTACCTCGACGTTACCAACACCCTCAACCCGCTCAAGGGCTGGGGCAATAAGGTCCTCGACCAGCAAGCGAATCTCAGCTGATGTACCACTGCCTGAAACGCTGTAAGTCAAGACGGGCGAAGCATTAGGGTCAAACCTAGTCACAATGGGGTCCATGATCTCCCTTGGCAGCGAACTGCGGACCATCGCCAGCCGGTCACGGACGTCATTTGAGGCCTGCAAGGGATCGGCCGTCATCTTGAACTTGACGATAGTGGTTGAAACAGAATCCCTAGATGTACTGTTTACTTCGTCAACATCGTTGATACCGTAAAGGATGTCTTCAATAGGTTTTGTAACTTGAGACTCGACCTCTTCAGGGCTTGCCCCTGGATAGGGAACGACAACAGCAACGATGGGTAGCGTGATTTGCGGGAAAAGCCCCAGACTTAATCTAAAAAAGGCCAAGCCACCTAGAACTAAAACGGCCAACGAGACCATCGTTGTAAAGACAGGGCGCCTTATTGCTATCTCAGAAATCTTCATAGGGACATCCTAGATTTCATCTTCATCTGACGGCGGCTGAGTGTCATCGCTGTCTGCAGTTGCTTCATCAGGACTTGCTTCATCAGGGCTTGGGTTCTGCTCTTTTGCATTGCCGCCATCGCTTTGGCTTTCAACAAGCGCATCGGCCTCTATGTGGTCAACGATTTTCACCGGATCGCCATCCTTCAGAGAGCCGTGCCCAGAAACAACGACCACATCACCTGGTATTAATTCAGATTCTACAGCGATAAAGTCCAGGTCAGAGGAGCCAAAAACAGGTTTCACCCTTACCGCTTTGCCCTCTTTGACTACAAACACTGCCTGCTCGGCGCCCACGCCAACTATCGCCTTTTTCGGGATGGCCACGACGTCATCAAGGTGCAAGGCCTCCACGACGGCTGTTGCAAACATGTTGGGCAGCATGCGGTTTTCATAGTTGGCGATGGTTATTTCGACACCTGCGTGCCTTGTCATGGGATTCAGGCTGGGGCTTAAAGTCTCGACCTCGCCTGGAAATTCCTGGCCTGGAAGGTCTGGTACTGTAACTTTGACCTCCTGGCCGACTTTGAGCATGGCAAATTCCTTGGCTGTAACGTTGGAATCCAACTTCAGTTCAGCCAAATCCTGGACCATAAAAACAGGCGTTGTCTGGCCTGTGGGGGAACCTACGTTTACAAACCTGTGGGTGACAATCCCATCTATTGGCGTGGTAACATTGGCATTTTCGACCATCTGGTTGGCCAATTCACTGGCTGCCCTTGCGGTTGCGACCCCAGCTTCAGCAGCCAGTAAAGAGGCTTTGGCATCCCTTAGGCCAAACTCGATCTTTTCAAATTCGGCATCAGGTATAGCCTCGTTTTGTTTAAGCTCTTGCAGTCTGTTATAGGCAGAAGTGGCTGCGGCAACGCCATTTTTGGCACGCTCAAGCTGCGCTTCAGCCACTTTCACACCGGCTTTTGCCTGATTTGCCTGTAGTTCAATCTCTCGATGCTCAATAACCGCTAAAACTTGTTCAGCTGTAACTTCATCGCCAATGGCGACATGCACTTCCTGAACGCGACCAGGTACTTTTGCAAAAATCGGGGCCTCAAGGCGAGGCTTGATAGTTCCAGTCATCGTCACGTTCAGTACGATGTCCCTGATTTCAACCTCGGTAACAGAAACGGGGGCAATGGCGGCTTCAATGCCCTTTTCGGCCGCTTTTTTTTCAATAATCGCATCGATCAAACGCCATCCAAAAACCGCTACAAAACCAACCGCCAAGGCGCCAAGTAACACCAGCCAAACTTTCCTAGTCATCGCCACTACACCCTTAAAAGGGGGAAACAAGCCGCTATATGCTCGGATAGCTGGCCCAAAGTGTCAACAAAGCAAAATCGCCGAAACATTGAATTTATGCGCCGCAAGCGCTGTTTGTGCCTGGCCAAGAACTTGATTTGGATTGGCCCCAGCGTTGACTAGCTATGGTTAGATCGCGTATTCTGCGACCGTGGCGATCTTTGTTTCCAAAACCATCGCCCTGCTTTTACTTGGGTGTGCTAAAAGGGCTTCATGACGACAAATCCTCCTTACGAGTTATATCCGGAATATCTGAATCAGGTCTTTGATGAATTTGGTAAGAAGAACATCGAGGCATGGTTAATAGGACCACGAGCCAGGGATTTGGCTGCTGAACTACCTATCATTGATGCTGCTTCCTTTGATTTAACCGTAGATGCTGCGCTGGCAACTATCGAGTCAATATTTTTTGAGCTTTTTTCTGTGGAACCTCAAACTTCCAAGGATGACCGCCCGAAGCTTTTGACCTTTAAGGTGCCAAAAACTGACGATGATGGTTATGTGACCTTTAACGTTGGGCCATTTCGCAACTATTTACCCCCTTTGCGATCACTGCGCGGCCAGAATCTGACTGGAATCATTCTGGATTTGGCCACCCGCGAGGTGACAGTTCAGGCTTTTGCGTACGATAGTCAGGGTGACATGATCGATCCTTTTGGGGGCTCCCTGGATTTTGCAGACAAGCTGATACGCCCAGTTTTTCCAGTAGATACCCTGTTTCGAGAAAGCGCTTCTTGGCTACTTAAGATTGCTCGTTATGTGGGCAGATATGGTTTTGACGCGGCAAAGGAAGTTCGAACGGCAGCTGACCGGGATGCGGCCAACATTTTGGACGTACCGCGTGACATCTGGCGCAAAGAAATGGACAAAATCCTTTGTGGGGCCCACCCTGGAAAAGGATTGCAGTTCCTGGCCGAGTCAAGGGTGCTGTCATTCATACTGCCTGAAATTCAGGCGATGTACGCCTTTGGAGATGGTGGCAGCCAGCACAAGGACATCTGGGCTCACACCAAGCAGGTCGTTTCAAATTCTGATGCGACCCCGGTTGTGCGCTGGGCAGCTATGTGCCATGACATGGGTAAGGTATGGACAAAGCAGGTTTTTAGGGACGACAAGATTCATTTCTTCAGACACGAGGACATGAGCGCCCTGCTGTTCGAAGGCATAGCTAAACGCTTTGATATCGTTGGTGAAGATTATGAACGGATACACTATATAGTCAAAAACCATGGACGGGTAAATCTGTACCGCGACGACTGGACCGATTCTGCTGTTCGCAGGTTGATCAAAGATGTCGGAGATGCGCTGGATGACTTGATAGCCTTTAGCAAGGCGGATTTGACGTCAAAACGAGCGGATCGCGTCGAGATGATTCGCGCACTATTGGCGGATCTCCAGATAAGGGTCATGGATGTCCGGGAGCAAGATGCCTTGGTGCAGCCTCTTCCCAAGGGGCTTGGCACGCAGATCATGGAGCGTTTTGATATCCCAGCAGGCCCAAAAGTTGGGCAATTGCGCAACATGCTGATACACGCAATCGAGATTGGGAATCTGGAACCTAACCAGGATTCAGAGGTTTATTTGAGCTATTTGGCAGACTTGCTGGTCGATTCAAATCAGGATGATTGACCTAAAATCCTCGCGGTTATTTCCAAAAAAGCATCACCAACACGTCGTACATGAAGTGGGTGTAAGCAGCTGAGGCGAAACCTCTGGCAAGAAAGATCGCCCCGAAAATAACCCCGGCCACCACGCGGTACCAAAATTCATAGGCGATTGGTAGATCCTGCGCACCAATGTGATGTACCAAGGAAAACAGGAGTGCGGAAACAACAACCGCTGCCCCACCAATTAAAACCAGCCACTTGGAATTTTTACCCTGTCTTTTCAAGATCTTAGCAGCAAAAAATAAAGAACCTCCAACCAAAATCAGGCGAAACACCAGCTCTTCCCAATAACCAGCGCCGGCTGAAATGGCCAATACATCAGCAAAAGAATAACTGGGCCCACCTGCGGCAGACATGGACAAGGCTTTGCCTAGTATCCACGGAATGGTCATGCCCATAATCAAGCCTAAGATGGTGCCTTCAATAATCAGAAATGCAAAATGACTAAGGGCGAATTTGCGTTTTTTAACTAGCCATATCAAGGAAATTATCGAGATGATGCCTAGCGCAAAATTCAGCCC
>DUVQ01000007.1 GCA_012840965.1 Oligoflexales bacterium | reverse complement strand
GGTGACCCATGCACCGTTTCCAGGTGCGTGCCCACTGAAGGCTGCATTTATGACCAAATCGAAGGTACGCATACTTGCGGTCAAGGCGAGTGTTTTAGAGAAGTCCCAATCTGTATCGATGGTGTGCCAAACGAGTGCATCCCTGGCGAGCCAGAGAATGAAGTCTGCGATGGCTTGGACAACGACTGCAATGGCGTTATCGACAACGGTAACCCAGGTGGGGGTGAGTATTGTGATTCCGACCTCGAAGGACCATGTAAGCCTGGTACCACCGCCTGCATCAACGGCAAAGTCGAATGCCTGCCAGACATTCTGCCAGATCTTGAAATTTGCGATGGAATCGACAACGACTGCGATGGTGAGGTTGACAATAACACCATCGATGCAGGAAAACCCTGCCGCGTTCCAGGTAAACTTGGCGTCTGCACTACAGGTAAATTGATGTGTATCAACGCAATGTTGGAATGCATCCAGACTGTTTTCCCAACCGCGGAGGTCTGCGATGGCTTGGACAACAACTGCAATGGTGAAGTCGACGAGGGCGACCCAGAAAGTGGGTTACCATGTGACACAAAGCTAAAGGGCGTTTGCGCCGAGGGCTTGACCGCTTGTTCCGGTGGAAAATTGGGCTGTACCCAAGTAATCTTCCCAACGACAGAAATATGCGACGGCCTGGACAACGATTGTGACGGCGTGACTGACCCACCCAACACCAATGGCTGTACCAATTACTTCAAAGATGCAGACGGCGACGGGTTTGGAGTCGCTGGTGACAGCATGTGTCTATGCGCTCCCTCTCATCCTTACACTACTACCAAGGTTGGAGACTGCTGCGACAGCGATGCGGCTGTGAATCCAGAAACTACCGGATGGTTTACCACGCCAAACGCGTGTGGAAACTTTGACTACGACTGTAATACCAAGCTTGACCGCCAGCATACAGGTGCAGGTAGCTGCCGCTTCTTCGACTGGCCGTTAAACTTCTGTGAGCGTACTGAAGGCTGGGTTGGTGGAGAGCCAGAGTGTGGTAAGACTGGCAAGTGGCTTACCGGCTGCAATCTTGGGTTCCTTACCTGCTCCGAAACAACCATCGAACGAGTACAAGGCTGCCGTTAGGTTATATTTCTGCCCAAAAGCCGCAATTTTAATAATTTAAAAGTTGACCCAACATCATGCTCTTGGTAGCGTTGCAGTCGGAAAGGCTGATGCACGGGGGCTTTCATGGGAAACAGCTTCGCTAGGAGTTTTGGTTATCTTCGCGCTCGTTGTCTTTTGTTGTTCATTATCATGGTCCTACCGGCAACCGCTCTGGCAGGGGGATTTGAGTACGGACCGCAGGGGCTTCACGCGGTGGGGCGCGGAGGGGCTTTTACAGCCAAAGCCGACGACGCCTCGGCCATGTACTGGAATCCATCGAAGCTCTCGGTGCTAAAGGGAACTCACCTTCTTGTGAATCTAAACACATCGTTGTTGTCACTGGACTTTGATCGTTTCCCAGCCCAAAAGCGTAAGGTTAGCCAAGATCCAGAGACAGGTGCGCTCTCATATGGTGACCCTGTGGGTGACCCAATCGAATTTGGAAGGTCATCCCAAAACCGTGGCTGGTTCCCAATGGGGATCTCCATGGCTCTTACAAGTGATTTTGGGCTTGAGGACTGGGGTTTTGGGCTTTCGCTTAACGGGCCGGCAGCCGTTGGAGCCGTGCGCTATCCTGGGGACAAAGACGCCGCAACCCGTTATTCAACGGCGGAACTTGATACCATGGTTGCCTACATTACGGCGGCCGCTTCGTACAAGTACAAGGAATGGTTTGGTTTTGGGCTTGGGCTTCAGTACATGGTAGTTCCCAAGCTAAAATATTCCTTGGTAATTATTGGGCCTGCTGCTTACACCAACCAAAATTATCCTGTTAACACTATCAACGACTTAAGGGCGGACTTAAGTGTTTCTGATTGGCGAGGTTTTACCGCTTTGTTAGGTGCTTGGGCAAAGCCACTACCGTGCCTTGAGTTTGGTTTTAATGCGCGAATAATACCTGTTAAGGTCAAGGCTAAAGGTGATGTAAAGCTTAAAGGTACCGAGAATTCTGTGTACAAAAACCTTGAAGAACCGATTCAGGTTGAGGGAAAACTGGAATTCAACATGCCTGCCACGGTACAACTGGGAGCAAGGTATATGTTCGTGCGTCAAGATCGGGAAATCTTTGATATCGAAGCCGATTTTGTGTGGGAACAATGGTCCAGGATGGACGCGTTTAGGATGGCTACAACGGAACTAGCTGAAGGTCCTGGATTGACAATTGATCCTATAAACATAGCCCTTGAGCGGCGTTGGAAGGACACTTATAGCGTTCGTTTAGGGGGCCAATGGAACGCCATCCCAGATTGGTTGACTGCGCGGCTTGGCGGCTGGTGGGAATCTGCCACTCAGCCTAATGCCTACACCACCGTCGACCTTCCTGGCTTTTCGCGATTTGGCATTGGATTTGGCTTGTCGACATCGATTTATGGCTTTGAGATTGGAATGGCATATGCACATGTTTTCCAGATGGACCGCACTGTAGAGGCCGGGACTGGGTTGGTCAGACAGCAGTTGGTGGGAACTGAAATTGACGAAAATGGTCGTGCAACGATGATCGAAGGCTACGCGGTAAACGAGGGCAAATACCAGTCATCGTTTGACATCATAACTGTTGGAATTAGCGTCGATTGGAACAAGCTAATTAGCAAAGGTCGCGGCACACCACCTGAAAGTGACCTGCCACCGGATATCGGCTCAGCGCCTGAAAGTGATGAACCTCCAACGGAAATTGACTCAGCACCGGATATGGCCCCAGAACCGGAAGATCAACCAGAAGAAGTACTAGACTGGATGTAGGTCATGCTCGACTAGATCGGATAAGTAAGTGTTTTCGAATTTATGCCGATAGTTGTGGCATTTTTAATCACAAGGCACGGCTTCTTCGACCTTTGGCCGCTCGTACTGGCGTTTAAAAAACAGGTAATAAACGATTGGGATCACATAAAGCGTCAGCACAGTAGCCAGAGCCAAGCCTGCGATCATCGCCCATGCCATACCTTCCCAAAGTACTCCGCCAAACAAGCCAAGCGGCAACAACCCACCCATTGTTGTCATGGCGGTCAACAAAATGGGCCTAAGCCTCATGATGCCGGCCTGGATGATAGCCTGTTGAAATTCCAGACCTTCTTCCAAAGCCCGCTCAACAAATTCAGCCCAAACCACGGCATTTTTGATGACTATTCCAGCCAGCGATGTGACACCCAAAAAGGCCATGAATGAGAAGCTGTTGCCACTGAAAAACAGCCCCAAGATAGCTCCAATGATTGCCAAAGGCACTGAAAACAGGATGGTTGCGGCCTGGCGAATCGACTTGAACTGGATTGTTAACATGAACAGCAAGCCGATAATTATCAGGGCGAACACTATATAAAGTTGACCAAAGGCGCTGTCACGCTCCTTTTCTTCACCTTCCGACGAAAGCGAGTAACCAGGCGGCATCTCGATGGAGTTAATCCGCGGCCAAGCTTCTCGCATGATATCCGAGGCAAGCCTGCCATCTACATCGGATAAAACCGTGACCGTCCGCTGACCATCCACGTGATAAATCACGCCTGGCGCCCAAGTGGGTTCGATTTTAGCAATGGCCCGCAGGGGCACCTTGGCGCCGGTAGCAAGCGACGGGACATACAGATTATCAAGGGAAGCCATGGACTTGCGATCAGCATCTATGGCCCTCATAACTACGGATATTCGATCCTCGCCCTCGCGAAAATCTGTGACTGGAAGCCCCTCATTTGCGGTAAGCAGGGCCAGTGCAACCTCGGTGTTTGTAATCCCAGCCATTAAAGCCGCGTCATTGTCGATTTCCACGCGCAGGCTTTGGACTTCCTGCCCAGTGTCATCTCGAACCATAGTTGTACCTGGGATGCTGCGCAAAATCTCCTGCATTTCCCTGGAGATACGCTGCATAACCTCTAGGTCTGGACCTCGGATCTCGATTGCAATGGGTGCCACAAGCGGTATCCCCAGTAAAATGGACTTGGCCTGAATTCTGGCGCCAGCTATCCGCTGCTTGAAAATCTCGTTTAGCCTAGCGGCCAGCAGCCTTGTCTTGTTTTTGTCGTGGGTCCCAACCATAAAGCGAGCATAGTTCAGCATGTTGAACTGGGGCATAACCGTGATGTGAAAACGCGGTCCACCCTCACCAACATACGCGGCATAATCTTTGATTTCAGGTTGTTCCTTTAAGATGGCCTCAACTTCGTCGACAACCTCACGCGTTCGATTGATGCTTACACCTTCAGGTAGCCAGATGTCTATGGTGAACTGGTCCCTGTCCATCTCGGGGAAAAAGGACAGTCCAATCATTGGAACCAAGGCCACCGCTCCGGCTAACGCAACCAAAGATAAAGCAACTACCAGATAACGCATCTTCAGCCCGGCACGCATGGCAGCGGCATACGCCCTTGCAAAAAGACCAGGCCCTTCACTCTTTTTGACCTTTGGTTTGCGCAAGAAAGAAGCCGCTAGAACTGGCGTAACAGTTACAGCCAAGACAAAGCTGACCAGCATGGATATGCTGATAACCATTGGCAAAGACGTCACATAGGAGCCGATTTCGTCCTTTAACAGGCGCAAGGGCAAGAATGCCAAAACAGTGGCTAAGGTCCCAGTAAGAATTGGAAAAACCAGTTCTTGGGTCCCCTTGCAGGCGGCTTCAACTGGCGTTTTACCCCTATCAAGATGTACTGAGACGTTGTCAACGACGATAATCGCGTTATCGACTAACATCCCAAGCGCGATAATAAAGGCGGCGATCGAGACTTGTTCCAAGACCAGATTGAAGCTGGGCATCAACGCGATTGTCGCGATAATTGAAAGAGGCAGGCTGACCGCGACTATCAAGGTGGGCCTAAGTCCCATCAGCAGGAACATGACGACAATGACTATGATCAACCCTTCAAAGAGGTTGTTCATAAAAGTTCCAATGAATTCGTCAACTTCCCTGGGCTGATCGTGGATTAATTCAAGGGTGATGTTGGGCGGTAGTTGCCCCATGAATTTTTCTACAGCGGCCTTGACTTCTTTGCCCATCGCAACAACGTTGTAGCCACGTTGCATGCGCAAATCCAAGCCGACCGAAATCTCGCCGTTGGTCATCATGTACGAGTTGGGCGGCTCCTTAAAGCCCTTGCGAACTGAAAACACGTCTCGGACTTTCAAAGGTGCCCCACTTTCAGTTGACACGTCTAGGATTGCATTGGCGATTTCATCAAGTAAGCTGAACGAACCGCTGGTGTCCAGTCGGAAATTCCGGTCGTCAGTTCTCATGTAACCAGCTGGAATATTGACATTAATTGCATCCAGGATCTTGGAAGCCATCAAAGGTGAAAAGCCATACATCGAAAAGCTGTCCATGGGCCCCTCGATGTAGATCACCTCTTCTTGCTCGCCCAGAAGATTGATTTTTCCCACTGTTTCCAGGGACTTCAGCTCACTTTTCAGGCGATTTGCCCAATATTTAAGCTCGGCTGGAGTGGCATCTTTAGAACGCAGGCTGTAAATCATGGCGGTTACATCGCCAAAATCATCCATTACAATCGGCCCAATGGCCCCATCAGGTAACTCTTGGCGTGCCTCTTCAAGCCTACTTCGAAGCTTTTGCCATTCAAGGTCTGTGTCGGCGTCAAAATCAACATCGACGAAAATTAGCGAAAGATTTTCCCTGGTTGTGGACTTCATTTTGCGCAATGAAGCCATTTTTTCGATGTGTTCTTCAAGTTTGTGGGTGACTAACCGCTCTACATCTTCGGCGCCCTTCCCTGGCCAGATGGTTATTACCAGCGCGACAGAGATTTTGACTTCCGGGTCTTCACGGCGGCTAATCGTGTTGTAGTTGTATACACCCCAGGCGATTACCGTTATCACTACAAGCCATAAAAGTGGCTTATTACGCAAAGAAAAAGCGGCAAGGTTCATAGTGGCTGCACCTCATCGCCAGGGGCAACAAATCCTTGACCTTCCACAATCACTTGGTCGCCGACTTCAACACCTGACAAAACATGCAAATCGGCACCAAAAAGCTCGCCCTTTTCAATCTTGCGCTCTAGCACCTTGGAAGTCGTTGGATCGAAAAGCAAAATTGACGGGTCGCCATCAGCATCGGTCCGTATGGCTTTTACTGGCACAAAGATGCCTTGGACCCTTTTGGTCACCACCATCATGTGCGCCAACATCCCGGCTCTCAGCTTTTCATCGTCGTTATCAACAGTTACAACCACCTCGTATGTCCTGGTTTTAAGGTCCGGCACAAAGGCGATGTGCGAGATGGTTCCATCCCTGACCCCTTCAACACCTGGAAATTGGACCTGGACGCTATCACCCAAGTTAAAAAGCCCCAAATCCTGTTGTGCAACCCCAAACTTGGCCTTAATTTTTGACAGGTCCAGAACAATCACCGCCGGCATTCCAGGCCCAATAACCTGCCCCACCGCGGTACTTCGTTCCATCACCACACCGTCACAAGGGGCCTTTAGCTTTGTGTATTCCAACTGACGCTGGGCCTGCTGACGCTGCGTCAAGGCCGCCTCGTAGCGCCCCTTTACTTCGTCATAAGTGGCCAAAGGCATAGCCTTTTCATTGATTAGCTGGTCAACCCTTTCATAATTGGGCTTAATCGCCTCCACCTGAACATCGGCCAAGCGCTTAACCAGGGCGTAATCTTCAGGCGCAAGCGTGGCCAACAGCTGCCCTTTTTTTACAGTATCCCCTTCTGCAACAAGGATTTGTGTCACCCTTCCACCAACCAAAAAGCCAACTCCATGAGCCTCAAAGGGGTGGGCATAGCCAGAGTATCGCCTCTCGGTTTTTGCTTCAGTTTCTTCGGCTTGCCAGGTTTTAATTCTAGTTGGGTTTACAACAACGTTTGTCGCAGCGCCATCTTCTTTACCACAGCCGACGGTTACTGCGATGACCAGACCAATTGCCAATCTAAGCAACATTTTGCTCCTCCAAGAAAGCGCAGGCAGGCGCTTTAGCGGGTGTCAATGTAGCTCAAAAACTGCTCCAAAGCACCTAGCTTGAACAACCGCGCAGTGCATTATCTCTAAAAGTGATGTTTCAGTCAGCTATTTTGGGGTTTTAAGCTTTTTTTTGGTAATCTTGCATGGGTTTAACTCTGGACAGTAATTGTGAAAACTCA
The DNA here is from genome assembly GCA_012840965.1 of Oligoflexales bacterium. Classification (GTDB taxonomy): domain Bacteria; phylum Myxococcota_A; class UBA9042; order DTJE01; family DTJE01; genus DUVQ01. The sequence continues at coordinate 8,026 of DUVQ01000007.1, read as the reverse complement.
ATTTACAATGCGGCGCTTTCAAGCTTGGTCAATGGTTGCGGTGTTTGGGCTGGTTGTAGCATGTGGTGATGCTGAATCTGAAAAGGATTTGGGCCAAACAGACATACAGCAAGACGAGGTGGATCAGGACCTTGGTGACAACGTGGGCGATGATGTTGGGCAAGACACCCCTGAAACCACTGATGATACGGGTGATCTCGACCAAATTGCAGCAGACGACACATCAGCTCCAGTCAAGCTTGAGATAGTCGTTGGCACCCCTGTGGAAGTCGACCCGCAGGAGATTTTGACTGATGATATCGAATCATCCCGATCCTGGGATGGCAACGGCACTCCCTACATGGCGATGTCATCATGTGGCGACTGGGGGCTGCTTTTCAGAGAGGTTGTGGCACCGTCAGGTGGATTAATTGGCTCGGCCTTGATGTTTGCAAGCCAAGATAAACAGGGAAATATTTTGCGAACAAGGGTTTATACCGAGGGTAAGGCTCCACAGCCACTGCCATTTGGATGGACCCTTTACTACGACGATGACTGTGTTGCCAGGGTGGTTTTATTTGGCAAGGGTGCCTACTGGGAGTGGTCCAACGTTGTGGATGACTCGGGCCAAACAAAGGACCCAGTTGAGGCCAACCTGAATCTGCAGCCGCTATTGGGTGCCGTGCCAGAAAGTATCGACCACTTGGCTGCCGGGGTAGACAGTGAATATCGACCACACCTGCTATTTGAGGCCACGACTCCCGACAAGAGCATTCATACAGTTCACGCGTGGAAGGATGGCAACCACTGGAAGAGCGTTAAAGTTGATTTTGGTGGTCCTCGCTTTTGGTTGGGGCTCGCCTTTGGAAATGCCGGCATCGAGCTTTCATCGATTCGCAAAGGCCTGCACGTTGTATTTACAGATGAAAATGACGACCTTTACTATCAACGGTTTGATGATTCACAGTGGCTGCCAAAAGAGCTGGTCTGGGCTTCAGCTGGTTCAGGCAAAACAGTCCCTTCAGCAAGCATCGCCCTTGGGGCGTACGATGTGCCAACAATCGCGTTTACAGTTGAAGACCGCTCTGACGCCGGGGATTTAATCTTTTTGGAACTTCGACTGGGCACCTTGTCAAATAAGGTCTGGTCTTCAGCAACCTTGGTCAACAAGGCAGAGGCCTTTGGATCCAACCAGATGAACCGCACTGGATTTGCCCCACAGCTGCGTTTCGATGAAAAAGGCAGGATGCACTTGGTGTTCATGGACAAGGCCTACCTGACCGACAAATCCGGCGACAAATATGAGGCTAGTGGCTCGATAAGGTACGCATACAAAAGGCCGGACGGCTGGTATTACAAAACGCTTTTGGAGCAACAAGCGCCTCAGGAGATCAATTCGTTCCCAAGGCTGTCAATGCTGCATCCCCAGGTGGCCCTATCGCCTGACGGAGCCGATGTGGTGGCTGGTGGGATGGTGTTTAGGGAGGCAGCCAGCGGTGGCAGGTCCGCTTTCTCGCTTATGGTGGTTGAGGCGGAAAATCAGTTTGCTTGGTAGGGGCGGGAACAGGGACGGGGGCAGGAGGCAGGAGCAGGGACGGGAAGCAGGGGTGGGTTGGAAGGGCTTGTTTTTTTGGGCTAAAGAAAAGTTGCCAATCTTTTTGTTAATCCTGCTATTATTTTCCCGATAGTTTTTCGGCTTGTTGGAGGAACTTCATGAAAAAACTGTTGCGGTACGGAAGCGTTTTAGTTTTGGTGATGGCGTTTGCTGCTTGCGGTTCTAACGGCGACGATGGTGACAACCAAGGTGGAAAGGATGCCAACGTTACGGACCAAGGTGGAAAGGATACTAGCGTTGCAGACCAAGGTGATAACGGTGATGGTCAGGACACCAATGGAAATGGTGCTGGAAACGGCTGTCACCTGTGTTTGAAGGTTGGAGACACCTTCCGTTTTACAAAGCTTGATGTTAAGGAACCGTCGAAACCAGAAGGGCTTCCGGAGTTTTTAAATGATATCTGGGGACCCGACATTTATGCATATCGCTTAAACGTCTTGCTCCAATTTAAGGAAATCACCCCAACTGACGACGGTAAATTGAAGGCGGTAATTACGGTCGGTTCTGCTTGGCATGACAAGGACCATACAGAAGTTTTACCAGTTAATGGACCAGATGATGGTGGGGCCACCCCAACGAAATTCCACTTTGTTGAGGGAGCGACCAGTGAAATCAATGTAACTATTGATGAAAACTGCGTTTTAACCACCGACGAACCTGGATACTTGGCGTTCCACCCGGGTCCTGAACATTTTGGTCTGCTGTGCGGTGCTGGAGATGAGTCTCTTAATCTGGCCAAGGACACTGTACCACTGTCGCGCCTGGAAACTGAGGCTTCCATCGCTCAGGACTGTTCTTCGTTCACAACCGGACGACTGGACGGCTGCATTAAGGTCGAAGCGGCCTGCCAGCTTTGCAGCTTTGTCCCTGCCCCTAACTACGCCAAATGGCAGCGTGATGTAGATGAAACCAGTACTGGTGAGGTATGCTCAGCGCATTACTGTACGCGCCACTGTGGCAAAAGAAACTGGGCCAATTTCGGCGCGTTTGTCGCGGCAGTAGGCGTGCCACTAGCCTGTGAAGCCGACATGGACGGCAACATGAACGCCTACAAGATCGGAGGCGACTGGTCCGCAGTCCCAGTAACCTTCGGCCAGCCCGACTAGCGCACCGACCTTACCAAGCGGAAGCCGATGCCCTCGAATTGATGGTCGGGTTCGGCGTGTTTACGATCTGCTGCACGTACATCGTTAGCGCTACAGTACCAAGAGCCACCACGAGTACCACGGAAAATGCCTTCAGGTGATTCCCAGGCTGAACCGTCAGTTGGGGCGCGGTGGTAACTGTCGTGATACTTATCCTGAACCCACTCACCGACATTACCAAACATATCGTATAACCCCCAGGCGTTAGGAGCCTTTTGAGCAACAGGGTGAATCTCTAATGAACTGTTATCAGAGTACCAAGCTATTTCTTCAGGTTCGCCATATATGGGACCAGTATCACCGGCGCGTGCGGCATATTCCCATTCAGCTTCAGTAGGTAAACGATATCCCTTGCAACCAACTCCCTTAAATGTGATTACACAGTCTAGTAAATCAGGCAGCACACCAGGGGCTAAATCACGACAACCACTCATCGTATAGCAGGTTTCATAGCCTTCTTTCTCAGAAAGCACATTCGCATACGCAACAGCTTCAAACCAACTTACTGAGTCAGCAGGACAGTTTTCTCCACAGGGGCCAAAATCATCAGGTATTGAACCATCTGAACCATCTTTAACCGCTACCCACTCTCCCTGGGTGACTTGGACCTGTTTCATGTAAAAGGGACGTTTAATCCTAACTGAATGAACTGGTCCCTCGTCCTCTTCACGCCCCTCTTCACTTAAGGGCGAGCCCATCTTAAAGCGCCCTGCGGGGATCAAGCACCAGCCATCAAGGCAGCTACCAACAGACTTGGGCATGACTTTGACAACAACCTCCTCTTCCTCAGACCAGTTTACGCGTACAAAAACCTCTCGCCTGGCCTTGCCATCCGGACACTGCACCTCGATTATGTGGGGTACAACAGCCGTAACAAAACCTGCCCAGGGGGTTTTACCCACCAATTTGCCGTCTATCCTTAAATCACCTTCGCATTTGACTCCGTCGGTGTAACTGGATGTTATGGCTAGATGTCCATGCTCTGGATACAATTTGATGGAAACTGAAGCAGTTTCACCTTGCTCAACAATTACCTCGTCATCGCGTAGGGTGTAACCATCTAGTTCAAATCCAACCGTGTGGAGGCCAGGTTTTACTCGCTCTAAAACACAGGGGGTCGTTTTATTCTTAACTGTGCGATCATCTAACCTAACGGCAGCACCTGGGGGGTCACTTGTAACATGTATTTGCCCCCAATTTCCAACTAGTTCACCTTGAAACAGGGCGTGTTGAGCATCCGGGATAACCAGCTCACCTTCAGTGGACACAAAATCAGGTGACTTAAGAACCAACTGATAAATACCTGAAGAGTTTTCAGGAATTGCAATGGGAGTCTCACCTGCTAGTTCACCATCAAGCCATATTGAAACGTTGATTACGCGTGAGCCGCGATCAGGAACCTGCTTGGTTTCAACACGACTGGCAACACTTGTTGAATCAACTTCACCCTTGAATGCGGCAATCACCCGATCAATAGAGGCCGCTATCCCCTCTTCAGTGCAAGACCCGGTAGCCTCGGCAACCTTTTCCATGGTTTCAGTTTTAATATCGTAGATCTGAGACAGCAACCAACACGAACCTCCAATTTGAATCAAACGGCTCAGCAACAACTTTTGGGCGGCCAATTCCTTACCAATTGCACTGCGACAAGGCAGGTCATCGCAGCCGTCTTGAGACAGACGCCGACGATCATCAACACGCCCGCCAACCGTATAATAAGGAGCAATTTTAAACCCAGCAGACGCGAAACGCCCATACATGTAACTGTCTAGCTTGACCCTTGTAACTACATCTAGGGGGGCATCAGACCAATCAATGTTGAAAACAGCGATCGTCTGCTCAGGGATAACAGCGACCGTCTGCTCAGGCTCAGCAGTAGTACAACCAGTCGGCAAAGCCCCGACCAAGCAAACAACAAACCAAAGACAAAGTTTTAGAGTTAGCTTTCTCATAACCCTGGGTTATCGCACACAACAAAAGGCAAGGCAAGCGGCAATTTCTCCTTCCTGGCCCTGTCCCTGATCCTGCCACTGGCCCCGCCCCTGCCCCCTCAACCCACCTTCGGAACCAAAACCAGCCCGTGGTCCGTCATTACCGTGCATCCACCTTCAAACCTGACCAAGCGGCAGTAGTTGCGCCTTTCTATGCATTCCCCTAGTTTCAACAAGTCCCAGTCAATGAAGTTGTTTGGTTTGTTCCAGGAAATCTTCATATAGCCGACGTTTCTGGTGATGATGTTGTGTAAAAAATGACTACCTTGGGAGGCCTCTAGCTGGAAGGACTCGGTGTCATATTCCACTATCGCTCTGGCTTGGCTTATGTCTGCCCAAGTGACGGGAATTCCAAGCATTTCATCGCGAGACCCCCAGCGACCTGGGCCTATCAAGATGTGATTTCGGTTCTCAAGCTTCATGCGGTCATTTAACTCAGCTATTTCTTTGCGAATTTCCTGAGTTTTGGTCACATCAAAAAGCTCCTTGGGCACAAATATGACATCCGTCACGTCGGTGTAAACCCCTGTGCCAAGAGGATTGGTGCAAGAAACCAGGGGCTTTGCACCTGGGTCTGGCTCCAGTTTGCGGTAACTGACATGGTCAGTCCCAAGTGGCCGGATCTGCAGGGGATAAAAGCCTATTTGAGCACCCGACTTGATGTTGGCGGCAAACTCGATTTCCACTGGCTCACCAAGGGCTGCCTGACCTAGGGATAGAAAGAGGTCAACCAACTTGGCCAAAGGAAACGAGCCGTACTTCAAAACGTTGGAAAAAGACACCAGCCTTAAACCAGGGGAAGTCAAGCTATCAACCAGACGCTCGTTTTCTGCGTCCCAAACGGACCCCACTGCGGCCAGCGTGCCGTGCGCCTCAGCCACAGTCAGGTCAAGGCTGACCAACGTCTGATGCTCGCCATGTAGAAACGAGTAGTGGTCAGAATTCAGGTCCAAGGCCCAAAACTCACGCTGAGACCCGCGAATCAACTCTTCCTGAGGTATCAAGTCCACCTGTGGCAGCTTGGGACAAAATCGCATTGTCCGCCGCCCTTCCACAACCGTCCTGCCCAGGCCCAAAGCCACGCTGGCGACACCGTCCTCGGCCTGAAGCTGGCCGCTGGGATAGTAGTTTTTCGACTGGGCAACCCCTGAAATATCTGGATAAAAGTAGCTGTCATGCCTGACGCCAATCAGCTCTTGTAAAACGACCGCCATGCGCTCTTCATCACCAAAAGAAATCAGGTGGTCCAAAGACGTCCTTTCAAAAACTGACGCATAAACCAGCTTGATGGCAGCCACTATTTGGTCGAACCGCTCAACAATTTCGCGGGACTGATTCGGCAACATGAACGTTTTATACACCCCTGCCAACGGGGCATTCCGGTTGTCTTCCAGCAGCCCAGAAGAGCGTATGGCCAAAGGACCTTGAACCTGCTCACAAAATCCCCAGATCTGCTCCAAAACTCGCTTGGAGAGATTGCCAGCCAAAAATCGATTCCTGATTTCTTGGTCTGGCAAGGAAGCCACCTTGGAATCAATGGCGTTTCGCTCTAAAAAATCGTCATATTCCTGGGTACCAATCACCACGGTGAACGGCAGTGACACCGTGATACCTGGAAACATCCGCCCCAAATCCAGGTGGTGAATCAAGCTATTTAAAAAGGCCAGGCCGCGGCCCTTAGCGCCAAGTGAGCCCTCACTAATCTTTACCACTTGGGATCGATCCAGTTGCTCCCAGTTAGACAGGACAACGATCCTGCCGCGATTTTTGGCTAGCGTTAGTTTTTCAAACCCTTCAACCAGGTAAGTCCTTAGTGCATCTGTAGTCTCAAAGTCCTCAATTACCAAGGGTTGGATCTTTTTGGCATATTCGACTTCGCCGTGGGCAATCAGCCAGCCTGAAAAATGGTTGTGGGCGGCATGAAAAAGCAGCGATTCATCTGAAATGACCGGAAGACAGTCCATGAATTCCTGCATCGTCGGCGCGACAGCTAGCTCGGTACCGTCTTTGGTGCGAAAGACAAAATCCCCGAAGCCAAGCTGGTCAACTATGAATTTTTTTAGCTCGGCAAGGAAAAGCGGAGAGTTTTTATCTAAAAATGTGGCCCCAATTTCCTTGGCAAGGGCCTCGTTTTTCGGCTCAGCCGACTGTATCAACACCGGCAGAGTTTGATTGCTGGCCCTAACCGTCTTGACAAAGGCCAGGCCCGCCTGTGGGTCCAGTACCCCAGCGCGCAAAAACGCCACATCGGTGATTATGCCAATCAGGTAGTCCTTGTATTCATTGAATATATACAGCGCCTCGGCGTGGTCATTTACAAGAACGACCTTAGGCCTCATCCTCATCCGGCGCCTTCTGACCGTCTCTGACACCTCCTCCGAGATCAGCTGCTGCGTCTGGCGCACGATCAGCGAGTACAGCATCGGCAAAAAGGTTGATGCCTGCCTGACCGAGTCCTCGATGACCAAGATCACCCGCACCAGGCCCTTTTTCGTATCCAATGCCAGATTGCGCCGGTCCTCAACGCTTTTGATCATCGCCAAAAAGATATTGCTATTACCCGACCAAAAGAAGATGTCATCGACCACACCCAGACGGCCACGATCCTGCTGAAAGTAGTCCAAATCATGAAGGTTATTAACAAGCAACAACACCGCGATATCAGGGCAGATTCCCTTAATCGAACTAGCGGCAGCCGCAACATCCCCAATCCTAGCCGTCAAAATAACAAGGTCGATTTGCTTAGCACGCAAAACATGCCCCGCCTCCTCAACCGACACCACATGCGTCACCCGAGGCGGAAAACTAAGATTCAACTGATGAAACTCCGCAATCAACTGCTCTGACAGCAGCCCATCCTGCTCGAAAATGAAGGCATCATAGTAAGACGAAACCAGCAATATTTCCCGGACCTTAAAAGCAAGCAGGTCATAACTAGAGTCATCCTGACTCTTATACCTACTATAAAAATCCAGCATCCGGTCAACATTAGCCGAATCAATTTTCTTAAGGTCAAAGCCCATAGCAACCCGCAGCGAAGCCAAGGAGTATGAAACGACATTTAGAAGACCGGGGCAAGGGGGCTGGGAGCGGGGGCTGGAGGGGGACAGGGAGATGATTGTGCTGACCTGCGGGATTTGGAGCTAAAAGGTGGTCGAGAGGGCACCCAGCAACATGGTCCGGGGGCAATCCTGGAGGGCGCTATCGGGAGTTGCCGGGACCCGACGTCGCCCCCAAAATCACCGTCTAGTCGATGACGAAGGCTGGCGAGACAGGTTCATATGCAAGGCGCCTTT
>DUVQ01000040.1 GCA_012840965.1 Oligoflexales bacterium | reverse complement strand
TTGATAGGGGCACGCTCCTCCAAATACCTAGCGGCATTCTTGATTGCCGCAGGAATGATGCTAGAAATTACCCTACGTCAACACCACCTCAGCTGGCTGCTGCTTGCGCTTCCCTTCGGACTTGCTTCGGTGGTCCCCCTAATACCTGTGGCCAAGATACGGACCACGGTTATTTTAACGGTAATATTAATAGGTTCTGGCTTATTAGTTACCAAGGAATCAAGCTTTAAGCTGCCAAGCCTTAACGTTAAGCGGATTCAGTTGGCCAATAAAGTAGTCGCCCACCAAAAACCTGGGGCTGCAATCTACACAAATGCATACTTGTTGGCATATACCCTGGCTTCCCCAAATGAACCTTCCCAGGTTAACTTTCTCGCTGGCTATGACATGATCTATGAACCCTTCGTTTTAACAAACCATGTTAATAACCAAAATAAACGGTGGGTTAACGCTGTGGAAAATAATTTCTATGGAAACTTGCTGTGGCCATGCTTGGCTGACAAACGGCCCTTAAACGCTGGAGATCTGTTGGTTTTGAGCAGCGATAAGCGAGCTGGAGTCATCTATCCCATTGAAATTTGGAAACAAAATTCCTCTATGATTGAACATGTTGGGGGCTTTGAGATCTGGGAAGTCAAGCAGGACATGCAAGCGTCGGTTATGCCCGAATTGCCACCATGGCTTCCGCCGGCTGTTGTTTCAACAATGTGCCCGTAATGCCTCAAAATCCGCCTGAAATCAGCGCTTAATCAATGTTAAAGGCTAGCGATAACGGTTTTTCAGATGCAATGTCTCAGTTATTTGATAGGATAGGACCCGATGGACGGTGACCGCGAATCCTATCCCAAAGATAAAATTTTTTGCGAGGACAACTTCACGCGCTACGTAGTTGCGTGCATGCGTAACTGCGAAAGGCCTGGATATTGCAACGCATTTTGGGATTTTTTCAAACAAAGGGGCATCACACCCATCGAGTACACCAACATTAATGGCATCGGAGAGCTCGTCATGAAAAGAATCGTCTTCGACTGTGATCGCTGTGGGAAAAAGGATATAGGCGTGCCGCTTACAGCCTTTTATACTGACGGCGAAAATGAGGGGCAGCCTATTCCAACGGAAGACCTAAAGGGAATGATTCAACGTTTCCGGCCGTTGCAGTGCTCTGAGCAGTTTATCGTCAACGTTATGAGGCTACTAAAAGAGGAACTCACGTGGGAGCACTACTGTGAGCCTTGTTTCAAGAAGATAGTCTCAGGTGCTGGCACCATTGTTGGACAGCGGCAAAAAGGTCCTGCCAAGACGTCAGCACAAAGTGCCCAAGCCAAGGCTTTGAGCCAGCGAAAGACAGCCCCGAGCCTCATTACTGAGGAAGAAGCGCCAGAGGTCAAGAAGACTAAGTAGGATCTGGGGCGGGGCCAGGGACAGGGGCGGGGACAGGGACAAGGGCGGGAGCAGGGGCCAGGATCAGGGAGCAGGGGCGGGGACGTCTGCGGCACAGCGAAATCCAAAGTGGTGGGCTGGGTTGTTTGATGGGATGTGTGATCTTCTGAAATAACCTGTGGAATGCTCCCCAGGCCAGTACCAGGAACCTCCTCGAACAGACTTTGTGCGATGCCCCTTGCATTTATCAGCACCATTACAAGGCCCCTTGGGGTCAATACCCAAACAAGCCTCACCGCATGCTTCCCAGTCTTTGGAATACCAGTCAGCAACCCACTCATCAACATTTCCAGCCATGTCATACAGACCATAAACACCAGGATCCCTTGATCCTACGGGCCAAGGTTTGCCTTTTTCAGGCTGCCCTCCCCTTTTCGTACGCCCACAAGAACGCCCAGTTTCGTCCATGATAATGGCTCTCTTGCAGGTAATGGCGTCATTTCCCCAAGGAAATGTGGCTCCATCTGGCCCACGAGCGGCCTTTTCCCACTCGGCCTCGGTTGGCAAACGCTTGTTGTGTGCCTCACAGTACTGCTTGGCGTTATACCAACTAAGGGCGGTCATTGGTTGCTTGGGGTCATTAAAGTCCGCGTACAATGGCCTTGCAGGCTCGCACTTTTTGGCCTTTACACAAGCCTGATATTCACCGTAGGTAACCTCATACTTGTCCATCAAAAAGGTGCTAACCGTGACAGTTGCAGCCGGCCTTGCGTTTGCAGCGCCTTTGTCCGAACCACGAACAAAGGAACCCCCTGGAATACAGGCCATGTTTTCAGGGATGTTGCTGGGACAAGGCGCAAAATCCGCCTTGGCAGTTCCAAAGGCAAATGTAACGATCAAAAAGAGCAGCGATTTTTTCATATCAAACACCAAAAAAACCGTGAAATGGTATCACAATGGGGCTGGGCGCTGACAAAATCACGCCTCAAATTGGAGCCGGCCGTAACCGATGAAAAGGTGATTTTTGGGGAACACTGGCACTAATTCCTGAAAAAGTGTAAATGAGTTGCAAGATTTCCTTTTGGAGTCTGCTTTTGGATCTGTCTCAAAACAAAAAAGGCTTGATCGTTGCCGCCTTAAGCGGTGGCGTTGATAGTTCCGTTGCCGCAGCCCTGGCCTTGAAAGCCGGTTATGACGTGGTGGCAGTCACATTACAGCTAAAGAATTGTGACATGCCAGGTATCATCAGCCCATGCTGCGGTGTTGACGCCATAGGCCGCGCAAAGGCGGTAGCCCAACTGCTTAATATTCCACATTATTGTCTGGACTACAGTGAACAGTTCCAAGAAAACGTCTTGCGACACGCCTGGAATGAATACGACAGCGGCAGGACCCCCAGCCCATGTCTTTTGTGTAATCGGTACATCAAGTTTGGCCTCCTGATGGACTGGGCGACTGAGAAAAAGGCTACCGGCATGGTTACAGGACACTATGCGCGACTTCAGCACGACCCTAAAAAAGGCCCCATGCTTTTTAGGGCAGTTGATCGTAACAAGGACCAATCATACTTTTTGGCTGCAATCCCAAAATCAACGTTGGCCAGGCTTCAGTTTCCTCTTGGAGGCATGACCAAACCCGAAGTCAGGGCTCTCGCCCACCAAATGGGATTACCCACCAGTTCCACTGTCGACAGCCAAGACGCCTGTTTTTTAGCCCCTGGCATGACATTTGGCGCCATTTTGCAACAACGGTTCGCTGGACAGACACGCCCTGGGAAAGTAATTGATGACGATGGAAACGTGTTGGGTCAGCACACAGGGATTCACAATTACACTATTGGACAGCGCCAAGGTCTTGGAATTGCTTCCAAAAGTCGCATGTGGATTCGCCAGATTCGCAAAGAAGATGCAACCATTGTGGTCACCTTTGATTCAGACAAGCTCAGCTCTAAACACATGGAAGTTTCAAACCTTAACTGGCTGCAAGAAGTGACCGTTGGCGACAGCCTCAACTGTCAGGTCCAGATACGATCTCGCCACTCACCTCAGAATGCCTCGATCAAAGTCGTTTCCCAAGATATTGTCGTGGTATCCTTTGATGAGCCAGCAAAGGCAATTTCACCTGGACAGGCAGCAGTGTTTTATGACCAGGACATGGTGATTGGCCAAGGATGGATTGATGGCTGATACCTTTTCGCGTTTCGCCAGACAGCACGCTTTAAAGGTCATTGGGCCACAAGGGCAAAAGCGATTATTAGAGACCACTGTGGCAATCGTTGGTTGTGGTGCGTTGGGAAGTGCACAAGCTAATCTGCTGGTCAGGGCTGGGATTGGCAAGTTGATTTTGATCGACCATGACACGGTCCAGGCGGTCGACCTTCACCGGCAGATTCTGTTTGACCAGCGTGATGTAATCGAGGAAATGCCAAAAGTGCTGGCGGCCAAGCGAAGGCTTAATGCGATTGATCCACAGACTGAAATCTTGGCATTTCACACCAGATTTAGCCCCCAAAACGCCCTGGAACTGGTCGCTGAAGCTGATCTCATCCTGGATGGAACTGACAATTTTCCAACTAGGTTTTTGATAAACGAAGCCGCCATCATCACAGGAAAACCTTGGATATATGGAGGAGTTTTAAGTGTCCAAGGGTCTGTTATGACGGTGTTGCCAAATCAAGGACCTTGCCTTTGTTGCTTGGTTCCCAAAGCACCTGACTGTAACAAGCTGCCAACTTGCAAAAGTGACGGCGTGTTAAACGCTGCAGTTATGTGGGTGGCCTCTTTGCAGGTGGCCAAGGCGACAAAATTGATTCTGGGACACACAAATGAGCAAGTCTTACTGCATGGACTTGATGTTTGGGAAGGCACCGTCAGAACTATCCAAATTTCGAAAAACCCAGATTGTCCTTGCTGCGTTCACAAAAACTTCCAATTCCTTCAGCCACCGCTTCACTGATGCTCCTTGACTTTCACCCCTCCAAAAACAACCCCCTCGAAACGCCACCCCCACAAACCCATTACCCAATGCTTTTAGCAGTTGACGAACCCTTTTCTTTTAGTACGATTCCGGAAGTTGTATTAGGAGGTTTCTTGGCATGCGTAAGTACGAATCTGTTGGCTTTGCGGTTCCAGATGTGATGTTGCCCAAAAAGGGCGCAGACCTTTATCGTTGGGCAGTTGTGGCATGTGACCAGTACACGTCGCAACCTGACTACTGGGCCAGGGTAAAAGACACTGTAGCTGACGCCCCATCCACCCTGCATCTGGTCTATCCCGAGGTGTTTTTAAACGAGTCAGAAAATGAAAAAGAGGCCAGGATAAAGTCAATCCATGACACTATGGGCAAGTACCTAGCTGATGGTATTTTTGAAACATATGAAGGGCTTATCTATGTCGAAAGGACCGTAGACGACCGTGTACGTCGAGGGATTGTTGGCTGCATCGATTTAGAGCGTTACAGCTTTAAGCCTGGCTCGACTTCCTTGGTTAGGGCCACTGAGGGAACCATTCTTGAACGAATTCCACCAAGGGTCAGAATCCGCAAAGGCGCTCCAATGGAGTTTCCACACATTTTGATCTTGGTTGATGACCCCAAAGACACCATGCTAGCCCCACTGCAGGCAGGCAAGGACTCGTTGACCAAGCTGTATGACTTTGATCTGATGGAAGAAGGCGGCCACTTGGCTGGCTTTTTGGTCGACAGCCTAGAGCTTGAGGAAAAAGTAGTAACCGCCCTGAAACAGTTGGCTCAACCAAATGTATTCATTGATAAATACGGCGTCGCCAAGGAAACCCCAGTTCTGCTGTATGCTGTAGGTGATGGAAATCATTCGCTGGCTACCGCCAAAACCATCTGGGAAGACGCCAAAAAGGAGGGCGCCACGCTGGATAGTCCTTTAAGGTGGGCTTTGGTCGAATATGGCAATCTGCATGATCCAGCCTTGATTTTTGAACCAATCCATCGGCTTATGTTTGATTTGCCGCAAGACTATGACATCGTGGCTGAATTCACCAAGCACTATGCTGGAAAAGTTGACGAACAAAATGTTGCCGACTTAAAGGAAATGGAGAAGCTTGTTGCCACATCGACTGCCCAACTGCACAAAATTGGGGTCATCTGCCCCAAAGGCTTGCGAGTGCTTGAAGTTGCCCAACCTGGCTTTGAGATGCCTGTAGCCACCTTGCAGACGTTTTTGGACCCGGTGATTCAGCGCTTTGGATTGGATACTATCGACTATATCCACGGGGCTGATGTGCTTGAATCCATGGCTAAAGTTGAAGGCAAAATCGGGTTTTTGCTGCCAGCGATGGATAAAAACGACCTATTTAAATCGGTGATCATGGAAGGTGCCTTGCAACGCAAGACTTTTTCAATGGGCGACGCCCACGAGAAACGCTTTTACCTGGAAGGCCGCTGTCTTGAGTAGTTAGCCATCCAAATTCCCAAGTTCAACCCAACATCACCAAACCAATTTAACAAGCCAAACAAAAATCACGAATTCAACGATGTATCCCTACGCATCCAGGCATCAGCTAGGACCAATGCAACCATCGCCTCAGCCACAGGCACCAACCTTGGACAAATGCACGGGTCGTGGCGTCCTCCACTATGAAGGGTCACAGGATTTCCTTTCAAATCCACGGTCTCTTGGTCTTGGCCTATCGTTGGAGTTGGTTTGACAGCAAGTCGCATTATCAAAGTCTGGCCAGTTGAAATTCCCCCAAGGATACCTCCACAATGATTGCTAGCAAAACCCTTCGGCGTTGGCCGATCATTATTTTCAGACCCAGTTTTGGTGGCCACCAAAAAGCCATCCCCAAACTCAACCCCTTTGACTGCACCAATTGACACGAGCGCCTTTGCAAGCTCGGCATCAAGCTTACAAAACACCGGATCCCCTAGTCCCGCAGGCACACCGTAGGCAAAAACCTCAACTATCCCACCAAGGGAATCACCATCGGCTTTGGCTGCTAAAATGGCGGCCTGCATCCTGTTTGAAGCCTCCAGATCACCGCAACGAATCGGGTCAGATTCGACCAAATCCCAATTAGGAGCACCAGCTTTAATGTTGGCGACCTGTTGAACTCGCGCTTGAACTACAACACCCTTGGAGGCCAAAAACGCCTTGGCCACAGCACCTGCAGCCACTCGACCAACAGTTTCCCGCCCTGACGTCCGGCCCCCACCACGCCAATCTCGAACCCCATACCTGTGAAGCCACCCTACCCCATGGCCAGGACGGACGATATCAGCCAGCGCGTCATAATCAGCAGGCCTAGCATCATGGTTTCTGACCACTATACATATTGGGGCCCCAGTAGTAACGCCATTAAAAACCCCAGACAAAATCTCGGCCCTATCCAGTTCCTGCCTTGAACTAACAAAAGGAGATGTCCCTGGCCTTCGCCTGTCAAGCTCCACCTGGATATCCTCGATGGACAAGCTCATTCCTGGAACAACCCCATCAATTACCACACCCATGGCCGGACCATGAGATTCACCGAAGGTAAGAATCCTGAAATGTTCGCCAAGCTCGTTCGATGACATCACACACTTCCTTTATGTTGTTGCCACTAGTATCCGCCTTTACTATGGCTAGTTCACAGTACTTTTCATTTCTGGATTTTACAAGCAATTCAAGTTCTTGCGCTGGGTCAGCACCTGTAACTGATGGTCGATTTCCCAAACGTTTGACCAAGACATCAACAGGGCAATCAAGCCATGCAACAAAGGCGTTTTTAAGCAACCACCTTGCGTTTCCATCATCTAGGGCACCACCACCAGTGGCTAAGGCCACAGGTTTTTGAAGATTCTCACGGATGATGGCGGATTCAAGGCGACGAAATTCGCCAATGCGACCTTGATTGAATAGCTGACTAATCTCCAATCCAGTGCGCCTTTCCACTTCCACGTCGGTATCAATAAAATCAAGCCCAAGTGTGGCTGCTAACGCTTGTCCAACCGTTGATTTGCCAGACCCACGATTTCCAACTAAAACAAGCGCTGATGGTGGTTTTGACAGACGGCGAAAAACTTCTAACTGATTAAAAAATGACGGATATGACTTGCTTACACACTGCTTGTCGGTCACAAAAACCTTAGGCAAAGCAAGCGACAAAATTCCAAAGGACATCGCCATCCGATGATCGCCATGGGGGTTAAGGATCGCAGGCCCATTAAGGATCGAGGGTTTTATAACCATCGAATCTTCAAGAACCGTTATATTGGCACCAACCTTGGTCAATTCAGAGGCTAACACCTCTAAACGATTACTTTCTTTATACCTGGCGTGCCCAACATTTGTAAAGGTAACTGACCATGGTTGAAAAATGGCTGCAATCACAAGAGGCGGCAGCAAATCTGGCGTGGATTTCAGATCTATCTCGCACTCCCCGCCAGCTATCGTCTGTAACAGATCGCAAACTATGGCGTCACCCTGCATCGAAGGATAGGTCAAACCATCAGGCACTGGACCAGCACCAGTAATTTTGTTGGCCACGAACCAAAATGCAGCTAAAGACCAATCAGGTTCTACTGTTAATTCAACATTTTTCGGCTTACTTGGAGGCACCTTAAAACCATAATCTGCCTTGATAACTGACGCCCCAAAAAGCTTAATGGACCGCAAGGTCATCTCCAGATAGGATTTAGAAACCAGCGGTCCTTTGATAACCAATTCAAGGCCGTTTTCCAAAAATGGGGCAACCAACAAAAGACCTGAAGCAAATTGGCTTGAAACGGAGGCATCCACTGATACACGCCCACCAGCGAACTTTGGTCCAGAAATCAGAAAAATCCCTTTGCCATCACGCTCTTCAACTATTTTTGTCTGCTTCCCAGCCAAGGCCAGCGCATCTGCCATGTGCCGCATAGGGCGCCTAGCAAGGCCAGACGCAAACTCAAGACAAATCTGTCTGTCAGTAAGCAGCGACAAAGCGGCCATAAAACGTGCTGTAGTCCCACCTTGGCCACAGTAGATGTTGCTCTGACCTGTTTTGAACTGCTGTAATGCCGCGGCCAGCTCTATGGAATCTGAGCTTGTGGACGCATTGTGAATTTTTGCGGCAACATCGCTAAGTGCTGATAAAACAAGATATCGCTGGGTCAAGCTTTTGGAACCTGGAATCAACAAACTCGACTCTGGAAGGCACTTGAAGTCAATTCGTCGCACCGCATTCAAAGTCGCAACTATTTCCTTAAACGTCACATCCCGACCAGTAAACAAACTTGCCTGCCTAGCTGCTTGATACGCCCAAAAGTCAAGCCCATCCATGACCGGAATGCCAGCTGCCCAACAGTCTTTTACCAGGGCTGTAGGCTCTTTGACAGGCACAACCACGTCAACGACGAGTTTTGCAGAATCCTTAAGGACCTTAAGCCCCGATTCATCCCAAGGCGCCTCGCCTAAAAGGCCATCCAAAGGAGTTGCTTGAATCAACAAGTCAAAAGGTACGCTTGCACGATCCTGCCATGTTACAACGTTAACCCCATCCATACTTGAGGCTCGCGTTTTAACAACATCAACGCGCCTAGCTGCAAAAGTTACCTCGACATTCCTTTGCCTTAAGCCGTAAGCCAAGGCAAAAGCAGTATCACCACCACCCAAGATTAATGCCCTTGAATGGGCATCAGGCAGGCCATCCAAAAACCCAACAACATCGGTGTTCCAGCACTTTATTGGAACGCCCTGTTTTAATTGAACTGTGTTTGCAACACCTGCTCCCAAAGCCCAAGTGTCTGAGACTAGACTTGAAGCAAAGGCCTCTTTTTTAAATGGCATCGTGACTGACAGCCACGGAATGCCAAATTCCAAAGTAAGCTCCAGGACTTCACCCCAACTTCTAGCTGGCACTGCCAAATACTGAAATGACTCTCCAGTGTTTGAAAAAAGCCGGTTGTAAACTGCAGGCCCGACCGATGAAGTCACCTGCTTGCCACCAACCAAAGCTATTGGTTGCAGCTTGCCCGATTCTAAGGCCCTAAGTGCAACAGCCTCGTCTTTTGTGACCTGACCGGCGGCTGTCTCAAGGCCAGAGGCTGCGGCAACGTAAGTCCAGGCCGAGTTAAAGTCCAAAGGTCTGACCCTGGACCAGATGCCGGCATGTCCGACTGCAACTACTGATGCAGGCTGTTTCAAAGTCTGGCTAAAACGTCGCAGCTTAACTAAATCTGAGGCCCAGTTGACGTTTGCAGCCACCTTGATGTGCATATCTTTTGGAAATGCGACCTTATCTAGGTCCGCGATATCACCATGCCAAGAAGCCAAGATGTTTTCATGTGCAACAAAGTCAGGCAGCTTATCCAAAGCGACAACTTCCACATCGACAAATCTGGCCCCTAATTCAAAGGCCTTTACAAGTAACCCTAGGCGCTTGTGTTCATCGCCTGAAAACCAGCCGCCCTCCCATTCAGGCCTGCAAGTCACAATCAATCTAGGACCGTACTTGGATATCAGGGGCCACAATCCTTCTAAAGTTGCGTCCCCCAATGAAGCCCCATCATAAAGGGCATCAATGCGGATTTCACAAAGGTCGTCTGGTTCTAAGTTCTCAAGCCTTTGCGAAAGGGACTCTACGTCTCGTTCACATCCTGTGACGCAGAATCTGGTCACAATGTCTCCAAAACTTCTAAATCAACAGCAACTGTCCAGTTGCCTGGACCGCCACCAAAACAACTAGGTAACGAGAATCGAATTTTTGAGCCGGTGGACTTCTTGTCGCTAGCCATGTAGTTAAGCAGGTCTTGCCAAGCTGTAACAGGCTGATGCTCAAGAATTCTCGTAAGCTCAGCCTTTTCTCGAACACGCAGAAATTTATCCTTATCACGCCATTTTATGCCAGAAATGCTCTCCAGTATTGAAGCCTCTATCTCCATCCCCAAAGCAACAGCATCCCCATGAGGAATGGACCAATTGGAACAAGCTTCCATGGCATGCCCAACAGTATGGCCAAAGTTAAGCACCGCCCTTTCACCTTTCTCGAAGGGGTCACGTTCCACGATTGCAAGCTTTGCCTTTATGGCCCGAATGATGACCTCTGTGGACGGCCTAAACGATGGTTGGGCTAACAGCAAGTCCAACAAAGGTGGATCATCCACACACGCTATTTTAATGACTTCAGCCAGCCCCAGACTAGTCTCCAAATCTGGCAATGTAAGCAAAACATCGGGGTCAACCACAACTGCCTTGGGCCACCACATGCAGCCAATTCTGTTTTTGCCAAAGCCACTATTTAGCCCGACCTTGCCACCAATTGCAGCATCAACCATCCCCAGCAGTGAAGTCGGAACAAAGATGCCATCCAAGCCTCTAAGGGACGTTGCTGCAACAAAGCCAGCCAAATCGGTTGAAACCCCTCCACCAAGTCCAATAACAACTGCCCGACGGTCAACTGCCCCTTGTTCAAGCTGCTGATTTAATTCAAACCAAGTGTCCAATACTTTTGAAGATTCACCAGGGGCAAACGAAAGCAAACTAGTTTCAATCGACAAATGGCTTTTAATTTCATCCCCGTACAAGGACATGACTATGGAATCACCAATTACAAATACTTTTGAGGTATTAGGTGGCAGGAATTGTTCAAGCTTTTTTAAAACCCCTGAACCAATTGCCACCTGTGTTCTTTGCTCCTGTTGTACAAAATGCGTAAGCAACACATCGTTTGTCATGTTGGACACCCAATTAGCCCGTCACAAATGGCAAGTATCTGGGGCTGACTGATACAGTGTCAAGTAACTGAGTAACAGTCCCAAAATCAACGCATGTCCAAGACTCGAATTGATGCGAAGATTCCGGGGTTGCACACCATTACTTGCCATTGAAACCCATAAAAGGTACAATTCCCCTCCACAATGCCCCAACGGCAGGGCATAGGCACGGTGGTGACTTACTTACATTCAAAGATGATTGGAGCAAAGAAGGGTAGTAAATGTCAGACACTGAGAATAGAAACGTTGTGGAGCTACGAAAAAACATTAGCGATCTCAATATGAAGCTCTTGGATTTACTGTCTCAACGAGCCCAACTTGTGATTAATATGGCGGCAATCAAGCGCCGCGACCGCTTGGATCTGTTTAGCCCCTCCAGAGAGCGGGAGATGATCCAAGCTCTGCTCCAGGCTAATACAGGGCCTTTTTCCAATGAAACAGTGGTGGACCTATTTAAGCACATCTTTGATGTCTCATTGGAACTGATGCGAGGCTCGAATGGAAATGGGCTGGAAATCGCCAGCCGCTTCGATTTGCTGCCCATTACTGTTCCTGTTGGCGACGTGGAATTTGGCAAAAAACCTGTACTTATTGCCGGACCATGTTCAGTCGAAAGTGAAGAACAGATTGATCAAATCGCCAAAGAATTGGCAGTCCGTGGCGTGCGGGTCTTACGCGGCGGGACCTTTAAAATGCGAACTTCGCCTTACTCCTTCCAAGGTTTGGGAAATGAAGGAGTTCGGTTTTTGGGAGAAGCCGCCAAGCGCTATGGGATGGCGTCAATAACCGAAGTTAACGCCATTCATCAACTGGATATATGTGTTAAACATGTGGATATGCTTCAGATTGGTACCAGGAGCATGTCAAACTTTGAGCTCCTTCAAGCCGCCGGCCAAACAGGGCTGCCTATACTGTTAAAAAGAGGGTTTGCAGCCACATTAGAGGAGTTTGAACTGGCAGCAGAGTATATCTATAAAACCGGAAACCAACGGATCGTACTTTGTGAAAGGGGCATCAGGACCTTCAATTCGGAGACCAGATTTACCCTAGACATATCTGCAGTACCACTTTTAAAGCTCAGAACGCGCCTTCCAGTTACTGTGGATGTCAGCCATGCGGCCGGCAGGCGCATCATTATTCCAGCCCTTGCCAGGGCGGCATTGGCTGCAGGAGCTGACGGGTTGATGGTAGAGGTCCACCCACAACCACATCTGGCCCATTCAGATGGCAAACAGCAGTTAGATATTGAGCTGTTTGATGCCATGATGGTTGGCTTGAAACCTTGGTTTGGCGACTGAAATCAACGGTAAGGTCACAGGACTGCAATGTTTTTTCGACTAATGCCGAAACACCAATATTGAACCACCTAAAATCGCGTCTGGAGTCCTGTTCCTGAGCCAGCTGTAGCATTGATCCTGCTCGGTACCACCTGCAGCACCCTGTAAGCAGGTTGCAGATATGGCCATTATTTCGCCAATATCAGAACATCCGGCGGCAGGCTGTCCCTTTGGTTTCGGCCTGCCAAGCGGACGACAGGGAATCCAAGTCGCGTCAATGTCGTACTTTTTGGGGTCTGCAGTCCCAAAGTAGGCCAGATGAACCGTCCCACCTTCTTTGGGCGGATTTTCCTTTAAATACCGCGCCAATAGCGGCAAATCCTGGCCCCAATCACAAGCAGAATCAACTGCGACCTTGTGCGCACCATCGACTCCACCAAACAGCTCATTGTTAAAGGCTAGGTAGTGAGGGTGAACAATGCCGCCTTCCAGCGCCAGCAGAGCCAGCAGTGCTGCTGCCAACCAACGCCCCCTTGCCAAAGTTTTCTCGACTGCAACTAAACCAGCTGCCCCAGCCAGCCACAGAACGGGCAGAAACGGCGCCAGATGACGATGTCCAAGGTTTACATTGGAAATTATCGCGACAGCCAAGTAGCAAAAAAGAACCACAAAGAAAGTCATGTATTTGCTTAAAAGTTCCCTACCAGCAGGCAAAGCGGCGCCCAAAACAGCCAACGCCAGCAAGGATATTGGGGTTTTTGATGCCAAAAGCACAGGCAGATAAGCGCGAGTGCCATCTGAATAAAAGGAACCAAGCAGAAATGAACCCCTTTTACTTGAACGAATGCTTAGAAACTGTTTAAAGCCATCCACAATTCGGTCAAGACCTTCTTTAAACGTCGCGATCCCAAACAAGGCGTGGATCTGGTACACCAAGGCCCACCCGAGCAATGACAATATCAGAACAATTACAAATGCTAACAAAGCGTTAATGA
Source organism: Oligoflexales bacterium (assembly GCA_012840965.1). Classification (GTDB taxonomy): domain Bacteria; phylum Myxococcota_A; class UBA9042; order DTJE01; family DTJE01; genus DUVQ01. The sequence goes on along the minus strand of DUVQ01000040.1, from coordinate 22,224 downwards.
CCCTTTGACGCCAGCTGTCTGGTCCTGGAATAACCATCGCGACGGCCCCGGCGAAAACTAGCGACGCGCCCGAAAATTTTGAAGCCAGAGCTAACGCCCCAAATAGACCAGCAGCAGTCAACGAGCGCCAATTTGGGCGTTCTCGAAAGCTATTAAGGGCAAAAGCCCCACCTAAAAAGGCAAGCCCTTGAGTCACATCAGTCGTTATGTAGCGAGCATGTGCAAGCCAACTAGGGTCAAACGTTGCAATGGCACAAAATGCGACGGCCAAGGCAGCTCCAGAACGTCTGTAAAGCCACAAAGTTGCCAAGGCCACACCCAAAGTAGCCAGCGCTAGGTTCATCTGTCTGGCTGGCCAAAGGTTGCGAGGGTCTTCTACCACCCTCAACTCGGCCTTAAGATTCGTGCCAGGCAGGTCGATAATCTCGGAAATTTGATCAGGCGCTGGCTCGTGAAAAAACAGCGGCAAGGTCAGCAACGCAACCACAGGATAAGGGTGGTCCCTAGCTGGCACCTTGGAGCCAAGGCTCAGAAAATTGAGCCCGTAGTCCATATGCATAGTCTCGTCCCAAGTGGGAGATTCCCTTTTCAAACTGTGATTTCCTCGCAAAACAAAGGCGGTCAGCAAACCGGCGACAACCACACCAACAACTATTTTGGATGAGCCAGCCAACAAACCACCCCAACAAGTAACCTGCGAAGTTTAGCCAAAATCCATCCAGCTGTCGCCGGGGTTCACCCCAAAATCGCCAACTTTCATCACCCTGTGCTATCCTTCGCACGTGGACAGCTTCATCCATGTCACAATCGGAACCGCTTTATTTGCCCTGCTAAATGGAGCGGCGCTAGGAACGGCCGCATTTACAGCCGGTGCCACCAAGTGGTCCGGCCTGGACAAGCTTTTGGGCACCATCGCGATTGCGGCCATGCACATCGTGGCAGTCTTGGTCCTCGCTGGCGCTTTGGGTATCATTTCGGTCATACCAGTCTCACTTTTATCGCTTGCAGCCTCCGGCGCCTTGTTTTTTGGTTTTCGCAAAACTGGTTCTTTTAGCTGGATTTCCAAGCTATATCAAGACATTCGCAATGCAATCACAACATCGCCATTACTGGCGCTTTTGATGGCCCCCACGGCAGCCGTTTACGCCCTAGCCTACCTTTATGCCGCCCCACGCCCTCCCATGGGCTTTGATTCCTTGACCTATCACCTGCCCATAGCCGCCAACATGATTCGCACCGGTGGCTTTGAGGTTTTCTACTTTCCACATTTCTTTGATCTTTATTCATATTTACCAGCCAATGGAGACCTTTTTTCAGTGTGGGTAATGCTGCCCTTTGGCTGCGATTTCCTTTTACCCTGGGTAAATCTGCCATTTCTAGCCATGCTGTCCATTTCAGCGTACAAAATCGCTATGGATCTGCACGTGCCAAGACCGCTGGCTTTGGTCGTGGCAATGGCCTTGATAACGCCCCCATTTTTCTTGACCACCTTGACTGAGTCCTACGTTGATATCCCCCTATTTGCAGTTTTTTTAGCATCTGTTCGCTTTGCGGTTTTAGCGTCCAGGGACAAATCCGCGGCAATCCTAGCGGCTGGAATGGCCGGCATCACAGTTGGGATCAAATCAACAGGCCTTTTACTGGCGGCGATGACGTATGTGTTACACCTGTCTTTGACCTTCAAAGCAAATAGAAAAACCTGGTTCAAAGTTAATGGTCAATTCACATTGTGGATGATCATTATGATCCTGGTCCTTGGCTCAGTGTTTTATATCAGAAATTGGATTATCGCTGGAAACCCAATCTTTCCAGTGCCTTTGAGCCTGCCCTTCATTGGCCCGCTTACCAGCTTGGAGCATTATTCTTATTCACTGCCCCACTCTACTTTCATGGCGCAATGGGATTTCTTGCTTTACTCAGGCAAATGGCTAAATGCCATTTTAGGAGAATCAATAACACTTTCAGGTGGTTGGGGCTTGGGGCCGCTTGGACTTATGGCGCTGTTCCTCGTACCGATTCTAGTGGCTGTGGCTGTCAGAAAATCAGCAATACGCCTGGAAATATGGACGTTTTTTACACTGGGTGTCATTGCCCTTGTCTCATATCTGTTTACCCCATACGCAGGCAAGTTCCTGATGTTTAACGTGCGGTTTGCTTATCCTGCGGTCATGCTTCTTTTGCTTACAGGAGTTGCAGCCCTGACACAAGCTGGGGTCTCATCCAGTGCGCTGACTTTGGCAATACTGGTAACCCAAATTGGCGGTTTTTTCTTTTCAAGATTCCCTGTTACATCTTTTTCAGGCCTTTTATTAAGCCTCCTTGCCTTGGCAATCCCTGTAATTCTGTTACTTCACAAAAAGCTACCTAAAAGTTCTTATGCGCCAAGTAAGATGCGACAAATAATGACGATTGCAGCATATATAGCTGTTGGCCTGTTTTTGGTCACAACTTTGCACAACCACCGCGACAAATCCAGGTACAGCTCCTGGTTTGATAGCCAAGTTCCATATAACACCCTAATGTCGGATCTGTCCTTTTGCTTTGCGGCGCTCGACAAAAACCAGCGTGATGGGAAAGTTGCAGTAGCTGCCGATGACAGCAGAAACACCTTTGTTTTTCCATTATTTGGCTCTCATCTGACCCGAGACGTCGCATACATCAACGTAAGCTCACCCGATCATCGAGCCTCACACCTTTGGCCCACTGTAAACATCAGGGAAAATCCAGACTTAGACGCTTGGATGCAAAATCTCAGCAAACAAAACGCCTCAACCCTATTTGTGTTCAGGGACGACCGAGAGGATCTACCAATTGAAAACAGGTGGATTCGTGAAATGCCTGACCAATTTGAAACCCTCATTTACCGCGAAAACTGTGCTGTTTACAGGATAAAACAGTCACAGCCGTGATGCAAAGCCACAGCCTTTGATGTCTAGGGAAGGGGGACTGGGACAGGGACAGGGACGGGGACGGGGTCAGGGACAGGGACAGGGACAGGGCGATGTATTTGGGGATTTCGCTAGTTACTGGGCGGAGGCAGGAAGGTGTTGTACACAGACATTTCACAGACCTTTTGGTACTCTTCAGTGGTCATTCCACCATAGATCCAAGTAGTAAGCTTACGATCAGGGTCGTCACCACCACGTTTACAACCACCGATGGTGTCTTTCAACGAACACGGGCAGTTTGTCGACCAAACCCCCTTCAGTTTGACCTCGCAAGTCTCTTTGTCTTTATTGATGACAGAGTCAGCAGAAGGACAACTACCGTCATCCTGCAGGTGTCTACACTCAAGATCCCAGCATTGATTCTCAAATCTACAGCTTGCGGAAGCAGGCCCGGGCCCGCACTGGGAACGGTCAAAATCAACTTCCTGACGACAACCATAAGTACCCAGCACAAAAAACAGTACTGTCGCAGCAAAAATTGGCCCAAACGCGACTCTTTGCACCACAACCTCCAGGAAAAGATGCTCTGGGTCCAAAACCCAGAAACCGCGTAAGAGTAGAACGCAATGGTCACAAGATCAAGCAAGCATGCTCCATGTTCATGAGGTATATATGACAAAAATGGGATTTTGGTTGACGTTCTATTCTCACGATGATTGAATCTCGTGATGAAAATTTTGACCAACCAACCCTTAAGGCACCTCAACTCTTTCAATTTACAAGCAAATGCATCGTATTTCGCTTCACCTGCAAACGTTGAAGCGGCGAAAGCAGCCCTTGATTTTGCCAACTCCAAAGTTTTACCCATCTTGGTTCTAGGCGGCGGCACAAACATTATTTTCAGCAAAGATCCTCATGGGTTAGTAATCAAGCCTGGTATGACTGGCCGCAAAGCTAGTTTTGACAACAACGATGTCTACCTACACGTTGGAGCCAACGAAGGATGGACAGAACTAGTTGAATGGACGTTGGATAATCAATATTGGGGACTAGAAAACCTGTCCCTCATACCTGGAACTGCAGGTGCAGCACCAGTCCAAAACATTGGTGCCTATGGTGTCGAACTGGCAGACCACCTTTATCAAGTGCATGCAATCGACATCAAAACAGGTCAAGAACGCGTGTTCACCAACTCAGAGTGTGAATTCAGCTACCGAAACAGCCGATTCAAAGCCCAGCAAAAATGGCTTATCACCTCGATTATATTGAAGTTATCTCTGACCCCTAACATCAGAACCGGCTATGGAACCATCCGCCAAAGACTAATAGAGCTTGGAATAACAAAACCAACCCCTGTCGATGTCGCCAAAGCGGTGATTTACATACGCCAATCCAAGCTTCCAGATCCAGCCATAACCCCAAACAGCGGCAGTTTTTTTTCCAATCCCATTGTGGACCGCAACAAATTCGAGCTTTTAGAGGACAAGTTTCCAGACATTGTGTCGTTCGCCCAGCCAGACGGCCAAGTCAAGCTAGCAGCAGCCTGGTTAATCGAACAATGTGGATTGAAAGGATTTTCCAAAGGCACCGTTGGCATTCACCCCAACCATGCTTTGGTAATGATAAATCACGGCAAAGCCACCGGCTTAGAAGTGATGGAACTAGCCAAGATAGTGCAAGATTCAGTCATGGATCGATTTAAAGTCAGCCTGGAAATCGAGCCAAGAGTCATTTAAGCCCGGCTATTTAACCCCACACGCCCTACGAATCTTGAACCACAGCTCCGGGATCTGTGCACCAGTCTTCGCCGAAACCGGCATCGGTTGGACCCCAAAGACCTCTTTCATCTGGCTTAAAGAAGCTGAAAGCACCTTACTACTGCGTCGATCAGCCTTTGTGGCAACAACCATAAAGTTCAAAGGCGTTTGTACAGATCGTTGAACGTTTTTCAACCAATCGATCATCTGAACATCCTTAGGTTGCGGCCCAATACCAGAATCCACCAACACCAAAGCCAAAACCAGTTGCGGACGGTCGGTCAAATAGGGATTTATAAACTTTGGCCACTCATTGGCTTCGGCCCTAGAGACTTTTGCATAACCATATCCAGGCAGGTCCACCAATCGAAGCTCCACCGGATTTTTCGCACCATCAAAAGCCACGTCCATAAAGTGGATGGCCCTGGTCCTACCAGGAGAACTACTAACCCGAGCCACTGCAGAACCAGCTAAGGCATTAATAAGACTAGACTTACCAACATTGGAGCGCCCCAAAAACGCCACCTCGGGCACACTCCCCTCAGGCACCCTATTCAAGCTAGTAGCCGCCCCAATCCAACTAACAAAAGGTCGTCTAAGCATCGAAACCTCCCGCCCACATCCTGCCCTCACTCGCGCAGAATGGCAAGGGATTATCACTCCTGGGCAACCGCCCTAGGCTTTATAGAACGAAGCAGTTTTATGAGCTGTACAAAGACAATCAAAAAGTGTCAACACTGTTGACACAATTGAGCTGGTCCAATCATTGAATAATAATTGACTCCCACTGAATTCGAGGAAATTACGAAGACGCCTAGTAAAAAGCGCTGTGATACTTGCAAAGCAGCCGCCCAGTATAGATACTCACACCGGCTAACGTGGCCGTTCGGGGCTTTAGATGGCAAAGAAGAGTAGCAGATTTTTGCGAGGCGTCTTGTTTTTGTTGGATGACCTTGTCTACTCGTCTGATGACCTTTATGGCTTTAAGTTAGTCGATGTTGTTGAATCTGACCGACTCTTGATGTTGTTTCAGGGTGAAACTGCATCAGTTTCAATTTGGCTTATGGCCCGTGACGACAAGGAGCCTGCCTACCGCAGATTCTCAAAACTCATGGTCGGTACTAGTCAATATGTTCCTGAAGCTAACCCTTTGCTTGATGCTGTCTGTCAAAAAATTGTGGCTCGTGAAAACTCGCTTAGCCAAACCTGGATTAACGCTATCCAAGAACTGCGATTTCCCGTACATGTGCGAGATACACCGATTCGACCAGCTGACGTACCCCCAGCTAGGACAGATCGAAGACTCATGGTTCCTCTAAGAAATATCGTAGACATAGGGCTTCTGAGTAAGGCAGGTGCTGATGTCTTTTACGCTGGAATCCGTTTTGACGATTTGCGAAATTCTGCCCCTGGATGGAACCCTGAAAACTGCCGATCATCAGAAAATGCTAGTGTTACGATAGTTGATTTTGAGCGTTTCATCGAAGTTGCGCACGAATATGGGCGTAAAATCATGCTCACAATGAATTCCCTTTACCCCAATGGTATTGAGGATCAAGTCATTGAAGGCATAACAAGACTTGTTGATGCTGGTGTTGATGGGATAATCCTGTCAGACCTCAATTTGATATCCTTTGTTCGAAAAACATGGCCAAATCTGAAGGTTGCGACAAGCGTCCTGATGAACATTTCAACCCCTTCTGGGATGGAGTTTTTAAAAGAAATTGGAACCAACGATGTAGTTTTACCCAGACCGATGTTGCTGAGTGAAATAGCAGAACTGGCTCAAGGCGAAGGCCCCGACATCGAGATATTCATAGCACGAGAGCGTTGCCGGTTCATAAATGCCTACTGTCGTTCTGAACACGAGTTCCCTGCTGAAGAAGCTGACAAATTGGGAAGCTACGCTTTGTGCCATCAAAGGTGGTATTCAAAAGATTCTGAATTCACCATAGATGATCGTAACAAAATGGAATCATGTGGCCTGTGTGCAATTGCCGCCCTAAGCAGATATCCTAGAGTCAAGACATTCAAAATCGTTGGGCGTAGGATGAGTGGAAAGCAGATAGCGCCGTTTGTCCAAGCTGCTAGCGACATCCTTGATAGACAGCTAGACTCGATTGAAGATGTGCAGACGTTAATAACGCAACATCCCGAATTAGTTTGCAAACCCGAAATTTGTTACTACCCCCAGGATTTGGAAAAAGTCTGGACTATTCCACCAAAAGTCATCGAGAGCCCAAAGCCGCCAATCCCATCAAATTGGCAGAATGTAGACAGGTTCTGGCTGGCTCTCCCATATGAAAAACCATCTGAGCCGCCGCCAGAGTACGACGGTGTGGCCATTGGTCACGAAACGTGTACCCACTTGCTTCCGACAAAAACTCAACTGCGTTCGTGGTTGGAAGTGCTTAAAGATAAACGGCTTATTTTTGTATTGCCGCCTCTGTATGGAATTAAACAGCACGACCGAGTACAGCAGCTGGTAAGTGAGCTCGCCTCTTTTAATGCCAACTCTCAAATCGAATTTATCGCAAACGATATGGGAACTTTGTTTGGCCTGCGCAAAATGTTGGGGCCCGATGCGATCATTTCGATTGGCAGGCTCCTTGTGAAGATGCGAGATGACCCTAGGTTGATTAGACCTGGCGCCAAGATTGATCAGCACTCAATTGCTTTTGCACCAGCTATTTTACATCTCGAAGAATTGGCAAAGATGCTGTCCATTAATCGTGCTGAGATCTCTATTCCAAATGTCTGGCCGATCTGGAATTCCACTGTTATCAACAAGCTTACGCTACACGTTGGCCCTACGATGCTGGCTTCAGGTCGTGCTTGTTCCTATCTTTCTAGGCAAGCAAAACAGAAACATTTGTATATAGTGCCCGAAACCTGCAGCAGACCATGCCTTGGCCAAGATATTGAGATAAAGATGGCTGGCGACGACACTCCATTTTACTTGGTGAACAATGCATTATTTTCGAGTAATAGGCCTATTGGTGAAATTCCTGCGCAGATTGATAGGGTGATAGAGCATCACAAGTTGCAGATTTTGTGACGATGAGGGACGTTAGCCCTTCTTGTCCAAAACCTCGATTGGAGGCATAGGTTTTCCTTCCAAATACTCAAGACTTGCGCCACCGCCAGTGGAGATGTGGGTCATTGCCTCATCTAGCCCCATCTGCTCTACAGCAGCCGCCGAGTCACCGCCACCGATGACGCTGACCGTGCCCTTTGCAGTCGCGTCAGCCAGTGCCTGGGCCACCGACTTGGTGCCATTTGCATAGTCCGGCTTTTCGAACACCCCCATTGGGCCGTTCCACACTACTGTTCCAGCCTTGGCAATCACGTCGCTGTAAGCCTTGATTGTGGCTGGCCCAATGTCCATCCCCATGAATCCGTCCGGGATATCAATCCCTTCTATGACCTTTGGCTTTCCATTGGCAAAATCATCAGTGACAACATGGTCAACTGGAAGCTTAATCTTACCGCTGACAAGCAGGCTCTTCATTTCCGCGACCTGATCCTCTTCGCACAGGCTGTTTCCAATCTTGACATCCTGAGCCTTCAACAAGGTGTAAGCCATGGCTCCACCAATCAGGATTCCATCAACCTGATCAAGCAGTTTTGCAATCAGCTTAATCTTGTCAGAGACCTTTGCGCCACCCAAAATGGCGATAAACGGACGTTTTGGTTCAGAAACTGCCTCATGAAGATAGCGAATCTCCTTTTCAACCAAAAAGCCAGCCACTGCCTGGCCACCCTTTGCAACAATCGCTTTGGGCAAGCCGTACATCGAGGCATGCTTTCGATGGCAAGTACCAAAGGCGTCGTTAACATACAGGTCACCTAGCTCGGCCAGACCTGCCACAAAATCGTCAAGTTCCTTTTGCTGTTGCTCGGTCAGCTTCTTGTCTGGATTCTTTTTCGCCTTATCAGCAATGGTCTCACCAGCCACAAAACGAACGTTTTCAAGCAACAAAACATCACCTGGTTTCATCGCTGCGACTTGTTCAACAGCCTTGGGACCAATGACAGTCTGTGGACCGACTGCAACAGGCTTGCCCAAAAGTTCACCCAACCGTTTCGCAGCCGGTGCTATGGAATAATCAGCCTCAAAACCTTCCCCTGATGGGCGTCCGAGATGGCTCATCAACACAAGTTTGCCACCATTTTCAATGACTGTACGAATACTTGGAAGAGCCTGAACAATGCGGCGGTCGTTTGTAATCTCACCACCTTTCAAAGGCACGTTGAAATCCACTCTCATCAATACTGTTTTACCGGCGACATTCACGTCTGCCAATGTTTTTGTTGCCATTATTTGCTCCTTAGATAAAAAGCTTTGTCAAAGCCTGTGTAAGCTGGGCCAATTCCCTGGCCATGATAATGAGGCCAAACTAGCCACTCCACAAGGGCCAAAACTCAAAAAAGTTGTCTGCCGATAAAGGCGCGACAAGAAAAACGCACAATCACTGTCTTAATTACGAGCAGCAGCCAGAAATTTTTGGGACAAAACGAACCAAACGTCTGGGATTGATCATGAAACCATCCCAAGAAACCGAATCATTACTCGGGCATCGCTTCGGAGTCCTGAACCTTCTTCTTTGGGCCGCCCCAATGATATCCAAGCGTTACAGACAGATCGTGGGCCATCAGGCTGTAAGTTCCAGCCATGGGCGCACCGCTTTCCAAGGTGACTTTACGCTTTAATCCAAACACCGGCATGTAACCAATGTCGATAACAAAACCTTTGTAGATGGCGCCAAGCCCAATTGCTCCCATTAAACGGTCACTATCAGGCAGCATAGGATCAACCGACTTGTCTGGAACTGGATTTTGGTCCCAAACAAAACCAAGCCTTAACGCCATGATATCTCGCAAAAACTTATACTCGATCCCAAAACGTAGTTGAATTGAATCGTGATAATCCTTACGTTCCGTCAGGGTCATCTGTCTGGCATCTGGGCCAAGACCAAGCCCCTTGGACATCTTGAAATTCAGCTCATCATAAGAAGACCACTGGACCCACTGAAGGTCTAATTCAAGAGAAAGATCCTTAATCGGCCAGTAACGCATACCAGCCATTATGATGTGAGGCAAATTAATGTCCGCCTCAAAGGTTTGGTCTGGAAAACGCGCTGAAAAAACCTCGTTGACGTCATAGTCCATCTTGCCAGTTTTGGTCGATATCTTGATGCCCGAACGATAGGCAAGGCCTATGCGGGCTTGTTCAGATGGCTGGTACATCACCCCGACATTTGCCCCAAAACCCCAAGCAGAAGCGTGCAGGTGAACTGAATTTGAAGCCGTGTCACCAGGGGGATTCATGCCTAAAGTCAACCCCCTTTTGATGTCAATTGCGCCATACATCGCATTAAAACCGACACCAACGGCAAACCCTTTAAAAGGCCCAAAACTGATGTTTGGATTCAAGGTGAAAGTCTGCAAACCTGAACTGTATGAAAGATGACGCCCTTCCCAGTCCTTTGGCCAGCTCATAGACAGCCCAAAAGCGGTGAATTCTGCAAAACCAACCGCTAACCAGTCGTTAATCCGATAGGATGCGAAAAACGTTGGCACTACTTGTGGGGCATTAGTAATCGACGTGAAGTCCCCACTTGTGTTTTCAAAACCGCCATCAAAAAAGTAGGTGGTGGCAGTTGCTTCAAGCCACAGCCCCTCCATAAAGGAAAGATTGGCCACGTTTTGATACTGAGAAGCCGGACGACTGCCAGAGGCCACAAGTGCCATCCCCTGGCCAAGGCCGGCAGCTGAAAACTCCTGAATGAAAAAGCCACTAGCCAACGCCGCCTGACTAAAGGCCATCAACCCTACAAAAGCCGCAACAAATGCAACATTGCGAATCTTCATGACAACCTCCTACTGCTCACAGGCGCCTGTGGTAAATGTCCACACCAGGACTAGGTCTTCACGCTCGGCGACAACGTTATCCACGCCCTCTTGGCCTGGAATTCCTGGCTTACCGTCATTTCCCAGCACCAGCCAGTCAATGTGAGGCTTGTAGATTTTGCGCATCCCCTCAAGATAAGACAGTACATTCACCAAGGTTTCCCCAGCGCTTGCCAAGGCGTCATCATCGACGTCTGCATCTTGCGTTGCACCATTCAGGATCAAGGTGTCAAGACGGCTATCCAAGTGAGCAGACTGCCACACCAATTCGCCTTTATCGTTTTGGGCTACCAAAGGAGTGTCAGTAAAAGACCAGTTACCGTCTCCATCAACCGCCTTCAGCGCGGCTCTTGTTAAGCCAAAATATGTCTGGTCGGTGGCCGCAGCCAAACCATCAAGGCTGCGAATACCATTGGTTACAGCAGCCAAATAAAGGGTTTGTGGTTCAAGGGCGGTTGTTGGGGTGGCCTCAACAGTTGAAAGGGCCTCATCGTTTTTCGCGGTGACTATCAGCCCAACCTCTGTGTATTGCTGTCCATCAACCTTAAACAAGCGCACTGTTTTGTTGTTGACAGTCTTTGGGGCCACTGGCTTGTCCAAGGTGAAGGTCAGCTTGGGTGAACAGTCAGCCTTAGCCTTTGAAATGCCGTCTGTCCCTTCAATGGCATCAGACGGCTGCGGGACAACTGCAGCTTGTCCAAAAAACGCCTTTACTGCATCAAAATAATTAGGCATTGGGTTAGTTGCGGTAGTGAAAGAAAAGGCAACGATGACCTCTTGGCGGGTCCAACCAGAAGAGGCAATACCATCAAGCCCCTCCCAGACCTTTAGCACCTGATTGGTCAACTGTCTGGCACCTTCAGCCTGCTGGGCCATCGCTAGATCTGGCACAACGCTGTTTCTGGAGCTTCCATCAGGCCCTATGTACGCAGTCCCAGTTTCAGGAAAGATGTCCTCCTGGGCAAAAACCAGGAAAGAGCCATCAGATTTAAAGGGGTTGCCTTCTGAATCTTTTACCCCATTGTCGGTCCATCCAGTCATGACGACTGCGTATGTATGGCCAGGCTCAAAATCCTTGGGTGGTTGCAGGAAACCGGCCGCCGGAAATCGCAGATAAAGCTTGTATGGCATTTCGGTGGCCTGCTCCCAGTTGAACAGACGCAGATAATTATTTGGCTGTATCACTACGGGGTTTTCCGCATCCGTAATATCCATGAAAAACATGTTTGCTTCCGATGCGTTACCACCATCAAAGGGCACAATGGAAGCCGCGTCAACTGGGCGGTTAAATGGAATATTTGGTGCAAAACTGGTTATAAAACCATTTAACTTGTTCATCCCAGCCAACAGCGCCTTTGTCAAGGGCGGGTCCTCAACGCCTGGATATCCCAGATATTCCTTTTGGGCGGCAGCCTCGGCGTCAACGATAGGCAGGGCCATGCCCTCTGGTGCCTCGCGTGGCGGGCGTACACCTGGAATATTCACCGTTTTTGACTGCCTGACTGGGTTTAGAAAGTCATTCGGCAAAGGAATAACCCCCCAATCAGTATTCAAAATTGCAATGGGCTGAGTTAAATAATCGTAATCTTTGGCTTCCTGTAAAGTAGGCTCGGAACATGCAAGCATACCTACAAGTGCCAAACACGATGCCCCGAAAAAAACCCATCTAACCGTGAGCATCTTTCCCTCCCAGTTTTAGTCCGTCTGCTGATTTTTACTACGATCAAAATTAGATACTGTCAATAACCTTACTGAATCTGTCCGGAATATCTCGACTAATCCATCAATCTCGGGCATAGCTCCAAAGGACCTAAGACGTGGACTATCAAGCACATAAGCGATGTGGGCAGCAGCCAAAAAGTCAAGCCTTGCTTCATCGGATGCGGGCCCTTGAACAAACCAGCTGACCAGGTCAACTTTTTCATAAAATCTGGTACTTAGAAACCACTGGCCCACAAACACCGTCTTGTGCGCCTTCCAAGGCACTATAGCCCCATCAGTTGGATGACATAAAACGCCACCTTCAGGCTGAGTTCTCAAAAATTCCAAGGTCTTAAGCATGTCAGGGCTTGCCTCGCTGGCGTCTACAACTTCGGGCGCCCTTAGGTCCGAGGTCATCGCCTCAACGTAGCCGCTCAACGACAAAACCGCAATCAATGCTACCCCAATCTTAAGCAGCCTTGCCTTTGGAAATCGCCTCAACAGATATGAAACGCCTGCAACCTCAAGCAAAATCAAGGGGATGACCGCTAAAAACTGAAATTTTGCACCTGTCACCATTGGATTTAGCGACATCAGCAAAGCGGCAGCAAGCCACAATTTGACAACCCGCCCTCCCCTACCAAAATCTACCAACAGTCCAAATACGGCAAACACCAGTTGAGGACCGTAAACAACAGGCCACAGATGCGGCCAATACCAAAGGCGCCACAGCCGGACCTGATCGGAACCAAGGCGATACACCGCGTCATCTCTGGCCCACAACGCATAAATCCCAACGAGGGCCACTCCCACCAAAATCCCAACATTCGCCTTTAGACTTGCAATAATCGTTTGCTTCCAAGGGCTTTCACCAACACCCCCAAAAACGATTATCAAAACTGTGAAGGCCAAATAAAACAAGGCTGTATATGGATGAACACTAAAAAGCACAGCAAAAGCGATGCCTCGCAGCAAGCCGCGAAGCAAATCCTCACGTGGCTTGCGAATTTCCAACACTATCATCCCAGTCAGGATCATCACGGGCCATACCCAGGTAGCAAGGGTCCCAGTCCACAACAAGTTGAAGTTCCATGGATTTTCCAGCCATTGCCCACCTGGCATCAATATCAGACCTTTTGAAACGAACAAACGCCACAACCAGTCAATCCCCTGGGAAAACAACAGCGCGGCAAAGGCAAGCAAGGCGACCAACGTCCGCCCACCAAACAGGCTTTGACAAAGTTTTAACAAGACAACGCAAAACCCAGCCAGGGCCAGCAGGCGCAGGCTATGCCAAATCCAAGCATGCACCGCCCTTGGAAACAACGCCTCAATCCATCCCGTCACAGAAAGCCCAGACATAAGATAGCGCCCATCTTGCTCCTGGGTTGTAAACATGTTGTCGGTGAAAAAACGCCCATCTTCCCGCGATTGTTCGGTCATCATCTTGTAAGCGTAATGATCAGTCGGGATGTGGGGATAACCCAAAAAAACCTGGCCTGAAGTTGTATTAATGGCCGCCAGCCAAACTAGCCAGCCTTCGGAAAACAGAAATATGGCGACGAGAAGTAAGCTGATCCCTTTGAAACGAGGGCCTGAAAGCTGATTATTCACCGATGATTTTGACAAGCACTCTTTTTCGCCTTCTACCATCAAACTCACCATAGAAAATCTGTTCCCAAGTGCCGAAGTCCAGCTTTCCATTGGTTATGGCGACCACGACCTCGCGCCCCATGATCTGCCTTTTCATGTGGGCATCAGCGTTGTCTTCCCCAGTCAGGTTGTGCCTGTACTGGCTGGTTGGGGCATGTGGCGCCAAGCGCTCCAGCCATTCATCATAGTCCTGATGCAGGCCAGATTCATCATCGTTTATAAAAACGCTGGCAGTTATATGCATGGCATTCACAAGGCATAGCCCTTCACGAACATTGCTGTCCCTTACGCACTCCTCCACGGTCCTTGTTATATTGATAAAACCACGGCGTGCAGGAACGTTAAATTCAAGATATCTGGTCAGACTTTTCATTTTTTAGCCCTTGGTAACTATTTACGATTGATGCGTCTATTCAGAGGGTAAGTTCCCTGGTGCTCGAATTCACTTCTTGGTTGTCCATCACCACCTACCGCAACCGTCTGATTAGGTGAATATCTAGTTACTACAACGCCTTGCCCAGGTTGTGCTGGCTGCCCAGACTGCCCAAGCTGCCCAGGTTGCCTAGGTTGCATTGGTGGCACTGAATATACAATTCTAGGAGGCCCGTACGCGGAGATGGGATTGGCTACACTCGGATTGTTATCAATTTGATGGGGGTCTGTGCCGGTAGCCGGCCAAATATTAACTTGCCCTCCTCCTAGTTCACCTGCTCTATATCGAGGTCCAGAATATCCATGGCTCTCCTCCGGCTGTACCACAACCGGAACTTCTTCAGCTGCAATGATTTCAGCCTCTGTCACAGTCACGCAATCCTGCATACCAGTAGCAATTATGATGATATCGAACGTATCCGGATTGTCCTTATCTTCATCTGCATTTTTGAACCTTAAACCAGCTTTATAAAACGCTTTGTCCTCCCGTCGTTCCTCAAGTTTCTGGTTAATGAAGGCAACAACATCTCCACCAGTATTCGCGGGCACAGACAAAGAAAGCAACATCCTTTGGGCATCCTCAATGGGGGTATCCTCAAGATAAGGGTTGTTTATAGCTTTGTCATAAGCTTGCATTGCAGCGTCGTTACCAACGGCGGATGCAGTAGTAACTACACACAAGCCACCATTTTCAAGGGCCTTTCTGAGATCTGCGAAGTCCAGGTTAATTGTGCCGTAGTTGCTAATAACGCGAACAACGGCCGAAACAGACTCGGCTAAAACCCTGTCCAGTTCTATAAAATCCTCCAGCATGCTTCTGGGAACCCCTGAAGCCTTCTTCATTTTATCGTTCGGTATGCGAATATATGCGTCTACCAAGCCCGTTAGCTCTTCCAATCCTTTATCAGCTATCTCTTTTTTGTAGCTTCCTTCCCAAGAAAATGGCTGAGTAACAATAGCAAGGGTCAAAATATTCATCTCCTTAGCAATTTCAGCTATGGCTAATGAGGCCCCTGTCCCAGTTCCACCACCCAGCCCAGTTGCCAATATAAGCAATTCGGTGCCCTCAAGGAATTCTCTGATACGTTCTTCCTCAGCCTTTGCTGCAGCCCTACCAACATCCGGGTCACCCCCAGCCCCATGCCCACGAGTGTTTGTGTTCAGCGCGAGTTTGATATCTGCAAGGGACCGTTTTAGATGCTGCGCGTCCGTGTTAATCGCTACATACTCAACATCTTCGACACCATCTTTGATCATGGTATCAATGGCATTCACCCCTCCGCCGCCCACACCAAACACCCTGATATCAATGCTATAACCATCTAAATCGCCTGAGTAATCAGCTTTCGGTTTACCCGGAACAGGGTTGTCAATCACATCAAAGCTACTCAAAGCATCCTCCTTTTCAAGCAGCCCATCCCATCTAATCTGACCTTGGTTAACGTTTCTTTTTGTCATGACCGCCCCCTGTTGACTTACATAACTACCCACTTAGGCTGTGCACCTAAACTGTAAACCCCTTAACTTTTCTAACTATCTCTTTCAATAGCCCCCGCTGTTGCGGCGGACCACCAGGCAATTTAGCCCTTGGAATATCGGTGTTGTAGCGCATACCGGCGCACACCAAAAGCCCATAAGATGTGGCCATTGCAGGATCATTTAAGATTGTCGATAACTCTTTAACATCCCTTGGAAATCCTATTCTCGCGTTCATGTTAAGGACTTCATCTGCCGCATCAATAAGCCCTGGCATCTTAGATGCTCCTCCAGTTAGCACTAATCCGCCTGGCAAAAAGTCCTTCCTGCCATAGTTCACGAGTTGGCTGTATACGTGTGAAAAGATATAACTAACGCGCTCCTCGATGATGCTGTACAGATTGTTTATATCGTAATTGTAAGTGCCACGACCACCAGCTCCACGCACCTGGATAGTGGTTCCGTTTGTGTGAGAGGTATTATAAGCATGTCCCTGAGTTACCTTGAGTTCTTCAGCCACTGCAATTGGAGTGCTCAAACCTATGGCAATATCTTCGGTTATGTTATGACCGCCAACAGGAATCACAGCAGTGTAAACCAAACCCTGTGCTTCCCAGATAGTTAGTTCGCAAAGCCCAGCGCCAAAATCTAAGACAGCGGCTCCAATTTCCCTTTCCTCATCGTGCAAAACAGCTAAAGCCGATGCCAAAGCGCTTGACACGGTTTTGACCACTCTCAGACCTGCTCTAGCCGCACACTTCGACATGTTGTCGATGGCGCTGCCAGAAGCAGTCACAAGATGCGCATCAACATCGAGACGCTTACCTGACATTTCCATCGGATTATCGATGTTTTGAATGCCATCAACCGAATATGACAATGGGTATATGTCAACCACTCTTTGATTTGGCGGCAGCGAAATTACTGTGGCGTTCGATAAAACGTCGCGCACATCACTGTCTAGCACCTTTCCATGCTTCAAGTTGGTCATCGCAGAGCTTGTCACTCCATAGACATGGCTACCAGATACCGAAGCGTAGACATCGCCGATGGTATATCCAGCCATGTTTTCAGCTTCAAGCTTCGCCGTGTTAATGGCCTGAACCAACCCAGCAAGATTGACAATGTTGCCTTCCCTCAAGCAGTCGTTCGCTGGGGCTATACCTACGCCCCTGACGGAGATACCCTCGGGTCCCACATCAGCCACTGTGATTACAACCTTAGAAGACCCAAGTTCTAAGGTAGCGATCGTTTCAGCTCGTTGCCTCACCTGTAGCCTCCTAAATCAGCATGCCCTGCGTATTCCTTGTTAACTACCTGAACCGCCACTTCATTTGGGCGAACCTCGTTGTCGACAAAGACCTCCTTGGCTTCCCTAGTCGTCCTTTTTTCAAGGTACCTTAAAGCTAATTGCAGCCGTTGATTCTTTCTTGAAAAAGGGGCGTGTCCAAAACGGACCAGCAATTTTTCACCAATTTCTTTAACGGAAAAGCCCAACAGTTCGTGATAATCCAGTTCAAGTGCCAAGCTATCACGCCATTGGTTAATTGGGGCTCGGGCTATCGTACGTTTCAAAGACAAGGCCTGCCTTACTATGCTAGCTTGGCGCATAACATGTTGGTTATATTCAAGAAGTGCTACTTTATACAGGCTGCGTTGAAAGTGCGACTTCCAGTTAGTCGGCTCCTTAACTGCTGGAATATCCTGCAACAATTTTTGGCTGCTTATTAGTATGGGTAGAGGCTGTATCTCGCTGGTCTCAACCGGCATGTAAATCTCGCCGTGCTGGCTTACCGCCCAAAGCCCATCACTCAGCGCCACATACATCTCAGTTTTTCGCTCAAACACCTCCAGCGATATCGAAGACGGTTGCCTTACCTCAACTACAACGTTGTAAAGACGCGGGTCGGCAAGGCAATTTGCTTTAACATCGTCAGCCTTTGTAAAACGCATCTTTGTTTCACCAACTTCCAACCCACATAAGAAGGCAATCTCCTCGTCGCCTATCAAATCGTTACCAGTGACAGTTATGGTCTTTAATCTGAATGTTGGGGAATTATTAAAGGCGTCCCACGTGTAAAAAACCGCTGCTATAAGGCCAGCGATACCTATGACGGCAATTGCATGAACCAGATATCGCCTAGTCAATCCCACTATGCCCGCCACCATTGCTGAGCTAGCCGCACTAAAGGCCTCCCTTAAGGTCATCTTTTTTCTGTTTCTGCTAAAAATCATGCTGACCTCCATGCGGCTGCTATTCTCCCCCCTTCATCAGTACTCGGTTCTACAGTTTTTGGCGGCTGTGCTGCGAAAGCTACCTGCGCGTCTTCAGCTGTAGCCTCGATGTGAAAACGTTGGATTAGGCCAAATGTCACCAGATTGACTACCTGCGCCGTACCTCCATAAGACATGAAGGGACAGACCAAGCCCTTGGTCGGCAGCAGGCCAAGATTAACTCCAAGGTGAACTATCGCCGGAAGGACCAGCAGCATGGTAAGACCAAACACCGCGTACTTGGCGAACAGCCCTTGTACCAATCTGGCGGTAGCAACACCTCTAATCAAGATGACTGCGTACAAAATCATCAGGCATGCCACTCCAAACAAACCAAGCTCTTCCCCTGCGACTGCCATGATGAAGTCGTTATGTGAAGCAGGCAGGAACCCCAAACTGTGGTGAGCACCTTGACCCAAGCCTTGACCAAACGTCCCACCCAGCACCAAAGAAGTTATGGCATGGGTCAGTTGATAGCCTTCGCCGTGACTAACTTGGTCCAAATATAGCGGGGTAAAGACCCTTTGAAACTTTGCTGGCCAAGCCACCACCATGATAAGAAATCCTATAGCCCCACCAACTAAGATTGCCCAAAGATTCCATCTTCCAGTACCAGCCACCAAGAACATCAGAATCATCAATATTCCAAGAACCATTACGGACCCTACGTCTGGCTGGCGAAGAAGTAGAACCGTTAACAGTCCGAATGCGACCAATGCGGGGCCGAGACCATAAACAAACCTGTGTACAACTGCCTGATTATGCGCAAGTGATTTGGCCAAGTATAAAACAAACCCTAGCTTGGCAAGCTCGGATGGCTGAAACGTGAACGGACCAAGTGCGAGCCATCGTGTAGAGTTGCCTCCAGTGACTCCCAAATTTGGCACCAGATATATCGCCCCAAGCAGGATTATGGAAATTAGTAAAAGACTATGGGCTATTGCGTTTAGTACAGAGTCCGAAATATTGAGCACTACAACAAAGGCGCCTATGCCGATGCCCATGAATATCAGGTGGCGTTTAAGGTTGAAGTAGGGGTCACCACCAGCCGCAACAATGCCCGGCTTTAAAGTTGTTGAAAACACTAACAAAGTTCCGACAACCAACAGGGTGACAACTGCCAAAAGCATGGATATATCAAGTTGTCCGCCTCTGCTATTGGCGATAAATCCTGTCCTAGGCCAGAATCTTCTAAACTTAACGCTCCATGCACTCATGGCACCCTACCTAGGCCCCAATAAGTGGGCCAGAATCAGCAAACCCCAAAAAACAAGGTCAGTTACTTACCTCTTCGCGCCCAGAAAGCGATTCCAGAGCCTTTACAACTATGTCTAGGCCAACACCTCTGGACCCCTTTACAAGCACGGTATCCCCTTTATTTACAACCACCTCAGCGATTTTTGCCGCCTGGATGGCATCGTCAACCTTGTAGACTTCGGCCTCAAAGCCTTGAGAATCTTTAGCCCCCAGAACAATTCGATCCGAATACTTACCAACCGCAATCAGCACATCGATTTTCTTGGCGGCCACCAAACTGCCCAATTCCAGATGAGCCACATCGGTGGCGGCCCCCAATTCCAGCATGTCCCCCAAAATCGCAACTTTTCGGCCTTGGTTTTGAGCCAAAACCTGCAAAGCAGCTGCCATGGACGGTGGAGACGCGTTGTAACAATCGTCAATAATCCGAAAGTGATTAGCCTGAATAACTGCCAATCTATGACTTGAAGGAGTCACCAAGCCAATAGCATTACAAGCCTTGTCAAATGGGACTCCAGCGGCAATTGCAGCAGTAACGGCAGCTGCTACATTGGCCGCATTGTGTAAGCCCACCAAAAAGGTAGCCACTGGAATTATTTCATCTTTATACTGCAAACTAAGCGTCAACAGCCCCCTTTCATCGATTTGGGCATCAACGATTCGCACCGTCGCATTCGCATCAAAGCCAAAAGTCATGACCGGACAAGGGGCACGCTGAGCCATCGCGATTACGTGTGGATTGTCTGCATTAAGGACGGCCACACCGTTTTTAGGCAGCGCTGAAATCAACTCGGATTTGGCGTCGGCAATTGCGGCAATCGACCCCAAGCCCTCCAAGTGAACCGGACCAACATAAGTCACAACGCCAATTTGCGGACGAGCAATTTTGCACAGGTGAGCAATCTCCCCTGCATGATTCATCCCCATTTCAAAAACAACCGCCTCATGCTCTGGCTTTAAAGAAAGAGCTGTCAGGGGCAAGCCAATGTGATTATTCAAGTTTCCAACGGTTGCCAAGGTCACATATCGGGTTTTCATGCATGCGGCCAACAACTCTTTAGTAGTGGTTTTTCCAACTGATCCGGTCACAGCCACAACTTTAGGCCCTAGCACATGAATCCAAGCATTTGCGATCATTCCAAGGGCTTTGACTGTGTTTTCAACTGCCACCACAAAGACGCGATCAGGTGCCTCACCAGAAGCTGCAACGGCCCTTGAAATGAACTCGTTGTTAACAACAAGGCCAACACAATCCTTGGCAATCGACTCGTCCATGAATTGATGTCCATCAAAGTTGGGACCAGAAATTGCGAAGAATACTTGACCAGCCTTGGCGGTTCTTGTGTCTATAGAAGCCCCGTGTACCGCCTCAATATCAGCACCTTTAATCAAATCGCCATTTGCGGCCTCGGCGCAGAACTCACCTGTTAATTTGATCTGGTACTTTCGACTCATGAGTCTAAATACTCCTTTGCAACTTCAACATCGCTGAAATGGATGACTCGGGTCCCAAAATCTTGGGTGGTTTCATGCCCTTTGCCCAAAATCACAATAACTTCGTCATCTTCAGCAGTTTCTATCGCCAGCTTAATGGCCAAACGACGGTCCGTTTCAACAATGACCTCTCCAGTGGCAATCCCCTGTTCTTTCAACTCATCGATGCCGGCCACTATCTGTGCGGCAATCGCCTTTGCATCTTCGGCCCTTGGATTGTCAGATGTGACCACAACCTTAGACGCCAGCAGCGCTGCAGCCCTTCCCATCAAAGGACGTTTACCTGCGTCTCGGCTGCCACCAGCGCCAAACACCGCGGTAATAGGATGGTTTGGAGCCAACTCCTTAAGGATGCTAAGCACCCCTGTAATCGCATCTGGTGTATGTGCAAAATCAACAAACACGTTGACGTTTCGTTTACCTGAAACTGCCTCCAAACGGCCTGGAATCCTGTCCAGTTGACACACGCCCGCGGTAAACCGTGTAATATCATGACCTAACACCCCTCCAACCCCGATAGCAGTCATGATGTTCTTTAGATTGTTTTTGCCAATCAGCTTGCTATCGATGGAAACGTTGCCCCAAGGAGTCCGCAAGGTGCCTTTAATTCCATCAAGTCCATAATGAACCTTGATGGGGGCAATTGCTGCGGCACTATCAGGATTCAGGGAAAATCCGACTACCGGTACTGGACATACATCGACTATCCGTTGATACAGCGGATCATCTTGATTAACTACGGCCCCCAAGGTATCTGGGTTGTTCGCAATTACTTCAGAAAACAGCAGCAGCTTGGCGTTCGCGTACTCTTCCAAAGAGCCGTGAAAGTCCAGATGGTCCCTGGTTATATTCGTAAAAACGACGCACCTGAAATTGCAACCATAAACTCGATTAAGCGCCAATCCGTGTGATGAGACCTCCATCACCGCAGTTTGCACACCAGCATCGACCATCCGTTCAAACAAAGGCGCTAAAATCTCTGGACCTGGGGTCGTCAAGGAGGCCGGTTCCTTTGCTTTATCAATGTCATAGGTAATGGTACCAACAGACCCAGTTATATGGCCACACGCCTGTAGCCCACTTAACGTCAACTGTGCACTAGATGTTTTTTCGTCGGTTCCTGTAATACCCACCAAGGCGAACTTGACAGTCGGATGGTCGTAGTTGGCCCACGACAGGTGTGCCAAAGCCAAACGACTGTCGGCAACCCTTAAGTACGGCACCCCTTGATAAACCCCACGCACGCGTTCATCGCCAGGAAATTCAGTTTCAACAATCAACAAACCGGCCCCAGCGGCAATCGCATCTGGAATAAACGTGTGCCCGTCAACCTTACTTCCCTTAACAGCCACAAAAACCCAGCCAGGCTTCACAGCCTT
>DUVQ01000039.1 GCA_012840965.1 Oligoflexales bacterium | reverse complement strand
TAACGCCATCGCTACCAGGCGAACCACTACGTCCATTTTTACAAGAAGCACTTTTTTGAGCGCACCCTCCAATCCCTCCAGCACCTCCATTCACCTTGCCCTGTTCCCCAGCAAACCCAGCCTCCTTTCTCTTACCACCTATACCTCCTGTACCTCCAGTCGCACCACAAGGACTGGCTCCTCCAGTTCCTGGTCTCATGGTCGACCAGTCCTGAATGTTACAAATACAGAGCGAGCATTTATCGTACTCAAATGAAGCCGAGCCCACCCCACCAGTTTCACCGTTAAATCCATGCTTTCCAGCAAGACCATTTTTACCATCCATTCCGTTACCAGACTGGATTTCGTTGTGTTCAATGACTAGCCCTGAATTTACCTGGAACACAAAAATGCCATACGAAGAGCCGGATTGTTGCACGGACCCCTGAGCCCTAATGTTGAAGCCCTGAATTACTGTCTGGGACGTGATGTTTTCAGCGATCACAGCACGAACCGCCAAGGGTTCTTGACCGGCCCAAACAATGGATGTTCTATTTCGTGCAAGGTCACGAGACCAATTGTTGGCGGCGTCGTAAGCTCCGTAGATCGACACCCCATCACGCATGACAATTTGTTCCTGATATTGGCCCTTTGATACCAGTACAGGGGGCTTGTTAGGCTTACCAAAGGAAAAGTTGATCGCAGCATTGATGGTTTTAAAGGGATGACGCATATCGCCAAGGATGTTGTCTTCGTCATCGCCGTTTTCGACATCAACGAAAACACTGTTGGCCGCATCACCGTCAATCCCATCACAGTTTCTGTCAATCATATCTGCATCTGGGAGGTCGTCTGCCCCAAGGTATGTGCACTCATACTCACAGCCATCACTATCCAAGCCATTTAGGTTTACAAACCCAGCATTGCATCCAGAAACCTTACAGTGACCCTCGTTGCAAGCCCACACCGCGTTTGATTCCCACTCAGGCCTTAAGGGGTCTACGCCGCACTCTGTTTCACAGGTTCCACAGTGTTCCGGGTCGTTCATCAGGTCAATATCAGGGGCGCACTTGCAGTGGCCAGAAATCGGCACACACTGTTTTGTCGACGCAGAACCATCCCAGTTTTCAATTTCCAGGCATTGGTAGAAGTTAAGCCCTTCTGCGTAATCCACACCGACTGGAGGATACAAGGGGCAGTCTTCGTCAGTTTCGCATGGGGCCAAGCAGTATTGAGACGATTCCATGGGTACACATGAGGCACCATAACCACACGGACCGTCGTTCAGGCACTTGCGATTGCACAAAGGCTCATGGAAAGGAACGCAAAGCCACATGGGGTCTGAGGCTATTAAGACTTGCTCACAGTTCCACTGTTCGGGACAGTTTTCAATGCAGGTGACCGTGCATCGCTTGCTTTCATCAGGCATCAGCACGCACCAGCCACTGTCACAGTCTGTTTGCTTTTCACAAGGGCATCCAAAGGGCTTAGGTGACACCAAGCAGGGGTCTTCAGGCTCTTCGCCATCTGTGTCCAGATCCTCATCAACGACATCCAAATCAATGTCGGGATCGCCGTGGTCCTGGGTCACATCCCTGACGTCTGTGTCTGGGCCGCCTTTATCGTCTGTTGCTTGAATGCTATCCAAGTCCAGCGCGTCTGTGCAGTTTCCATCAACACACGTGTCTTCAACGACGCCACCAGATTCACACGCTACAAACATTGCTAATGCAACTGACAGTCCGATTAATTTAAATACATTAGCCATGTCAAACTCCATGCAAAGTCCCGTTAATTATAGTTTAAATCTACGCATTAAACCATTGTAAAACTGTAAACCTACCTGAAATGCATATTAATTGTTGTACAATCCGCCCGAGCTTGTCGTGAGGGCGCCTTTGGCCACCAAGGAATTTTTGAACTTTTCAGCCGATGAGATTGGCGATGAGGCCATAATTGGCGGCATAGATCGCCATAAAACCATTGAGCCTCCAAGCGAAATGAAACTGTCGGAAAACCTAGTGATTCCATCAAGGCCAGAAACGGTTGCTTGGTTTGGTGATTGGCTTGAAGATCGGCCTTTGGTGATTGAGGTTGGGTCTGGTAAAGGCCGCTTTTTGACGGAACTTGCCGCAAAACGTCCAGATGTTCGCTTTTTGGGGTTTGAGACCCGTCTTGGTTTGTGTGAAGTTGTATTAAAACGTTCCAGCAAGGCTGGCCTTGAAAATGTGGCCATGGCATGGGGGGACGCCAGAGTTAACATCCCTTTGTTGGTTAAACCTGCAACAGCCATTGAGGCGTATCTTTTGTTTCCAGACCCATGGTGGAAAAAGCGTCATGCCCGTCGTCGTCACGGGCCAGCAATGTCAAAAGCCGTGGCTGATGCCTTAATTCCAGGTGG
>DUVQ01000038.1 GCA_012840965.1 Oligoflexales bacterium | reverse complement strand
GCATAACTACCTCATGACTTTACGAATTATCGCCCGCAACCGAAGTGAACCCGGAAGGGAGATTGGACGTCTTTAACTCCACGAACGACCCTTTCTGTGGTCAGACCAACGAAAACCTGAAACACGTGGTCACCAGGTGGTACTCGCACTCCACCTCGCTTGCCAGGCGCTATACCCTCTATCGGTATTCCATCGACCCAAAACGTCAGAAATCGCTTTTGGCTAGGGTCACTACAGGCGTCTGTGGTGTTTTGGAAGCTTACAGGAATGCCGGAACTAAAGCTTTTGATGTGATCGTTAAATGTGCAACCAAAATAAACACTTGCGCCATCAACTAGATTTTGATAAGTCCCTGTCAGCAGCCGCTTGCCGTCTACAAATGCCTCGATTTGCATCTCTTTTTTAGGGACCTTAACGGTTTTCTTGGATTTTGGCTTTAAGACGGCCTTTTCTTGCCCATCAATGTAAACAGTAATCGTGTAAGGCGTACCGCAGTCTTGGTATGAGTTCACCAGTCTTAGCTTTATCTCGGGAAACCGCTCGCCTTCAGGTTGAGTGCCTTGTGTGACCTTGGGCTGTGCAGGCTTAGATTCGCAGCCAACATACAGCTTGAAGGCAGAACCTAATACCAGGGCCTTTGATTGCTCAAGAATGCGGCCATCAAGATCAAAAACCGTTACAGCATAAAGGCCTGTAGATAGGGTAAGCGGTAATTCAGCGTTTGGTTCAAGTTCCAGCCTGGGGGACATGTCAACCCCCATAATCTGCACCCTAATTGCCTGAGGCTCTCCACAGTCACTGGTGCGATTAATGACTCTTCCAGATGCCATTGAGGGTGAAGGTGGGGCGGCAAGCGCCTCTTGGGCGAAGCCAAAAAGCAGGACGAGAAACAGAAGCTGTATAGTTCTGCGCTTACTCACCAGCTGATTATAGCGTTCAAAAAAAATTGATCAAAAAATGGTAGCTAACTTTAGGGTGATTTGTGGTAATCCTAGAAAACAACGTCGATGGCGGAACGATCAGCGCTCTTCATCACTTCTTCCCTAGCCTTGACTAGTGGCAGGATGTTGTTGGCAAAGAAGATGGCTGACTGAATCTTGCCATGATAGAACTTGGCCTCTGGATTCTCGGTGACGACACGCTTCTTGTCGGCTGGACCAACGGCCTTTTCTTCAGCAAAGATCTTGGTCAATGCCTGGTCAGCAATGATCGCCTCGTTTAGCAGGCCGAACGCCGCGACGATATCACCAAAGGATTCCAGAATAGGATAGGCAACCAACATCAAAGCTTCAGGATCCTGAAGGGCAACACCCAACATTCTCATCACGATGGCAGCCAGGATCTTTCGGGCTTCATCAAGCTTGGCGACATATTTGCCAAGGCTGGGGTGTCCCTTTGTCTTCAGCGCAAAGTCAGAGATCTGCTTCAGGTAAGCCACAAAGACCTGCATGTTCTTCATGGGCAGCTTGCGGCCAGCCAAGTCCATCGCCTGGATACCATTGGTTCCTTCGTAAATCGGGGCGATGCGTGCGTCTCTGAAGTTCTGCTCGACCGGATATTCCGAGCAGTAACCATAGCCACCATAAACCTGGATCGCGAGGTCACAGGATTTGACACCCATGTCCGAACCATAGGCCTTGCAAACAGGGGTCAGCAACTCAACGAAACCATTGTATTTTTCCTTTTCGGCTGGATCAGTGGCAGCCTTGGCGAGGTCTGCATAGTAGGCCGTGGTATACAAAATGGTTCGCAGGCCTTCAACAACTGACTTCTGCCAAAGGAGCATGCGGCGAACATCGGCGTGCTCGATAATCGGTACCTTGGGGGCCTTGGGGTCTCTCATGGCCTTGATTGAGGTGCCCTGGATTCGCTCTTGGGCATAAGCCTTGGCTGCTTCATAGGAGGCTCCTGCGGCTGCTAGGCCTTGGACACCAACCATGATTCGGGCCTCGTTCATCATGTGGAACATGATTTTCATACCCTCGAATTCCTTGCCAAGCAGATAACCATGGCAATTGTCGTTATCACCAAAGTTGACTACGCAGGTTGGGGAACCCTTGATGCCCATCTTGTGCTCGATGCTACCGATGGAAACGTCGTTTGGCTCACCGTTGGAGCCGTCATCGTTTACACGATACTTTGGTACGATGAACAGTGACAGTCCCTTGGTTCCAGGAGGTGCGTCTGGAGTTCTGGCCAAGACAGCGTGGATGATGTTGCTGACCATATTATGGTCGCCACCTGTGATAAAGATCTTGCTGCCCTTAATCGAATATGCACCATTTCCAATTGGTTCTGCAGTTGTCTTGCTGGCACCAACGTCAGAACCGGCACCAGCTTCCGTAAGGCACATGGTTCCGGACCACTCGCCCGACAGTTGCTTTGGCGCAAACCGTTCTTTTTGTTCAGGCGTACCGAAATCATTGAGCAGGCTGATAACACCCTCGGTCAGGCCGGCTGTAAGAGAGAACGAAACGCACGAGCCGATGAAGAATTCATGAATCGCCTGCCCGATAACGGATGGTAAACCTTGCCCACCGATATCCATGGATTGGATGGAGCTCAGATAACCATTGTCAGACATCTGTTTCCAGGCTGGCAGGAAGGAATCTGGCACTGTCACAACGCCATCATTCAACTGAGCGCCGATTCTGTCGGCATCTTCATTCAGCGGGGCAATTACGTTTTGTGCGAATTTGTACGCCTCTGAAACGATGGCATCATAGTCGTCCTTGCCGTAATCACCATACAATTCGGTCTTTTCCAGGTCTTGAATCTTCAAAACCTCGAACAACAGGAAACGAATGTCTCTGAGATCTGCTTTGTAGTCGGCCATAAAATTCCTCCAAAAAGAAAAGCGTAAATTAGGCAAAAAATTGCCAACAGTTGAGCGTAAGCGCCCCTTCGAACACAGTCAATACGAGGGTAGCTAAGGTCCGGATTTGTGTCAATAGTTTCACTTTCTTTGGTTATTGGGGCAGGGACAGGGGTGGGACAGGGGCGGGGACAGGAACAGGTGTGGAGATCTTGGTTCAGGCGGCTAGGCTGTTTAGGAAGAAGTCGTTCAGGATGGAGCGGTCAGCTGGGAAAATGTGCTTGAAGCGCATTATTACGCGGTTTTCTTCAAGGTCGCCTGCCAAAACGCCCACCACCTCTGCCAGGGCCTTTACATGACGCCCGCTGGGTAGGTCAAAACCCATCCACGCAAACCTTCCAGGAGGCAACTCGTTTGTACTGATTTCCATTCCGAATGGTCCAAGTCGCAAACCGCGCTTGTCCTTTTCTGGTGAAACACCACGATACTCAACAACTGGAAAATTAAAATCAACCATTGAATCCAGGATAGCCTCAACCGACATAATCGCCTCCATTTCACCGGAACAGTTACCTTTAAATGTTCCGTGAATTCAGGATATTGCGAGATCGGCGATCATGCCAAGAAGAAGTATAACACCTGGAAATTACTGGACTTCTCGGAAAGCTTCCTTGAAAGCTGGTAAACTGTTTTCAATTATTCTGTCATCAACGGCAAAGGACAGCCTGAAATAACCTGGGAATTCAAACCCAGTTCCAGGGGAAACCAAGACTCGGTGGCGGCGTAAAACCTCAATAAAATCCAGATCATTCGGAAGTGGCGACTTGGGAAACATGAAAAAAGTCCCTTCAGGACATCGAACGTCGTACCCAATATCCTTCAAACCATTGAACAGCACGTCACGTTTTGCTTGGTACAAAGCTACCGGGGATTCAAAGGATGGAAGGGCTTGTAAAACTCGCTGCATCAATGCTGGTGCATTAACAAACCCTAGGATTCGATTGCAAAAAGTCGCGGCTGCAAAAAGGTCCTTCGCGGCCGGGGTGTCAGGGTTTATTGCCAGATAACCAATACGTTCGCCGGCTAATGACAGGTCTTTCGAGTGCGAGGTCCCGATTAAGGTGTGGTCATAAAAGCTGGCTGGAGTTTCGGCTTTTTGTCCGTCAAAAACCAACTTGCGATAAGGTTCGTCGGACATTAGGTAAATGATTTTGCCATATTCGGCGTTTTTGCGTTCGAGTAAGGCTGCAAGTTCGAGCAAAACGTCTTTTGGGACGAGTACGCCGCTTGGATTGCATGGGGAGTTGATAATGAGGGCCTTGGTTTTTGGGCCAATTTTACGATCGAGGTCTGCAATGTCTGGTAAAAAGTCGTCTTTTGCCAGGCTGGTTACCCTAACGCCTTGGTGGTTGTTGATATAAAAGTTGTACTCTGGAAAATAAGGGGCAACGACAACTACTTCGTCGCCTGGTTCCAGGATGCTTTTGAATGCAACGTTCATGGCTCCGGCGGCGCCTACTGTCATTATGATGTTGTCGATGCCGTATTTTCGACCTGTGTCTTTGCTTAATTCATCGGCTACTCGTTGGCGTGTCTCAGGGAAGCCGCTGTTTTGCATGTAACCGTGAGCAAGGCGTTTTCGTTCGTGGACCACCGTTTCTAGGGCATCGAAAAAGGCCTTAGGGGGGTCAACATACGGGTTGCCGAGGGTGTAGTCATAAACGTTGAATTCACCGTGGATCTGTTTTAGTTTGATGCCTTCTTCAAACATCTTTCGAATCCAAGATCCTCTGGTCATGCTTTCTTGAATACCTTTTGCAATGCTCATGGCGTCTCCCCAATCACAGGTGGCGACAGTCTATCAGGTTCTTTCCAGGCAAAAAAGGGCAAATCCGTCCCTGACCCTGTCCCTGTCCCTGCCTTGCCCAAACTCTGCTATACTCGTCCGGCGCTGCTCTCGGCGCGTTTTCTTTTGGAGGACTTGGGGTGGAAACAGACGCACGTTATCAGTGTTATAACTGTAAGGATGAGCTTGTCTTTGAAGTAAAGGTTGGTGAGCGGCCGCAGATTGGTCGTCGTGATCAGTGTCCAACTTGTACCGCTTACCTGCACTGTTGCTATAACTGCAAGTTCTGGAATCCAGATGTGCATAATCAATGCACCGAAAACCAGGGTGAGTTTATTCGTGACAGGTCTGAGGGTAACTTCTGCCTTTATTTCACCTTCAGGACCATAGAAGAAACCGGCGATGACGAGGTCGCTGCTGCAAAGGCACGCCTTGATTCAATTTTTGGCAAGGCCAAAACCCAGGCTACCCCTAAGTCCGCGGATGAGGCCAAGGCTCGTCTTGAAGCACTGTTTGGCAAAAAATAGTGAACCGTCTGAAAATCTTTGTTGACCCTGAAATCCCTGAATCCAAAGGTGCGTTTGATCACTTGGGCGACATTGTCCCCTTTGAAGCTGCAAATTTTCATCATGAACAAGCCGCGGACGCCGATGTTTTAGTGATTCGCAGCACCACCAAGGTTGATGGTCACCTGCTGGCTGCGACCAGGAATCTGAAAGCCATTGGGACACCTGTAATTGGCCTTGATCACATTGATTTACAGGCCGTCCACGACTTTGAAATAATGCATAACCGGCGACTTCCCATCGTCAACGCGCCTGGTGCGACGGCTGGAGGCGTTGCAGATTGGGTTATGGCTGCGCTCGCCAATGCCCTTGGTATCAACCTTTCTCCATCATCACTTTGTGTTGGAATCGTAGGCTTTGGTCATTGTGGTCAGGCGGTTGCACAAAGGCTAGATAAGCTGAAAATCAATTGGATAGCAGTGGATCCACCAAAACAGGCTTTACAAGAGCCCGGAAAATGGTCGACTTATGAAGACCTTGCCCAATGCCAAGTCATCACCTTGCACGTCCCGTTGACGAAGCCAAGCGAATCTAAATGGCCAACCTTCCAAATGGTGAATCAACAGTTTGTAAGCGGCTTGCCCAGCTGTAAATGCCTGATTAATAGCTCCAGAGGACCGGTACTTGATGAAAAGTTAATCCTAGCGAACCAAAACCAGATTAAATTCTGCCTAGATGTCTTTAACAACGAGCCAACTCCCAATGCCGACGTTATCCAAGCAGCGCATTTTGCCACGCCTCACATTGCTGGAAATGTTATCGAGGGCAGGCAACGGGCCGTAAAAATGGTTGTAACGGGCTTAGAAGAACTGTTTTTCAAAGGCTGGGGATGCCCAAAGCAAGACAGCAATATGCATGCCCCCGTTGAAAGATCGGCGTCTCAAGACAAGGCGCCATCACCAGCTGACGTCACCTCTGAACTGGGTCATCTGGCGGTGTCATTCAAGTCTGATTACTGTTTGGCTAAACCCGAGATTCAGACCCAAGTCTTCAAGTACTACAGAAGCCTTAGTATGAGACGAGAGGTGGACTGGGGACTGTAGTTTGGGTTACTATCAACCGTGGCTTGTTGTCAAAGGTTGGGAAGAATCTAGTGAAAACGTACCAGACAGCCCTAAACAAAAACCTGTTTTCAATAATTCTGGCCTTCCTCATGTTTGTTCCTAAGTATGCGCTGGCAGTCGACAATCCTTTTTCGGACCGCATAAACTATTCCTTCTTCATCCAGTTTTGCTTACTTATCATAGTTCTGCTTGCCGTATTGATATTGACTAATACCCAGTACTGGCGTTCACAAACACCACGACTGAAAGTCACAATTGTTACTTTAGGGCTACTGCTCACCGCTACGACAACCCATTTTTTGTTTCCCAGTCCCGTTCAGAACAGGCCCCCCATTCGTGAGGCAAAATATGCGACCAGTTGCCCTCCCCTTGGTGAACATGCTGTCCCACTTGGGCTTGAACCTGAAGACAGATTGATCGATATCCGCCTACCGGCCCACTTTCAGGCGTACCACATCAAAGGGTCCTGCAATCTGGACCCATCGAAGTTACTCGGCAACACGGCTTTGGTCCAAGAACTTGAAGGAAAGCCTGGTCAACTGATTATTGCCACCGAAAAAATTCAATTGGTTAACAAGATCTACAGAACTATCTGTCTCTTTAATCCCAAAAGGGAAAAATGGATGGTTTATGAAGCTGGACACGGCTTCTTCCTGATTAGTCCTGGAGATCACCAACCCAGACTCTATAAAGCCCCAATGAAAGAAATCACCCATGATTTTGCGGATGTAGCTGAAACAAAGTCACTAGTTGAGTTCCCAAGGATGGTGGAAGTAACCCCTGGCTATGAAGTGGAGATGCCGACAACCTTTAGCTTTCAACTGTTCTTAAATCGGGTTGCTACCACCTATAACGCAGCTTGGCCCGTTTCAATAATGGGCAACAGTTCTATCTGGCGTGACTATCGCGAATCGGCCTTGCTTCACAAAGATTTTCAAGAAGTTACAAAGATTGTGGTTGGAGGTACCGAACGCGGTGTTTCAGCTTCTGAGTCTGAGAACATTGGCAATGGTGCTTGGCTTATGATCGGAGCCATTGACGCCTCAGTCAGCGCTATTGAAAACTTCCTGCAAGCGCCGTTAACCAGCGTTCTGCTCTTGTGTAGTGACTCCATTAATTGCATGGCCGCAGAAGCCTTGGCTGTTGAAATGGGATCTCATGGAATTGAGGTCAAAGGGTACATACAAATGGGAAATCAGCAATCATCTGATTGGCCTGCGATAAGTTATCAGAGCGTACTTCCAGCAGGTTCAGCAATTATTGTGTGGTTGCTGGCAATTGCGCTGTCTGTGATTGTCCCAGGTAAAATACGCGCTAGGATTCGCAAGCGAAATGAAATTAAAATTAAGCCATCAGGTCTGCTACGATGGACTTTTGCT
Organism: Oligoflexales bacterium; assembly: GCA_012840965.1. Classification (GTDB taxonomy): domain Bacteria; phylum Myxococcota_A; class UBA9042; order DTJE01; family DTJE01; genus DUVQ01. Next base: position 4,247 of record DUVQ01000038.1, on the reverse strand, counting down.
GCAATCCTGCCCTTGCTTTTGGTGGAACTGGCCATGTTTGTATCGTCGATGGACCCAAGTATTTCGGTTAATTTTCTTGGAGTTTTTACCCATGATTTCAGTCGGTTGGGAATGCACCTAATGGGCTTTATGGTCCCATTGACACTTTTCTTACTACCCCTACATCTTTTGGCGGTTAAACCCTATTGGACTAAGGTACTTGGGAGCGTCTTTTATTGGGTCATATCCCTTTACTTTTTTACAAGACTTATCCTTATGGTCAATGGATGGGGAACAAACACCATCACTATTTTGGGAATATTTCTGGTGGCGTCAGCTCCGCTGGCTGGCCCCTGCTTCAAGACACTGTTTGGGAATACCAAGTCTGAGACTGTTTGACAACTCGGCGTTGGTGGTCGAAAATAAGCGGACTTGGCCTTGTACTTGCGAGATTATGCCATGAAAGAATGTCCAAATTGTAAAACACCTCTTGAATCTGATTATGCTTTTTGCCCAGAGTGCGGACAGCCTGTACCAAAGGCACCAATTGATGCAGCACCTGCTCCAGCAGCTGCCGAACCAGCTCAAGTCGCACCTGCTCAGCCTGCAGCTCCGGCAGTCGAAAGCCCCGTTGCAGCTCAGCCCCCAGTTGCGCCAAAACCTGAAGAGGTGAAGCCAGCAGTCCAACCTAGCGCTCCTGCAAAAGCACCGGAACCCGCGGTAAAGGGTTATAAAATCATCCGCCTGTCTAGGGGTGGTGCCGGAACTTCCGAGCACGAGATTCCCGAAAAGGGTCTGACGGTTGGCCGAGAATATGGAGACATTGTAATTCCTGAGGACGCCACCTTGTCGCCTAGCCATCTAATTTTGACCGTTAAAAAAGAAGGCGTCGTGGCAGAGGATGCTGGAAGCCTGAACGGCATTTATTTAAGAGTCACCACTCCCCAACAGTTAAAGGACGAAGACCTTTTTGTTTGTGGGGATTCTGTGTTTCGAACAGCGCTAATCACTGATAATTCGGTTCACGAACAGCTCGGCTTTTTCCAGGCCAAGGGTGAGCCTGTGATTTTGGCCACCGTGACCAGAATTCTTGAGGACGGACGCGATGGGGAAGTCTTTTCAGTTAAGCCTCCTGAGTTTGTGATTGGAAGGGACGAAGGTAACGCGGTATTCCCGCAGGATCGCTTTATGTCAAGGCACCATGCCAGTATTTTTAGCAAGAATGGCGATATTTATCTGAATGATGCCAACAGCAGAAACGGTTCGTATATTCGCAAAGAAGGCGCCATTTTGCTAAAAAGTGGGGACATCATTCTGGTTGGACGACAACTTCTTAGGATCGAGGCAATAACCTAGTGGCATCAACATCTGCTCCAAGCCCCATGGAGGCTCTTTCCATAGTGATTCCAGCTTATAACGAGGCCTCCAGAATCGGCCCCACCCTGCAACGTATCACGGAGTATGGTCGAGACAGGTTCAAGGAGTTCGAGATTCTAGTTGTAAATGATGGTTCTTCAGATAAGACCACTGAGGTAGCGGAGTCCTATGCGAATGCTGCCAACCAGTTGAGGGTCTTGCAAAACCCTGGCAACAGGGGGAAGGGATACTCGGTTAGAGCCGGGGCTTTGGCTGCAAAATATCCATATGTGCTGTTGTCAGATGCAGACCTGTCAACACCAATTGAGGAGTTAGAAATATTGGCCACAGAGGCCAATTTAGACACCATCGTAATAGCATCCAGGGGAATGCAGGAGTCGAGACTTGAGATTCGCCAGGCCTGGTACCGCGAACAGATGGGCAAGATTTTTAACGGGATAGTACAGCTTCTTTTGTTGCCTGGAATTCATGATTCCCAGTGTGGTTTCAAGCTTTTTGGGCGCAATGTTGTTGACCGGATCTTCCCACTGATGCACACAGAGGGTTTTGCTTTTGACGTCGAGCTGTTGGCACGAACGTTGCGGGCAGGATTTCGTGTGGTAGAGCTTCCAGTTCGTTGGCGTAACGATGAAGGCACCAGGGTCAATGCTATAAAAGATTCGATGGTGATGCTTAAGGACGTTTTGGCGGTGTGGTGGAAGCTGCGCTAACTGCCCACTCCAGGAGAGCCCAAAATCGCCGTTTTAATTATGGTCTTTCATGGTCGTACGCCGCGCATTTTGGGTAGAGGTAAGATTTAAATCGTGTCACAAAAGATAGTTGTATCGGTGGATCCCTATGAGGCGCGAGCTGCGCTTCTGGAGGGGGATCGTTTAATCAATGTTGAGATTGAAAACGCTGCGGTTGGAAAACGAAAGGGAAATATCTATAAGGGGCGTGTCAGTAAAATTGAAGACAGCATAGAAGCCGCCTTTATAGATTACGGCGTTGGCAAGGACGGTTTTTTGCCATTTGACGAGGTGTCTGACCGCTCCTTAGCCGAGTTAACTGGCCATCCTAGGGCTTCAAACAACTCAGGATTGAGCGAAGGTGATTGGGTATTAGTCCAAGTCACCAAAGAGGAAATTGGCAAAAAAGGTGCGTCTTTAACAATGCACATATCGTTACCTGGTCGCTTTGTTGTTTTGACCCCGTTTTCCAATCGAATTGGCGTTAGCAGAAAGCTAGTAAACGAGGAAAGAACCCGCTTAAAACAGATCGCATCGCAACTGGTGTTCCCAGATGGATTTGGCTGCATCATGCGAACGGTCGGAAAAAATGAGCAAATCACTGATATTCAAGCCGATCTGGAAGGGCTTTTGCGAGCCTGGGAGGACGTGCTTGAGGGCTTCAAAAGTGCCAAAGAGGCCCAAGAGATACACTCGGAATCAGGGCTGGCGGTCCGCTTTGTGCGCGACTATATGACCAGCGAGGTGACGGACATTTTTGTCGAGGGCGAAGGCTCGTTTAACGAGTTGAAACGCTATGTTGCTTCGAAAGTGCCCGGCAATCTTGTAAAGCACTATGAAGATGACCTGCCTTTATTCGTTCGTCACGGCGTGGAACGTCAGATCGAGGCTTTGTTAAACAGTCGTGTTCAGTTGCCCTCTGGCGGAAGCATTGTCATAGGTCAAACCGAGGCTTTAGTGGCGATAGATGTAAACTCGGGGCGGCAAAAGAGCAAAGACATCGAGGACACCGCATACAAGGCCAATCTGGAAGCTGCTAGGGAGATTGCTAGGCAGTGTGTATTAAGGGATTTGGGCGGTATTATTGTTGTTGATTTCATTGACATGGATAACGAGGGCCACCGTCGTTCTGTTGAGGATGAACTCCGTCGAGCCTTTGCCTTGGATAAGGCAAGGTTGACGTTTACCAGAATCCAGGAATTCGGTCTGTTGTGTTTTTCTAGGCAGCGGCTACGTCAGGCGGTTGATTCAGCTATCACCCTACCCTGCCCAGCCTGTTCAGGTGCCGGTCGGGTACGTTCCCCTGCTTTGTTGGCTACGTCGGCGCTACGCAAAGTGCGTGAGCGTTTGGCTATTGCAGCCACACCTGCGGCATATGTAGAGATTTCGGTCCCAGTAGAAGTCGCAAACTTCTTGAACAATCGCAGGCGGGATGACCTGTTGGGCTTGGAAAATCGTCATGATGTAATAATTGATGTTATTGGCTATCCAGACATGCTGTCAGATGAAATCAGAATAGCGGTTTTGCCAGAGGTTCCGACCGAGAAGGTTGCCAAAAAGATTGCCGAACCTGCAGCTAGTGAACAGCCTACACCATCCAAAGCGATTCAGCCCGTGATGACTAAAACGGTCACACCGGTGGCTGCTTCAAGGCCCGCACATGATGAGAGCCGGCTTGGCCCATTGGCAAAACTGAGGTCCTTGGTTAAAGAATCTTTTAATAAAGTTTTGGGGTTTGATGACTTGGAGGAATATAGCAGGCCGTTGGAAGTTGCTGGGTTAGCGACTGTGCCTGTTGTTGAGCCTAAACCGGTAGCGACGCCAGAGGTGAAGCAGCCTAAAACCCCTAGACATCCCAAAGCTGCTCAAACTACAAAGCAGGCTTCGGACAAGCGTGATAAGGCGCCGCAGGTAGTTCAACCCCAACCGGAAAATGAAGGGGTTAATTTAGATTCAGGCGCAGAAAATGGCTCCCACGATGAATCGCAACGAGAGGGGGTCTCCAAGAGTGCTAAACGCAGAGACAGGCGGCGACGGGCAATTGCCCGGGCTAATGAGGAGCGAGGGCAGGAGCAAGGACAGGGGCAGGGGCAGGAGCAGGGACAGGGGCAGAAGCAGGGGCAGAAGCAGGGGCAGAAGCAGGGGCAGGGACAGGGGCAGAAG
>DUVQ01000037.1 GCA_012840965.1 Oligoflexales bacterium | reverse complement strand
CGAGCCGGCGCATGGTCGCAAAAGTGACCGTCGGGTCCCGGCAGCGTCGACTGGCCACTCCTCCAGGATTGCCCCCGGACCATGTTGCAGGGTGCCCTCTCGACCTCTTTTTAGCTCCAAATCCTGCTAAAAAGCACAATCATCTTCCTGTCCCCGTTCCTGTCCCCGCCCCTGTCCCTGTCTCTGACTCCTTCCCCCTGCCCCCCGCCCCTACACCATCCCCGCTTTTCCAGGACTACGACAACAACAATGTTTGAGATTTTTATTCAGGATCTGGGATGCAGAACTTCCAGGTGCAGAATTTTTGTGCGTCGGGAACGACGTCGCAGGTCTTTCCGTCTTTGCAGTCGGCGGCAGTTTCGCATAACAGGCCGGTGCCACCGCATTTTCTGGTGTCTTCGCAAACGCTCCAAGGTAATCCGCTGCAATCAGTGTCAGATGTACAAGCCTTTTTGCCGGCGGGTAACTCACGGCAGGTAGAGCCGTTAGGGCAGGCAATGCCGTGACAAGGGGTGGCACAGATTGGGTCGGAATCGACTACGACTGCCTCTGTGATTTTTCGCCCTTCGAATTTTACACATGGGCCTTCGTAGCATGATGGATGATCACCCACCAAGCAGGTGTCAAAACAGTAAACCTCGCTTTCCCGGCATTGGTCTTGGCCAGCCTCAATTTGTGCTTTGCAGTCAGCAAGCATCTTTTCGGTCATGACACATGACTCAAAGTCCGGTGCAGGCTGACAGGCCACCAAAAACGAAAACGCGAAAACCAAAGCTAAAGCGCCAAAGCGAGTGATGGACACGTGCCACCTCCGAAACTGATACCCCGACATTGTATATTACAAACGTTTGACGTCAAGAATATCATGTGGAATTAAGCTGATTTCAAGGCGCTAATCAAGCGTTCAATATCTTTATCAGAGTTGTTTTCCGTGACCGCAATCAAAAGCCCGTCGGAAATGTTGAGAACCGTCTTATCCAAGGCAAGGCCTGGGACCAGTCCATCCTTGGATAGCGTTTCAACCACCTTGCTTGCAGGTTTGCCAAGGCTTACCACGAACTCGTTGAAGGTGGGGCCGCTAAAGGCAATCTTTAATCCGGCAGAAACCAGCATATTCTTTACACGTTCAGCGCGGAAATGATTGAATTTAGCAAGCTTATAAAGCCCGGATTTGCCAAGCATTGACATGTGAATAGCCGACATTACGGCGCAAAGCCCCTCGTTTGAGCATATGTTCGAGGAGGCGCGCTCTCTGCGGATGTGCTGTTCTCGGGCGGCCAATGTCAAGGTGTAACAGGTGTTGCCCCTTGAATCAACGGTACGACCAATCAAACGACCAGGCATACCCCTGACGAAGGGCTGCTTGACTGCAAACATGCCAAGGTAAGGGCCGCCAAACGAAAGGGGTAGCCCCAGCGACTGTCCTTCACCTGCAGCGATATCGGCGCCCAAACTGCCTGGAGGCTCAATCAAACCAAAGGCCAGAGGCTCCGAGAAGGTGGCTATCGACAAGGCTCCGGCGTTATGAGCCAGCTCGGAGATTTTGCCAAAATCCTCAATCACCCCAAAAAAGTTGGGTGTTTGCGCGACAACTGCAGCGATTGTGTCATCAAGCAGACCACCAATCTTGGCAAAATCAATGGCGCCTGTCTCGTCAAATGGCGCCAGCACCAGATTCTCAGGCCCAACATACGATCCAACCACTTTTCGGTACTGGGGATGGACAGTGCTTGCAATCAAAATCTTATCGCGCCTAGTGTGCTTGATAGCCATCAAGCAACCTTCCGCCAGCGCCGTTGCGCCTTCGTACATGGACGCATTTGAAACATCCATCCCCAAAAGGCTGGCCACCATCGTCTGATACTCAAACTGGGCCATCAAAGTGCCCTGAGATAATTCAGGCTGGTAAGGTGTATAGGCGGTAAGGAATTCTCCACGTCCAACAAGATGATGCACAACCGATGGGACGTAGTGATTGTAGGCGCCTGCCCCCAAAAACGATGTGACGAGTTTGTTTTTAGCAGCCAAGTCACGCATGTGCGCTAGCACTTCCGGCTCGCTCATCGGTTCAGGCAGCTTAATCTGATCCTGCACCTTAAATCTTTCTGGGATAACGCCGAAAAGTTCATCAATGGAGGAAACCCCAATGACTTCAAGCATTTCAGCTATTTCAGTTTCTGTGTGTGGCGTAAAATCCATAAACCGCCCCCGTCTTTAATACAACTTACAAAAGTCCTATCAGGGCCAAGGACGCTGTGGAATATCGATGCTTTATTCGTCTTCCAAAGTACCGATGTATTCCTCGTAATCTTCGGCGGACATCAGATCTTCCAACTGACTCGCGTCTTCGATTTCGATGCGAAGCAGCCAGCCTTCTTCGTATGGGCCTGAATTGACCAAGCCAGCGTCGTCTTCCACGTCTTCGTTAATCTCAATGATTACACCAGCAACGGGGGACATAATTTCGCTGGAAGACTTTTGGCTGTCGATGTTTCCAACCGACTCGCCACGTTCTACTTCGTCGCCAACGCGTCTTAACTCAACGGCCACGATGTCGCCCAACTTGTCCTGGGCGTAATCGGTGATGCCGATGGTCACGATGTTGTCGTCTTCCTCTCTGACCCACTCATGACTTTCGGAGAATTTGTAATCCTTCGGGACCGACATTTTCTGCCTCCTAAATTTTAAAATTCCTACGAACCCGACCAACCAAATCACGGTCCTGTGGTCTTGGCATAACCTTATGCCTCGCGCTTGTAAAAGGGACCGGCTACCACAACTGCTGGTGCCCTGCGCAGCCCTTTGAGATCAATGTCGAATCTGGTGTCTGTTTTGGTGAAATCCACCGGAACATAACCCATTCCGACCGCGACCCCAGTACTTGGCGAGTTAGCACCGGAGGTTACAACCCCAATTTCATCGTCGCCGCTGAAAATCTTGTAACCCTGCCGGGCAATACCCTTGCCGTCGATCACAAAACCGACCAGCCGTCTTTTCAATCCAGCCTCTTTTTGGGCCACCAATGCGTTTTTACCTATAAAATCGCCTTTGTCAAACTTTACTGTCCAAGCAAGGCCAGCTTCAAGTGGATTGGTGGTCTCATCAATGTCGTTACCATACAGGCTGTAACGCATTTCAAGACGTAAAGAATCCCTGGCGCCTAGGCCAATTGGGGCAATTTCGAGGTCCTCGCCCTTGGCGAGTAGTTCCTTCCACAGGTCGGATGCTACTTCGTTGGGGACGTAAACTTCACCGCCGGCTTCGCCTGTGTAACCAGTTGCTGCGACGATGCAATTGGCACCTTTATAGTCCAGCTCGATGAAGGAAAACGGTCGCAATTCAGCTGCCTTGGCCCCAAAAATTCGCGAAATCAGGGTGGGCGCCTTTGGCCCTTGAATGGCGATTTGGGCGTACAAATCAGACTGGTCGATGACCTCACACTCACCATCAGCCTGTTTTACAAACCAAGCAAAATCCTTTTCCTTGTTGGAAGCATTTACACATGCAAGCCACTCGGTCTCACCGGTGCGATAAAAGATAACGTCATCGATGATGCCACCGTCGGGCAGCAAAACTGGGCTATAGACTGCTCGCCCAACTTCACAAGCCATGCTGTTGGTGGTGACTTTTTGGACGATTTTTTCAGCGTTCGGCCCCCTAAAAAGAATCTGGCCCATGTGGCTGACATCAAAGATGCCAACGTGGGTGCGAACTCTGTGATGTTCTTTAATAATCCCCTCAAATTGGACAGGCATTGAGTACCCCGCAAAGGGAACCATCTTGCCACCAGCTTTGACGACATCATCGAAAAGGGCTGTTTTTTTGAGATCTCCTGTATGACTCATTTCTGCCTCCAACATCAAAGGCCCGTGCTTGGTAATATAGCAAGCGATCCAGCGGGTCAAGCAAAATTAACCGGAACTAGTATTCTGTAGTTCCTTGCCCGTGTAAAACCCATTAAAAGGGAAACGGCAACCCTCTGCGTGCACATGCTGCAATCACAGTATTGCGCATCAGATAGGCTATCGTCATTGGACCGACTCCTCCTGGAACAGGAGTTATGAACGACGCCTTCTTGGAGGCGCTTTCAAAGTCGACGTCTCCTGTGAGCTTGCCTTGGGCATTTCGATTCATGCCAACGTCGATGACTACGGCGCCTTCCTTAATCCAGTCACCTTGAATCATGTCCGCTCGCCCAATGGCGGCCACCAAAACGTCTGCTTCGGCGATTCGCGCAGGCAGATCCTGAGTTCTGGAGTGGCACACAGTCACGGTGGCGTGTCGTTGCAGTAAAAGGTGGGCCATGGGTTTGCCAACAATCAAGCTGCGCCCAACCACAACTGCGCGTTTGCCTTTCAGGTCTGTGCCTGTTTCATCAATCAAACGCAGGCATCCAGCCGGAGTACAGGCCAGCAGGCCTGGTCTATCAGAAACCAGCATCCCCAGATTCACAGGATGAAACCCGTCAACGTCTCTGGCGGGATCCTGAGCGTCCGTCATGCGATTCGTATCAATGTGAGGGGGTACAGGCAACTGCACAAGCACGCCGTCAACGCCTGCATGGCTGTTTAGGCTTGCCAACAGGGTAAGCACCTCAGACTCAGTCGCGTCCTGTGGAAGACGATGTGTAGTTGAAAGGATCCCAACTTCTGCCGCTGCACGCTCTTTATTGCGCACGTACACATGAGAAGCCGGGTCATCACCCACTAAAACAACATGCAGGCCGATCTCAACGCCGCGTTCCTTCAGTGATTCGACTGCCTGGGACACCTCTTGGCGGACCTTAGCCGCGATTGCCTTACCATCAATAATCTGCGCCATTAAACCCTCCCGAAAGTGACACCCGGATGTTATCGACTAAGACTGACCTGGTCAAGGTGCACTTTGTGCCAAAATGATCAACGCCGTGATCGCGAGCCTGAGACGCTAAACAGGTCGTGATTTTCGGTTGTTGTGTTGCAGATCCCATTCACTTGTTTACAATTGCAGAGGATTTGCAACAAGACTGTGGCCGACTGCTTCAAATTTCGTAACAAAGTGGGGCTTGATGTGGCTATCGAAGCGCTACGAGAGGCGTGGCGGTTTGGCAAAGTCACCATTGACGAGCTGGTAGAAGCCGCCGAAGTCAACAGAGTAGCCAAAATCATACGCCCATATTTGGAGGCGATTGTATAAAGCAGGACAAGAAAAACGTCGGTCATTCAATCTTTCAACGTCTTCTTACAGCTGCACCAATTCGGCTTTATCGTGTTTTCGGGGATATCATCCGGCGGGATGGTGGTGAATGGCTCGTAAGAAAAATTCGAAAGCACAGGGCAAGTGGTTGTGGCTTAAGGTTACTGGTCTTGTGATGGTCATCGTGGCGGCCGTGGGGATATTGGTGGCTGCGGCTGTGGTTCAGGTGGTTGAAGCTGGCTTGCCTGAGGTTCCAAGCTTTCAAGAATATAGGGAGCGGGTTCCAAAGATTAGCAGGGTGTTTGCCAGCAACGGCTCTGTAATTGCAGAGTTTTTTGTTGAACGTCGAACGGTGTTGGATCCCAAGGATTGTCCCGAGAATGTTAAAAAGGCGATTTTGGCCGCAGAGGACGCAAAGTTCTATCAACACGCGGGGTTGTCTTATCTTGGCATCGCTAGGGCCATGTTGGTAAACATGTGGCGCGGCAAGATTTCACAGGGGGGCTCCACCATTACACAACAGGTGGTAAAACAGGTTTTGCTTTCCTCTGAGCGTACCTATGAAAGAAAATTCAGAGAACTGCTGTTGGCTAGGTTACTGGAAAAGAAACTGACAAAAGATGAAATTCTGTCGATTTATCTAAGCCATATCTATATGGGTCACGGCCAGTATGGCTTTGTAGAGGCAAGCAATTTCTATTTTGCCAAGCCTGTATCGTCCCTGAATTTGGCAGAGGCGGCTTTGCTTGCAGGAATTGTTGCTGGTCCTGAGGGTTATTCGCCAATTCGCAGGCAGGAAAAGGCGGCGCAGCGCCAACACTATGTGTTGGGCCAGTTGGCTGCAACTGGACTTGCAAGTGAGCAGGAGGTTGAGGAAGCTAGGAACACGCCTGTGAAAATCTATGGTGGAAGCCCACCCACGTTGGGGGTGGCGCCTTACTTTACAGATGCTGTGCGAAGGGAAGTGTTGCGCCTGTATGGCTCAGGTTCGTTGTTGAATGACGGCCTTACCGTTTACACGACGTTGGATTTGGAGGTGTCAGACGCTGTACAAAAGGCGGTTGATCAAGGGATTGTCGATCTTTACACCAGCAAAAGGACCCGAGATGGCGATGAGATAGCCGCCAAGCAAAAGGCTGGTGATCGGACGAAGGTAGATGATGACGAGGAGCCAGAAATTCCACCGCCTCCTCAGACTGTTTTGGCAAAGCCGGTTGCCTGTTTGGCTGATGGCAAAATCGAAGTTAAGGTTTCAGGTCGCAAGGCGTTCCTGAATCGAGCCAGTTTAAGGCGGCTGGCTCTGGCCAGGGGCGAGGATTTGGACAGTTTCTGCCCAAAACAGGATCTGTGGGTAAGCCTTTCCAGTGAAACCGTTCAAGAAGATGGCAGCAAAGTTTTGACAGTTAATGCTGAGATAGGCCCTCAAGTGGCTGCGGTTGTTTTAAACGCCAAGGATAAAAGCGTTTTGGCGCTGGTCGGGGGGGAGGACTTTACAAGCAGGCCCTTTAATAGGGCGGTGATGTCGAAAAGGCCGATTGGGTCGACGGTGAAGCCGTTTTTGTATGCCGCGGCGCTGGAAAACGGCGTCAACGCGTCAGACACCTTTGTAAATGACAGGATTTGTTTTCGTGGGGCCAAAGGTCGCAGCTGGTGCCCCAGAAATTACAGTGGGGGTTATGATGGGCGCACCTACGGGATTGGGGAGGCCTTGGCCAAATCAACCAACGTGATTGCGGTCAAGGTGCTGGGCCAGATTGGGGCAGGTCGCTTGGTGGATTTACTGTCGACGCTTGGAATTCCTGGGGCCCCGAAGGATTTGTCATTAGCGCTTGGCAGTGTGGAGGCTAGTCCTTTGGCTTTGACCAACGCCATGTCAATATTTGGAGCCAGAGGCAAATTTGATACCCCCCATATGATCGACACGGTCATCGATTCCAGTGGTCGCGTGTTGTTGCGACATGAACCAAGGCCATCTCAGCCAATTTCCAGGAAAACGGCTGCTTCTTTAAGGACTTTTCTGCGGCAGGTTGTAACTGAAGGGTCTGCAAAGGAACTAGCAGATTTACCTTACGATATATGGGGCAAAACTGGGACATCAAACAAGGCACGCGAGGCTTGGTTTGTTGGGGGTGAAAAAGAGATTGTGGCCAGTTTCTTGGTGGGATATGACGATAGAATGTCCATGAAAGGGGCCACTGGGGGCAACACGGCGGTACCATTTTTCAAGCTTTTTATGGAGTATTTTAAAGGCTTGAAATGACGTGCAAGGGGGCTAGCTAGGAGTTTTACGACCACCAACAATGTCCACGATCACCACGTTTGCGGCGGCCAAACCAAAGATCCCAGGCATTGGGGCTAGGCTTGGTAGGGGGCGTCTTATTCTGCCACGTCGGCCCTCATCTGCTGATTCGTCAGGCTCTTCCTGAAGCTCTGGTGGTACTTCCACAGCAGGCTGGGTCGACCATATCGCGATTGGGCCACTTTGAACTCCGCGTTTACGCAGCCGCTTTCTGACTAGGCGCGCCAAAGGGCAGCCATCTGTTTCAGATATGTCAGAAATCCGCAACAGCATTGGGTCTGTTCTATCCGCGGCGCCCATGGCTGACACCACTGGGATGTTTCGTGCAACACATGCTGCTAACAGCTCCACCTTCGAGTTCAGGCTGTCAATCGCGTCAACGCACCAATCCATTCCTTCGAGCACCGCATCAACCTGCGTGGCGTCAAAAAACACGCGCATTCCTTGGACGTTACAAGCTGGATTGATTGATTTGACCCGCTGTGCAGCAACATCAGCCTTGAAACAGCCCATGGTTTCTTTCAAAGCGTACAACTGTCGATTCAGGTTGCTTGGCTGCAAGTTGTCAAAGTCTACCAAGCGCAAAGTTCCAATCGCAGATCTGGCCAAGGCCTCAGTGGCAAAAGAACCAACGGCCCCTAAGCCAACAACGACGACCTTGGCGCCTTGAAGACGCTGTAATCCTTCATCACCCACTCTCATTCTGATTCGGCTGTAGGCCCCTTCGATTGGCGCGGGGTCAGGGTCAGGGGCAGGGTCAGGGTCAGGGGCAGGGTCAGGGGCGGGGACAGGGTCAGGGGCAGGGCGGGCCGAAACAGTTCCTAGGTTTGGGGCCAAACCCAGGTCAGCGCCAGTGGATTCGTCGTTCAATTCCTTCAAGACGCACGCTCCAATTCCAAATCAAACAATTGCATCGCATTATTTGTGGTCTGTTCAATTACTTTCGCAATGCTACAGTCATGCAGTTTTGCAAGCGCCACGGCAATTTCAGGCAAGTCACAAGGCTGCACTCTTCCTGCAGGGACGGACTCGGTTCCAATGTAGGGAGCATCTGTTTCCAACACAATGGTTTCCAGCGAAGTCGCCTTAACAGCGGCGCGAATTCTGACGGAACCAGGCCTAGTGATCGTGCCGCCAACTCCTCGATAATACCCAAGTTTGAACAGCTCATTTGAAAGCTCGGTGGAACCACCAAAAGCGTGCGCAACACCCAGATGTTTGCCTAAAGATTTAAGCACTTGCAGCGTTTCCGAAAACGCCTTTCTGACGTGGACGATGATCGGCAGCCCAGCGTCTTTGGCCAATTGCGCCTGAGCCAAAAACACCGCTTTTTGGACCTCGACATTAGCAGGCACAACAGCTTTATCCAAGCCAATTTCCCCAATGGCTGTGACATTTCCCTTGGAAATCAGTTCTTCAAGCCAACCCAATTCTTGCTTGATGTAGGCCTGCACATTGGTCGTGTCCACGCTTGCAGGTATCCAAGCGGGATGAATCCCCACTGCGGCAAAGGCCTTACCTGGCCATTGTTTAGCCACCTCCACCGCATCACACGAACTTTCACGATCCGCCGACGGGCAAACGAAGGCTGCCACTCCAACTTCATAAGCTCGTGCAATAACTCCAGAAATGTCGCTGTTTAATGGAATGTCCGTTAAATGGCAGTGGGTGTCGATCAGCATTATGGTTGGACACCCATGGCGCCAGGTATCATCATATCCCCAGTTCCAACCCGCGTGTTTCCAAGGTCTGACACTGTGCCGTCCTGATTGAAACGCAACGAACGGATTCCCTCGACTTCTGCAATCAAAACCAGCCCTTTTAGAGCACCACGGGTAATCATATCTGTCGCGAAAGGCAGCTGCACCTTGCCATTCGCGCCCCAAGCAACAGGGCCATTGTTTGTAAAGGCAGGCGTAGCAGCTGGGTTGTAGCCCAAAACTATGACGTTATTGCCAAAGCCGCTTAGAACAATGGCGGCGTTGTTAAAGGGTGACGTCACAATTCCGACCGGGTCATTGATTGGGGAAATGACCTGTTTTCGTTCTATCGAGTTTTGTTCAATTTCAACAATTGCAACTCGATTTGGAACGTTTTCATCATTGTAAACCTGGTTGTCGCCCAAAAGCATAAAGCGGCCGTCCATCGTCAAGGCTCCAGAAGCGATTTGGGCCACGTCGTCACCAAACGCGTTCGTGCCTGCCAGAAGTTTAGGCTCGTCGCCCCACGAAAGTACGAAGGCATCATCGCCCTCGGTAGAATCCAAAAGATCCATGGCGCTTACGAATGCTTTTCCTGGGAATTGTGGTGAAAAGAGCAGGTTCGAGACTATTTTTCCAGGTGCCACAAGCCCTTCATCCACGACACTGCCGTCGCAGTTCAGGCTAATCAAGTAAATGCCTCCGCCATGATTGCGCCACTGACTGTTGATTACATAGAATCTGGACCCATCCCCAGCTGGAATTACACTTGACGCGTATCCAAATCCACCAACGTATTCCTTTTCAATTACGGTTACTTCGTTTGTGTCCGAGATGCTGAAAACGACTAGTTTTCCTTGGTCTGTCGGCACTAAACCGTACTTACCATTAGGTGTAAAAACCACCTTACCATAGGAGCTGCGGGTCAGTTCAAAAAAGACCTCAGAGGCAGTAAGGTTTCCATCCGTATCCAAATCAAGAACCGTGTATCTATCAGATTGTTGCCCTTCAGGGCCGAATGGTAGGGCGACTACCACTTTTCTTACGTAGTCAGATGGTCCGGGTTCCCATTGGCATTCTGGGTCATCACCATTGCCATCGTCTTGGGTGGTCTCGTCGGGCGTAATTTCGTCTTGGGTGATTTCATCAGTTGTAACCTCATCTTGTCTAATGTCTTCTTCACCAATTTCATCTGGTGACGCGGTCTTATCATTGGGAGTATCAACACTTGGACGATCATCCGAAGTATCAAAGCTGTCAGCAACATCTTGCAAATTATCTGCAAAATAATTGATGTCCCTATCAGGCACAATAATTGAGTCATCTGTAGAAGGCTTGTCTGTACCTGAGCATCCCGCCAAAGCACACGCGGCAACGGCAAACAACAGTATTCTTTTCATCTTACACTCCCAAAGGTCGGCGAATGATACCACGATTGTAGGCAAAGACTGTCTGGAAATAGCGACTTTCAATGTAATTTCAGCTATGAAGACAGCGCCAAAAGGGGTAAAAGCTTCTACGCGCATTTTTTGCCTGCAGTGGCTGGTAAAGAAGGGCGACTTGTGAAAAGCTATCAAGACCATTTTGGAGGGGTTTTAATCAAATGAGTACAAAAACCACCCTTAGAGACAGCGCCGCGATGCGGTGGCTTGTCTTGTTGTTACTGTCATTCGCGATGTTTTGCTCCTACATCTTCATGGACATCCTATCGCCAATCAAAGACCTCCTGGAAACAACCAGAGGCTGGGACTCGGTTGCTTTCGGCACCTATTCAGGCGCGGAGCCATTCCTAAATGTTTTCATCTTCTTTTTGATCATCGCCGGCATCATTTTGGACCGGATGGGCGTGCGATTTACCGCAGTCCTGTCTGGCGTGGTAATGCTCGTGGGTGCGGTTATCAACTGGTACGCAGTAACCGAGGCGTTCATGGGTTCCAGCCTAGAGGCGTGGTTTAACAATAATCTCAATTACATACCCATTTTTGACGAATTGGGCGTGTCCCCGTTCTACAAGGGAATGCCCGCATCAGCCAAATTCGCGGCTATTGGCTTCATGATCTTTGGCTCAGGCGTCGAGATGGCCGGTATCACCGTCTCCCGAGGAATCGTTAAATGGTTCAGAGGCCGTGAAATGGCCTTGGCTATGGGCGCGGAAATGGCGCTGGCCCGTTTGGGAGTCACCACTTGCATGATTTTCTCGCCAGTTTTCGCTCACATGGGGCCAAAACCTGACGTGTCGCGGTCGGTCGCATTTGGCGTCGTCTTGTTGATGATCGCCCTGATGATGTTCATCGTGTACTTCTTTATTGACCGCAAACTTGACGCTCAGACTGGCGAGGCTGAAGAAAAGGACGATCCCTTCAGAATTCGTGACCTTGGCAAAATCCTTACCAGCAGCGGCTTCTGGCTGGTGGCTTTGCTGTGCGTTTTATATTACTCCGCGATTTTCCCGTTCCAAAAGTACGCGGTCAACATGCTGCAATGCAATTTAACCTTTGAGGAGGTGGCCAAGGGCTCAATTTGGGGGTCCAGCTGGATTACCGTTGTCCAGTACGTTTTGTCGCTGGTTGTGGCCGCAACTGCGTTCATGAGCAACTTCAAAGAAGGTAAGATTCGGATTGCATTGCTGATTTCCGCCGTAGTTTTCCTGGTCGCCTTTTGCTTCTTTGCATACAAACGCCAGTCGGCCGAGTCCATCTTCGCGGTTTTCCCGCTTCTTGCAGTTGGCATTACCCCCATCATTGGCAAATATGTTGACCACAAAGGCAAGGCCGCGTCCATGTTGATGATCGGCTCGTTGCTGCTTATCGCTTGCCACTTGGCTTTTGCCTTCATACTGCCGCTGTTCAAGGGCAACAACGTCGGTGGCGTCATAATGGCGTTTGCCACCATCTTGGTGCTTGGCGCGTCTTTTTCCTTGGTACCAGCATCTTTGTGGCCAAGCGTTCCAAAACTGGTTGACGCCAAGGTCATTGGATCCGCCTATGCATTGATTTTCTGGGTACAAAACATTGGTCTATGGCTGTTCCCGATGCTTATTGGCAGGATCCTGAAGGCGTCAAATCCAGACATCGAGCAGGCTTTAGCCGCCGGTGAGATCTCCGCACAGGAAGCCGCCGTGTCATACAACTACACCAACCCTCTGTTATTGTTGGCTTTCCTTGGTTTCTTGGCGCTGATTCTGGGATTCGTTTTGAAGGCCATTGATAAAAAGAAAGGCTACGGACTGGAACTACCCAATATCGTTCAATCCTAGCGTCTTGAGCGTGCAAGCCTAACTAACGCGCACACTCCAGCGACAAGATACGGCGTAACAACTATCAAAGTGAAACACGTCGCTTCCATGACTGTTAGTCCAACAAGTACAGGTAAAAGCAGTGAAATCAGGAAGAATATGCCTGTGATTGGCCAGTACCAGCCTTTTTTGGGACCGCGGCTCAAGATGAAAAACCAACCTAGGACAAGCAAGTTTGCGGCCAAACTTAGCAGTGAAAGCACCCCCCAACCAAACCTGCCTACATCCGACAAAAATACTCCCCACATGTTGATTTGAGGCCATCGTAAAAGAACCAAAACAGAGACCCAACCAAAAATGACTGGAATTAAAGCTAAGACAAGGCGTGCGACAAGATTCCTCACTGGGCTTGCATCCATCTTTTTAAGAGTTGTGTTCAGCAAGCGTTTCAAAACGATGAACAAAACCCCATGCCCAATGACAAGGATGAAAAACACAATCCAGGTTGTTGTGAAGCCCTCGGATGGATGAGTTTTATCAGCTATTGTTCCTGTGTCGCTAATATACAGCCGGTCTACAATGTAGCCTAGTACCTCGCCCCCTCTGTTAAGCTGCTCAACTGCCAGGGCTTCAGCTGTCGATATGAATGTTGGCACAGACAAAACAAATAGGACTCTTTCGATTCGCCTGTTAGCTAAAGCGTCGAGGTCTTCCATCGAAGTGATTAGGCCGCCTGTATTTACCAGGGAAAACTCAAGGGTATATTTAGGGTAATGGGCTTTTCTGGTAGCTGTAAAGCTATCGCTAGGTTGAGAGTCGTCAATCATCACGACGGTTGTATAAAGGGCCGTCTCACTACGCAAAAAGCTGGGTCTGCGTTCGCGCCAAGATTTGTGAGAGCCTAGAATTGAGCTTGGATACGTTATCGAAGGAATGGCGCCCGGTCGATTGGTCAACGCCTGTACAAGTCGACTAGGTCTGTCAATCTGATATTTCTGGTCAACTGCTAAGGATCCATGGAATCTGGTATTTGGCAATACTTGCAGGTCACCCTCATAGCTTCTGGATAGTCCATCAAGTTGAGTAAAGTCGGGTCTTTTGGTTGATAACAGGTCAAAAAACAACATGCCAGCATCTAAAAGAAGCCATCGCTCATCTGAATGGCCGGCATCTAAAATCTTGGAATAGAGATAACTAAGGGTTTGAGCGTCTTCAGTTATAAAGACAAGCCGTTTCCCAGAATTTTCTAGGCCAATTCTGAGTTCTCGGTCTTTTAGAAGTTGTCTTGGATCAAGGTTACAAGCGCCATCCACGTGATACATGGCAAACACTGTAGGGTGCCTTGGGTCAATCAGGATGTCGTCTTCATTCAGGCCAAGCTTGCTTGCACTTGCACCTAGAACGGTGCAATCAGTGGCAAACGACTCCGAGTTTTCAGCTGGACCTAAGCTGTGAGGGGCATCAGGGACCATAAGGTGAAGCGCAATGAGACCGGCTACAGCTGCTGCAGGAATTAGTACGTAAAGCTTCTTATCTTTTGGCAACATCCTGTTTGAAGGCTCCTTAAAACGGCTGCGGCGATTCTAGCATGTTTGATTCAGCTTGCATTGCCAGGGGAGGAAAGTGCTTGACTTTTACACGCTATCACTTCAGAATCTGGCCCGTGCTGCGCCGCCTTAGCTCAGTTGGCAAGAGCACCTGACTGTGGATCAGGGGGTCATTGGTTCAAATCCAATAGGCGGTACCAACTGCTCCTAATCCTTCATGGTGATATATGAAACAACGCGGTTTGATTCCAAGGAAAGTCAAAGGTTTTCGCGATATTGACCCAGCTTTAAACGAGCAACGAAACCGACTTGTACAGGTCGCGTCAAAGGTCTATCGCAGTTATGGGTTTGAACACTGGGATTCACCAATCCTGGAGTACGCCGAGTGTCTGGGTAAGTATCTGCCTGACCAAGACACGGCGGATGAAGGCGTTTATTCCTTCAGAAATCCGGAACTGGAGCCAATTCTGGACATGAAGGGCAACGGCCTGAGGGATAGTTCAAACAACGTCCTGATGGATAACCATTTGTTGTCATTGCGTTATGACCTTACAGCCCCCCTTGCCAGGAAGTACGCTGAAGAGCTATGGACTGGGTCTGGTCAAACCAAAAGTCCAACGCTGTTTCGGCGGTATCAATATGGGCCTGTCTATCGTTTTGAGGCCAAGCTGGATCCTGGGCGTTATCGTGAGTTTTGGCAGATGGATTTTGACACGGTTGGCTCATCTGACGTCGCGTCCGATGCTGAAGCTTGCTGCATTTTGTCTGATACGCTGGAAGCGCTTGGCCTTGCCCGTGGCTCATATGAGATTCGTGTCAACACTAGGAATCTGCACAAGGGGCTGTTTGAGAAGCTTGGAATTTCAGATGAGGGCGTTGCCCGCGATGTTTTAAGGGTCATCGACAAGTACGACAAGATTGGTGAGGCGGGGATCGCGGCTGAGCTTGGCGAGGGCAGGGTGGACCCGCTTTCAAAGGCCAAGATTCCAGGCCTTGGGATGCCGTTGGATCAGGTTCAGACCCTGGTTAATTACGTTCAATCTTGCATTGGCGTGCAAGGGCGCGAAAACGTGCTGGCCAGGTTGGCGCCGCTTTTGGGGGATACCCCGACTGGTCGTTTTGGCCTTGACGAGCTGCAAAGAATCCACGAGATCCTTAATGGCTTGGATTACTTGGATAATAGGGTGGTGTTTGATCCATCGATTGCTCGTGGGCTGGCTTATTACACAGGACCTGTCTTTGAGGCTGTGTCCAAGCTTGAGTATCGCGATGCCAGCGGCAAGGTGCGAGGCTTTGGCGCCATTTGTGGTGGTGGCCGCTACGATGGGTTGGTTGAAAAGCTGCTTGGAATCAAGGTGCCTGCGACTGGGGCATCAATCGGAGTCGACAGGCTGCTAGAACTGCTGCGCCAGACCCAGCAACTGGAGATTGCTGCAACTGGACCTGTGTTGATTTTGGTAATGGATCAACAGTACATGCTGGAATATCAAAAGTTTGCCAAGGAATTGCGGCAGGCTGGGATTGCGGCCGAGGTGTACTACGGCCAAAAGTCCAAGATGAAGGCTCAGATGTCCTACGCAGACCAAAGGCAGGCTCCAGTGGTTGTGATTGCTGGTGGTAATGAGTTTGAGCAGGGCACCGTGTCCGTCAAGGACCTACGTCGTGGCAAGGAATTATCGGACCAGATAACAGACCGCAGCCAGTGGTTGTCTGATAAACCAGCCCAAATGGAAGTGCCGCGAGCTGACCTTGTGGCGACTGTAAAGGGGATGCTGTCAGATTAAGCGCCCCTGTGAACTTAGGTAGTATTTGTGGAGGCCGCATGCTGATTCATCACGATCAAAAATACTCCTTGGAAGATGTTTTGGCTGTTGTGCTGGGTGAAGAGGTCGAGCTGGCACCTGAAACCAAACAGATGCTGGCTGAAAGGCGGGCGCAGATTGAAGCCTTTGTGACTGGTGATAAACCCTACTATGGCTTTAATCGCGGGTTTGGTCACAACGTTGACCAAGCTGTTGAAGTTGAATTAATTGAGGAACTGCAGGAAAACTTAATTAGATCACATGCTTGTGGCGTTGGCGAATATGCTCCAAAGGAAGTAATCCGGGCGACCATGTTTTTAAGGGCTGTTTCCTTGGCTCGCGGGCACAGTGGAGTGCGGCCTTTAATCGTGGAAAAGCTGATCGAGATGCTGAACAAGGGGGTAACTCCTTGTGTGCCTAGGCATGGTTCCGTTGGTGCCAGCGGTGATTTGGCGCCTTTGTCGCATATTGCGATGGTTTTAATCGAACCTAGTGGCGGCGATGAGGAGTTTGCCTGGATCCCTGGAGTTGAGGGGGCAATACCAGCTGGCGAGGCCATGGCTGCCGTTGGGATTTCGCGCATAAAACTGGAGGCAAAGGAAGGGTTGGCCTTTAACAATGGCACCACCTATTCGACTGCCCTTGGGGTTTTATCGACTTTGCTTGGGGAGAGGCTGCTTAAGACGGCTTCGATTGCCACGGCCATGTCGGCTCAGGTGCTTTTGGGGGCTGACACCCCTTATCGTGCGGACCTTCATGACTTGCGGCCTCATCCAGGCGCCAAGACTGTTGCGCGGTGGTTGACGGCCATGATGGCTGACTCTCCCATCAGAAACGCCCACAAAGACCACGAAGATGACGGAGAGGTTCAAGACCCCTACAGTATCAGATGTGCTGGTCAGATCCTGGGGGCGTGTCACGACCAGTTGAGTTTTGCCAGGAAGACGCTTGAGACAGAGCTTGCGAGTGTTACAGATAACCCATTGATTTTAAAGATGACGGCTGCGGATGCCGTCGATCAAGGGGTGGATTCGCGGTGGGTTGGCCAGTACGTTAACATCGTTTCAGGCGGCCATTTTCATGGGATGCCCGTGGCGTTTGCCATGTTTGGCGTAATGCAGGCCGTGGCTGTCATGGCTAGGCTTTCAAACATGCGCTGCGCCAGATATGTGGATGGGCGTCGCAACAAGGGCATGAACGAGGACCTGAAGTGGTTTGATGAGTGGCAGGACAGGCCACTGGATGCGATTTCTTCAGGCATGATGATCCCGGAATATGTGACAGCGTCTTTGACCAACGTGATTTGGGGTGCCAGCATGCCTTCGCACCTGATGTCGATATCCACTGATGCTGGCCAGGAGGATCACGTCAGCATGTCGGCCGGTCTTGGGGTGCGCTTGTGGGAGACGTTGCCTCGCTTGGCTGAGATTCTGGCCATTGAACTTGCATTTACCAATCAGGCGGCTGCGATTAGGGCCAGAAGTGGGGCTTTGCCTTCAAAGATCGCTCTGGACGTCGAGGCAAATGAGCAAGTGGCGGAGCTGAAACAAAAGCTTGAGGCAAAGGCCCAGGAATTGTTGAATGAAAACCTGCAAAACGAGCGCTTTGAAGTGTCCTGTGGTTTGGCGGTCAGCCATCTGATAGACGAGGATGGATTGAGGCTTAGTCCTTGTTGTGAGGCGCTTAAGGAGCGAATTTCCAGCATTTTTCCACCTGTTACAGTCGATAGATACATGTCCAGGCAGATTCGCCAATTGGCTGAGTTGGTTATGTCTGGGGATATTGTGAAGACTGTGGAGACGGCCCTTGGAAGGGGTTTGGGGTAGGGTGGCTGTGTTGATGCGGGGTGTGATGGGGTGGGAGCGGAGGCGGGGACTGGGGTTAGGTTGGGTGGCTTGG
>DUVQ01000036.1 GCA_012840965.1 Oligoflexales bacterium | reverse complement strand
CTCGAATTGCAGGTCTTTCCTGAGGCGATAAGCAAAGTCCAACGATGCATGCCAATAGGAGTCGTGGTTTGGTTTTGTAAGATAAAAGTCCTGCCATTCAAAGAAGCCGCCTACTCTAGCGGTCCATCCCTTGCCTCTTGAGCCACCTTTTACGGCTACACGCCAAGGGTTCTCATCGCCTCTGAAAAGGGCTATGAGGCGCCC
This sequence comes from Oligoflexales bacterium, assembly GCA_012840965.1. Lineage (GTDB taxonomy): Bacteria > Myxococcota_A > UBA9042 > DTJE01 > DTJE01 > DUVQ01. The sequence goes on along the minus strand of DUVQ01000036.1, from coordinate 6,761 downwards.
GTCTTCCAAGGTCCCATCAATGAAATACTCCAAGCCGGGGATTTGGATTTCTTCTCCACTGACAGTAACAGTCCACCCAGCATCACCAAAAGGCTCCATTGGGAATGTTTTGAAGGAGCCCTTATGCCTAAGGTGTAAATTGACTTCTGTGGGAAGCAGATCACCAACGGCAACTAACGTGACCATCACCGGTTCGCCTGCAGTCAAATTCGACAACGGCTCGTGAGAAACCCGCGAGTCACCAAATCTGGAGCGCAGTTGTTTTATCTCGCTTTCGTCACTTTGGTCAGCCAATTGAGCCGCGGTTCTGACCTGAACCAAATCCCCAACCTGAACCGTTGCTAAAGTGATGCCTTCAAGCGATATTCGGCACATGGTTTCAGCTACTTCGATGACTTTGGTAATGATCTGTTCGCTGGGGCTAGAGTCTGAAACCACTAAAATGGCCTCATCACCAACAGATATTCCCTGTTCACCACCGATATCAACAATGGCGTAGTCATCAAGGACTTGAATAACATACCCTTCGTGACTGGAGGTTGGCTGCGAGGCAAAAGCAACAAAAGGCCAGGAAAAAACCAGGAAAAACGCGGTCAAATACCGAGAAGTCATAAGCGACCTCCAAAAAAATGCCCAAACATAGCGTCGAATTTTAACATATCGTCGAGTCTCAAGCTCTGAATTTGCAAAACCACAAGATGGACTGCGGGCGGCTTAGACTTCTTTGGCCAGATTTTATTCTTCATCCAGATTTAATCATATCAGCCTTTGACATTAATTAAGCGATGATTATCGGTTTTGTAGGTGCCACCCCTTGACATGGCCCCGTTAAAAGATTGGAATTCCCCAGCCCCTTTGATTTTTGGGGTTGTAGAAGTGATGCAGGTAGGATGATATGGCTTGGGACTATTCAAATAAAACAATGCAGCTTTTTCGTGATGCTATTGCAAATAAAGCTGGGACCCATTTTGGGCGTGTTCAAAATCCAGATGGAGAAGGTCGCCACGGCTCTTTAAGTTGTGGAGATGCAATGGATTTTACATTCAGGGTAAGAAAGGATCCGGTCGACCCTTTGAAAGACCGAATCGTTGAGGCAAGGTATGAAACCTTTGGGTGTACCTCTGCTATTGCGTCAAGTGAGGCCTTGTGTAGATTGATTGAAGAAAAGTCAGTCACGCCTGTGGAGGCTTTAAAGATTAAAAATGCTGATATTGTGAACTATCTTGATGGGTTACCCCCACAAAAGCTGCACTGCTCGGTTATGGGCGCCGAGGCGCTGCAGGCGGCGGTTGTGGACTGGGCAAAGCGGCGTGGAGTGCCGATTAGTGAGCTTGGTATTGATGTTGAACAGCTTGAAGAGGATGAGGGGCGAGTCGTTTGCAAGTGCTTTAATTTGACTGAGCCTTACATCAGACGAAAAGTTAAGGAGCTGAATCTGCGGACGATTGAAGAGATATCTACCGCGATTAAAGCTGGCGGATCCTGTACAAGCTGCCACCATGGACCTGGGGGGCTGCAAGACATTTTGAACGATATATGGGGCGAGCAGACGCCGGTAAAAGAGCCCCCTGCGCAGGTCGTTCCAGCTTTTAGGGAGCGGTCCCCATACCAGTTGGCTAAGGAAATTGAGCGAGTTATAGACACCTCCGTGCGGCCGCGCCTGATTGGAGAAGGTGGCGATATCGAAATAATTGAAATCAGGGACAAAAAGGTCTTTTGCAGGCTTTTGGGAACCTGTTCCGCTTGTCAGGGGGCTGGACAAACCATGCGTTTTGTTGTGGAAGACACCCTGAAACGACAGGTGGATCCTGAGATCGAAGTAATCCAGCTCTAGCAGGAAGCACAACTGATGCAAATGTATGGTGAAAACAATGGATAACAAGTCAGTTTACCTGGATAACAATGCTACGACTGCGCTGGCCCAGGAAGTCTTGGAGGCGATGCTGCCATATCTTCGGGAACAGTTTTACAACCCCAGTTCTTCATATCCAGAGGCAAAGGGACCAAGGGACGCCATTGAGGCGGCTAGAGAATCGGTGGCCAGGCTGCTTGGGGCTGGCGCAAAATCTGAGATTTTGTTCACGTCGGGGGCAACTGAGGCCAATAATGCGGCGCTTTGGGGAGTTTTGCGGGCAAATCCAGATAGGCGCCATATTGTGACCACCCAGGTTGAACACCCGGCGGTTCTGGAAGTTACGAAAGAGTTGGAACGAAACGGCTATCGTGTGACTAGGCTTGGCGTTGATCGAGATGGCACTCTGGACAAGGTTGAGTTGTTACAGGCTATCGAAAAGGACACTGCGATTGTGTCGATCATGCATGGAAACAATGAAACTGGTGTGATTTTTCCGATTGCGGAGCTGTCGAGAATTGTTAAGGCTGTGGATTCCAAGGTAGTGTTTCATACTGATGCCACCCAGACGGTTGGAAAAATACCGTTGAATTTGACCAAGGGATTGCCTGATGTGGACATCCTTACCTTGTCTGCGCACAAGCTGCATGGACCAAAGGGGACTGGCGCGATGTTTGTGCGTCGGGGGGTCAGATGGCGTCCATGGTTGATTGGAGGCCACCAAGAGCGCAGCCGCAGGGCTGGAACTGAAAACGTTGCTGGAATTGTTGGCCTTGGGGTTGCTGCTAGATTGGCGATGCATAACTTTGTGCAAGAGACGCGGCTAAAGCTGCTGCGTGACAAGCTTGAGGCTGCAATTCTTGAAGCGATCCCAAATGTTTTCGTGAATGGGCAAAACGCTGAGCGACTGCCAAACACTACCAGTTTTGCCTTTGAATACGTTGAAGGCGAGTCGATTTTGTTGGCGCTGTCCGATGCTGGGATCTGCGCGTCATCAGGCTCGGCTTGCACTTCAGGATCGCTGGACCCATCGCACGTTTTGAAGGCTATGCATATCCCATTTTCAGCAGCACACGGCAGCTTGCGAATCAGCACAAGCCGCTATACTACTGAAGCAGAAGTGCAAAGATTGATTGACGTTTTGCCTGGCATCATTTCCAGCCTTCGCCGAATTTCACCTTACTGGGATAATGAGACCAATGCACCAAGGGCCGATGTTGATGTTTTTGTTCAGGAAAAATATCGATAATTGGCGCTGAGTTGGTCTAAGTTGCAAGGGGTCAGTCGCGCCTCCAAAATCAGAGGCCAAGTTTTCGTTTGACAATCGCGTGAACCAGCTTTTCAGCATACTCGATAGAAAACATGACCTTATCCATCTCAAGGTGGTCTGGATCATCTGTTGGCATATGGTAGTGACGAGGAGCACCTGTGGTGGGATCAACGCAGGCAAGGCAAATCCCGTCATAGCCTTTGACCAACAAAGCGGCGATGTCGGAGCCGCCAACTGGAACGTGAAAACCGGTTACTTCGGCATATTTGGGATCTGAAGCTGTAAGCTCATTTGTGGTGTCAATCAACCACTGTGGGACGGAGATACTGCAAACCTCTCCTTCTGTCTGTAAGAAGCGCAAGTCACCGTTTCCAAGCCCATCCAGGCCAACAAAAACGGTGTCAGAAGGGTCCCAGCCCCAGCGCTCTTTCATTACCCGCCCAAGAGCATCGGCACCACCCATGCTGGCCTCTTCACAACCAGTGACCACAAACACGTATTCAACGTCGTCTCGTTGCGTGGCGCGTAGCCTTTTGGCTAAAACTGGCAAGGCGGCACAGGCTGAAAGGTTGTCATTGGCGCCTGGAACAATCTCGTTTTTCAATACGATCTGGGCGTTCATTACGGTGGCTAGCGCAGAAGGCAAGGTAAGCAGGCATTCAAGCGGCCTTAAAGGCAGTGCGAATGGCCCCAAAACGATTTTCACAGCATCAATGCCTGCCAGCGCAAACTGGGTGGCCACCATAAACGAAAGACTGCGCTGCAAAAAATGTAAGGGCTTGTCCCCTGGCGTGACCGTCAGTTTGGTGACTTTTGGGTTAAACACCCAACCAGTAAAGGCGGCGTCCGCGTGACCCATCATGACAACGCGCAGGGCCGGCTTTTTCTTTGCCTTCATCGTAGCCAAGACGTTGAACGAATCTTTAAAGGGAAACAAGCGGCGCAGGTAGTATCCCCTTCTGGTAGAGTCGGCCCAGTAAGAAAGGGCGGAACCTAGGTGCATGACCAATCCAAGGGCAGGTGCTACGGCAGAAACCGCTGTACCGGCGGTTGCTGTAGCAGCGTGAAGCAGCAGGTTCGCATAGAGGTTGTCGTTAAATTTGAAATGATGCCTTTCAATTTCCAACCCTTGAGCTTGAAGCTCTTCAGCCATGATCTCAAGGGCCTTGTGTTCATCCTCGGACGTAGGCTGGCGTCTAGGGCACTCGCTCACGATTTTTCGGATTAAAGAATCCACATACACATGATCGTCTGATGTTGCTTTGGGCATTTATAAAGCTCCGCAAGGGCCAAGGAACGGTACGCCGGCGATGGTGAAAATGCAAGGGGGAATTTTTGGGGGCGGGAGGCAGGGGCGGGGGCAGGGGACAGGGACAGGGGCGGGAGGCTGGAGGCAGGGACAGGGGCGGGGGCAGGGGGATATTGTGGATAGTTAGTCCGGGAAGATTGGGATGAAGACCTTCACGATGATGTTCCAGTAGTCGTCGAAGACGATGGCGTTGTAACCGTCGACCATTTTTCGCCACTGGAATGCAAAGTTCACTGGGACGTACAAAGGCAGCAGGCTTAAGGTCGCGCCAAGCTGAATTGCCTGGATGGTGTTTTGGCCCAAAAGCTCAAGGCTCCTGGCCATCATAATAAACCTGTAGTCGCCTTGAATTTCAGGCTCTTGACTGTGCAAAATACCGTACCCAAAACCAAGACCCAGCAAGGCAATTTGTACGTTTAGCTGGCCCGTCCAAGAAAGAGACCAGCCAGGCGTGTAATCAAAGGTACCCTTAACAGTGGTACCAAACTCTTTATTATCTTTCGTCAGGTCTGGAAATTCCAACGAGCCTGGAATTTTTGGCTTGGTAAATCCACGTTTTGAATCGGCATTCGGGTCGTCTGGCTCAATAACAGTCGGGTAACGACGCTTTTGTTTAAATCCATAGGAAGCGGTGAATTCACTACTTGCGATGATGTCAATCCAGAACTTGTATTTAAAGATTCGAAGGTCCCAGCCGTTGGTAAAGCCCAAAATCCAGCCACCAACGCCGGTATCAAGCTCGGGACCGGTTGCATACATAAGTGAGTTATCAGGATCGGCAACTCGGCCAGTCGGAAAGAACACTCGGGCAGTCAAAGCAGTAGACAGCCTTTCAGTACGCCAAGGGTTCCAAGAAAATCCAGTATTTATGTCAGCCAAAATCCAGTCAGCATCATATTTCAGACCAACAACAGGACGCCCAACCATTGGCAACAAAGTACGCAGCTTATTGCGCCCTTGAACGCGAGCGGCCTCTTCAGAACCTCCCCACAAATTGCCATCTTTGTCTATGACCTTTGGATCAAATCTAGTGTGCATGAACTGGTATGGCAGTTCAAAGTACCAGTTAAAAGTGTTGGTAATACCGTACGACGCCTGGAATACGTGGCCACCACCACTACCAGTAAGGCCGGTATCCAGGAACCATCCTTCATCGGCAGGGTTAAGGAGGCTAAGTGGAATGGGGGCAACTGCTGGCCCAAGAACGTGGTTGGAATTATAGCGACGTCCAGCTTTTAACTGGGTGTAGTCCCACTTTACCGAAAAATAGCCCTTTGGTAGCTGGGCAGTGACTCCATAGAGGTCAAGATGCCCAAGCTTCTCAAGCTGGCCATCCAAGAAACGGGTGTATTTCTGCCATGCATTCTTGGGGGGTGGCCTTTCGTCCTGAACAACTTCTCCGTCTTCAGCCACTATGTCTGCAGGAGTGTCAGACCCCAAAAGAGCCTTATTGACCTCAATTACAGAAGCACTTTGACCAAAACCAAGCTGTGGCAGTGCCATAATCAGGGCAACGGCCAACAATGAAATAAAGTATTGCTTATTCACCTGCGGCCTCCCTTATTTGTCTGCGCAATCCTGCGGACACGATTCAGCGGTTTCTTCTTTTGATGGGTCATCTTTGCCGTCATAGCAAAGCCCGTCCCCGCAGTAACTACAGTCAAGCGGGCAGAAGGTTGGGTCGACTTTTTCATTTTCGTCACAGATGCCATCACCACAGTAGATGGCAAGCACCAATGAGGCGGGCAGACAAGCGTAGATGTTGCCAGCTTCCTCCCCCTCGGCGGCTTGTTCCGGAACGCCGGTATCAAAGCAGGAATACCCCTGAGAGTACCTGCACTCTCTGGAATCTACGCATCCCTTCATACAAAGTTGAATCGGGACTCCAGCGATGGCTGTTCCATCAACGCACTTTCCACCTTCGCCGCAGTCTTTGTCTGCCGAACAAAACATCATCGAACACATTCCAAATGGGATCTCTATGTTGTCCACGCCCATGCCGACAAGAAGTTCTGTTGACATACAAAAATTAGTGTCGCAGTCAGCGTCAGCTTCACAAGGATCACCCACCAAGCCGAATCTTGGCCCTTCACCCGGCTCTGACGAGGAATCTCCACTGGGCTCATCTATCTCCAAGTACTGGCTGATATCCTCCATCTCTGGGTCCATCCATTCGACACTTGACGTCGAACACCCGTAAATTGTGAAGGAAAACAATAGCGATAAAGCCACTACAGGCAGCAATACCGACCGAGCGTTAACACCTTGCTTCATGCCTAATCCGTCCAGCAACAGCCGTAGCGATTGAAAGCCATTAAGACCATTTGTGT
>DUVQ01000035.1 GCA_012840965.1 Oligoflexales bacterium | reverse complement strand
TTTGAGTGAAGGTGTACTTGACTGTACATCGAGTCTCAAATTGGCGAAGGCAACGCCGCAGATGGGCAAAATCCCCTTTCCAACGGTTCATCAACGGCCGGCTCACGATTATGGCGGTGATTTTGGGTTTTGGGATTGACACTGACTGGGTCAAGCAAATACAGTAGCGGGGACGTTACTGGGCTATTTTGTATTCTTTGGTTCTGGAGGCTAGAGATGAGATTTTTGGCGTTAGTAGCTCTAATTCTATCGACACCTTGCATCGCGGCTGCTCAAAGTGCAATGGATGAGACTTGGCCTATTATTGAACGTGGCCTAGCCAGTGGGGACATGTTGGCCAGAGGAGCAGCTGTTGCAGCCTTGCCACAGGTCACCGGCCAAAACACTGAATCCATACTGAAAGAGGCGCTGTCAGACCCACAATGGCCTGTCCGCAAACAGGCTCTTATTGTTTTGGCAGGACGCAGTGACGCATTGGCAACCAAACTGGTTGGAGAGGCCCTGCGGGACATGAGTGCCCCTCTTGCGGACGACGCCTTCTGCTTGATCAAGGCCTTTAAAGGCACCACTGGACGCGACTTGCTGGTTAAGGCGCTGCAAGAACCGACGTTGGCAACCAAACCAGCTTTGTATCAGGCGGTCGTCAATCAACCTGCCGATATTGCAGTGCCTTATCTCGAAGTAGGGCTGCTGGCCGGTGATGAATTGGCCATGAATACTCTGCTCAAGGCCCCGTTGGTGAAACAGGACCCGTTGGTTGCGGCACTAGCCAAGAGCAAAAACCCAAAAATTGTTGGGATCATCTTTGATCAGGTCCAGGCCGGAACAGTCAATCTTCCAAGCCAATTACTTGAGCCTTGGCTGAAATCTAAGGACAACACCTTGAAGATTAAAGCCGCCGAAATCTTGGCCCAACGCGGTGATGTGGCGGCCGTTAAGGTCCTGCGTCCGCTTGCAGATGGCGACGAGGCATCACGTCTGAAGTTTTTCAAAGCCGTTGCAGCGACACCTGTTGGCGAATATCACAAGATGCTGGAAACATTTTTGGCTCCAGACATCCCCATTGCACAACACGAGTATGTGTATCGTGGCCTTGCTGGAACTACCAATCACGTACTTTTTGAAACCATACTAAAACAGCTTAAATCTACGGTTCCCGAGGTCCGTGAAGTGGCCGCCAAAGGCTTGGTGGGCTTGATGGGAAATCGCGCCCTACCCCACCTGCATGAACTGCTTTTTGACGGTAACGCCGGCATCAGAAAGATTGCAGCGCAAGGCATTGGAGAGCGAGCTCAGGCAGAATCAGTTCCAGTGCTGGAAAAAGCAGTCAGAGATATGGACCTGGATGTCAGGCGTGCTGTTGTCGAAGCATTGTCAAAGATAAAGGACAAAAGCGTTGTCGGGGTTGCATCCTTCTTGGTTTATGATTCCGATCCGGAAATCAAGAAAAGTGCCATCATGGCTTTGTGTAACGCTAATCATGAAGACGCACTGACCGTTTTGCGCCTGCAAGTTCAGGATCGTGACCCAGACATAGCCAGAGAAGTTTTGGGGGCTATTATCGCATTGGCACCCGATACCGCTGGGCAATACATTGAGTCGCTGCTTGTGATTCTGCGTCCAGACGACATTGCCAAGTTGACTATCCGATTTGGCGAACGCTTCTTGCCGTTTTTACAGCAGATAGCCTCTTCATCAAGGTCTTCTGCAAGGCTGACAGCTATTGAAACTGTACGCTTGATACCTGATAAGGAAGTTGAGTTCCTTAAAACTATCGTGGCTACGAATCAGTATGCCGATAGCAGAATTGCAGCCCAGAAGCGACTGCGCTGTATCTCTTGCGATGAAGGCAGAGACGTTGCCTTAGCTCTTTTGAACGACAAGGAAGCCGAGGTTCGAAATGTTGCATTAAAGGTGCTGAAAAGCTGTGGAAACGCCGACAATGCGGCTGCGGTGCGAAATCTACTGACGGATCCTGAGGAATCAGTTCGAGTTAACGCGGCTGCAACATTCTTGGCTCTAAGCCAGGTGAGTAAGCCAAAGGCTAAGGGAAAGGGTAAATGAAGAAACGCTATGCCTTTTTATTTGACTTGGACAGCACGCTGGTAAATTCAGGTAGTGCTGGACGCTGGGCCTTTGAACAGGTCTGGGAGGAGGTCTTTTTACGGCCGCACCCGTTTACTGGGATTCCATTTACGGGTGGCACTGACATAGAGATTATCCAGGCTGCCGCAGTGCGCGACATGGGCGTGAAGCTTGAACAAGAGCAGATTGAGCGCTTCTTTTCAAGATATGTGGAGGTGTTGCCCTCAAAAGTGGCTTTGTTGCCGGATAATTCGTTGCTTCCGGGAGTGATGCAATTATTGCAAGCGATTAGCAGCCGTGACGACAGTCTTTTAGGCCTTTGCACTGGCAACATTGAGGCTGGGGCAAGGGCAAAGCTGGCCCCGTTTGGATTGAATCGTTTTTTCGAGTTTGGTGGGTACGGCTCTGATGCGGTTGCACGAGAGGAAATGACTGCGCATGCAATCAGGAGAGCTAGGGAACGTGGTGGAGACGACATCAGGGTTATAGTTATTGGCGATTCGATCCGAGATCTTGAGGCCGCTAGGGCAAACGGGGTGAAAGTGGCCCTTGTTGGTACCGGCAAGACAAACGCGGACATTCTTAAGGCTCTAAAACCAGATCTCTTCTTTGATTCATTTGCTGACTGGGAAACCGTTCTAATCAAATTGATTGAAGAACTTCAATAACAGGAAAACTAATGTCAATCGACAGTCTTTTGGGCGGCGCCGACTTGGATTCGATGCCCTTTGTTTGTCCAAACGGGCCGAAAGTAAAAGCAGGCATCAAGGTTGAACCTGAGGACTTCATCGTTGAAGAAATCCCGGCTTATGAGCCAAGTGGAGAGGGGGAACACCTGTATCTTTGGGTTCAAAAACGAGATATCTCTGGGAGTGAGCTGATCAAAAGGATCAGCAATTCCATGGGGATACCCCACCAGGAGATTGGTACTGCCGGCACCAAGGACAGGCGGGCTGTAACCAGACAGTGGATTTCGATTCCAGGCAACAAAGAATCTAGGATTGGTTACTTGGCGGGAACACAAGGGATTGAGATCTTGGCTGCAAAGCGCCATGGCAACAAGTTGCGGACTGGACATCTTTGGGGTAATCGCTTTCAGATTCTGTTGCGTGACGCGGCGTTGGAGCAGTTGGAGGAACTGAAGGCCACTGCCAAGACTTTGGGTGAGGTTGGCTTTTTTAATCTCTTTGGTACCCAAAGGTTTGGGCGAGATGTCGACAATCTGCATAGTGGGTTGGCCCTTTTGACTGGCGAATCAAAACGCCCGCGGTTGAATCGATTTCAGCACAGAATGGTTGTTTCATCCTTACAGTCGGCGCTTTTTAATTTATATCTGCAAAAACGCGTAGTTGAAGGCCTAGAGCAGGCGGTAATGCTTGGCGACGTGATGGCCAAAGTTGAGACAGGAGGTTTGTTTCACGCCTTGGAACTGGAGGTGGAACAGGCCCGCTTCGAAAAAAACGAAACTTGCATCACCGGGCCAATCTATGGTCATAGAATGAAAACAGCGCTTGAAAAAGCCGCCATATTCGAGTCAGATTTCCTTCAAAGTTTTGGGCTAACCCTAGAGGCTTTCAAGGTATTTGGCCAATTGGCAGACGGAAGCCGCAGGCCACTACGAGTGAAGCCCTTAAATTTAACTATGGCACCGCATGAAAACGGCATCCAGCTAAGCTTCGCGCTTCCAAAAGGAAGCTACGCCACAGTCTTGCTAAGAGAGTTTGTGAACGACCAAAACCCCACCCCCGAGCAAGAATAGCTCCCCTGTCCCTGCCCCTGTCCCCCCGCTCCCTGCCCCCGTCCCTGTCCCTGCCTCCTGTCCCTGTCCCAGCCCCTGCCCCCCAAACCAAGATCATTGCGCAACAATTTCTTCTTGACGCTTTTTTTGGGTGGTGCTAGCCTCGACCACGGCCTGTTTTTAGATCTTTGTTTGTAAAGCGTAGGGGTTAGGACCGACTGCCAACTGCTTGGAGGGGATTCATGCTTAAAAGAACTTTGCCTTTGCTGGCACTGCTTTTCGTAGCCTGTGGTGGCGGTGGCGACCAATTCGAGAATTACTGTGTTGGCGTCAACTGTGGTACCCATGGCACTTGTGCCGTCGGTGGTGAAGGCCCAATCTGTGTCTGCGACGTTGGATTTACAGTACGAGATGGCATCTGCAAGGA
>DUVQ01000034.1 GCA_012840965.1 Oligoflexales bacterium | reverse complement strand
GCCTGGGAGGATTGGTACCCAGTATAGGGCCTTGTGGCCTGAGAGGGTGCCGGATTCGATTTGTCTTTGTACTTCAGCTGTGTCTATGTTGCGGACACCTGGGCTGGTGCCAAGACTGGTGATGACGCTGCCTGAGCTTGTGTAAAAACTGTGTAAAACCGTTAGGATAAAGATTGCTATTAGAGCCCAGAAGGCCAAAGTTCTTTTGGTGGACCTTCTTTTGGAAAAACCGCTTTTCATGGACTCGCCTTTCAGGGACCCGCTTTTAATAGACCCGCTTTTGGCGCTTGGCTCAAGACTTGTTTCCTGAAGGCCATCGTTATTAATGTCTGTCTTTTCAATGCCTTCTATAGGACTGGAATCGAAAGTGGCCTGTGCCCCTGCATCGTCGAAGCCATCGTGCTCAGCAACCTCGCCTTCGTCTGCATCAATCCAGGCCCCGCCTCTGGCGCAGCGATTGCACTGGAGGCAGTCGATGTCTTCAGGGCGGGTGATTCCTAGGTCGCAGTTCTTGTAGGCTCGGGCTGGGGCTAGGTTTAATAGGCTTACAATGCGGTTGAATAGGTTGAAAAATGCGCCTACAGGACACAGGAACCTGCACCAGGGACGGTACCAAAAAAGCGCTCCGACGGCTGTGACGATGACTAACATCAGGCCGGCCTTGGTTGGGGCATTTGCCATCCATGCTGTAAGTGGGTCAAAGGCAATCGCCGATGCTGATAACCAGGTCCCGATAATGACCATCACAAGTAGCATGTATTTTAGCGATCTGGCCCTTACCAAGGCGCTGGGGGGGACCGGTTTGGCAAGCCCAATCTTGCGGCCTAGTAGGCCAATGAATTCCTGGCAGGCCCCGAAAGGGCAGGCGTGTGCACAGTAAACGGGGCCTTGGAAGAGGGTTATGACCAAGACTCCCCAGGTCAAAAGCCAAAAGGCTGGGGTGACCGACCAGGCTGGAAAATCAGCCCTGACCAAGGACTGTAGCCACAGTGAGGATAGCTGGACGTCAAGCAAGACGGCACCCAAAGTGGCTCCGGCCATGAATACCAGGCGACCAACCCTGCCAACGCGACGATGGACGATCAGCAGGCCGACCAAGGTGGCAAAAACGTATAAAAACCGGATGTCTGTAAGTCCGGTCCACCATGGTTTTGTTTCCGGGGTGCCAGGCAAATCAAGGGATAACAATTCCTGACCAACGGTCCTGGAGGTTTGCAAGATCGCGTCGCTCATGGCTTTGGAAGTGACTGTGGCTCCAGTCATTGCATCGATAAAGCCCTTGTCAAGCAACTCTTTTATGGTCAGGCCCTCGACCGAGGAAAGAAACTTTCCCAAGTCCGGTACATAAGAAGACGTCTCTTGGTGATGCAAGGCTTGGACGCGCCAGATTGTGCCGTCGCGACCAAAGGCCATGGCCAAATTGAAGGGGCCGCCCCACCCTTTTGCATCTGGAAGCACCGAGGTCGTCGCAATGATTATTCCTTCACCTTTTTCAGTCCCTTCAAACCTTGAATAAACAAAGGGATTAACGAAATCCTCGATACCTTTGGCCTGTTCAATCCTGCGGATGTCTTCATGGGGAATCCTGGGACTTAATCCAGGTGGGGTGCGGTCCCCCAAGTTGGGGACTATCACCGCTAAGATGGCGAACAACGCCAGAAGTCCAGGCCAAAGGATGCTTTTCGGCCAGACCGCATGGGTCAG
>DUVQ01000033.1 GCA_012840965.1 Oligoflexales bacterium | reverse complement strand
TCGAGACGGCCTTAATTGCGTTCCCGATGTAGACCCATGCTCAGGTGTTAGCTGCGGTAACTACGGTACTTGTGTCGTCAGCGGCGCCAACGAGGCCCTTTGCATCTGCAACGACGGTTACCATCGAAACGGCCTTAATTGCGTTCCCGATGTAGACCCATGCTCAGGTGTTAGCTGCGGTAACTACGGTACTTGTGTCGTCAGCGGCGCCAACGAAGCCCTTTGCATTTGTAACGATGGTTACCATCGAGACGGCCTTAATTGCGTTCCCGATGCAGATCCATGCTCAGGTGTTACCTGCAGTAACCGCGGCACCTGTGTCGTCAGCGGCTCTGGTACCGCCCTTTGCATCTGCAACGACGGCTACCGTCCCTCAACTGGCCTCACATGCGTTGCCGTTGAAAATCCATGTTCAGGTGTTACCTGTAGTTACCACGGCACCTGTGTAGTCAGCGGTTCTGGTGATGCGCTGTGTATCTGTGACGAGGGATATCGTCGCCAGGGTAACAACTGTGTGAAGTTCATTGAATGCTCAGTTTCCAGTAATTGCACTGGTGGCTGGTGTCTGATTCCAGCATGTACCTTTGAAATGGGCACTCCTGGTGGTGAGGCATGTCGTTTCGACTGGGAAGGTCCAGTTCATTCAGTCACGATAACTCGTCCGTTCTATATGAAACAGACTGAAGTTACACAGGAAGAATGGAACACCTTGATTAGCAACAACCCATCTAAGTATCTTAGCTGCGGCGCTTCCTGCCCCGTTGAACGGGTTACTTGGTTTGATGCGGTTTATTATGCGAACAGGCTTTCCCAGGATAAGAATCTTGAACAGTGTTACATCTTAAGCAATTCCACAGGTACTCCAGGCGGCGGTAACTATTATGCCGATGTAACCTTTAAGGGTCTTGACTGTAAAGGTTATCGTTTACCCACTGAGGCAGAATTTGAGTTTGCCACCCGAGCTGGAACTACAACTGCATACTGGATAGGGGGCAACATTACGGATGGTGGGCAGCCAGTATGCGTGTGGGATGATAACGATGCCGGAATTTCACTACACCAGGCTGCTTGGTACAGCTACAACTCAGGTGATATAACCCATAAGGTTGGGCAAAAAGCGGCCAATCCATTTGGTTTGTACGATGTCCACGGTAACGTTTCGGAGTGGGTGAATGACTGGTTTGATTTCGGCTATTACCGCACTTGTGCTGGAGGGTGCGAAGATCCACTAGGCCCCCCTAGTGGCGGTGAACGTTCAGTACGTGGCGGCTCTTGGACCGGTGCAGCCAAGTTCACGCGGTCGGGTTATCGCGGCTATATCACCCCTACCAACGCCATCGACTACGTTGGGTTCCGTCTAGTCAGGACAGCGCCCTAGATCTATGTGCTGGAATTCTGCTGTTAACTTTGATACCTTTACGCCGTTTCCACGGGGGACTTCTTTTGGTTTTCCGATTCCTTCAAACTAAGACGTTAGGCGCTAGACAACCTCTTGGATTATTTAGCTTTATTATTGTGTTTTCCCTGTTTACAGGATGTGCCAGCGGTTTTAATGCCATGGAACATCTCGATGAAACGCTTCGCAATTATCATCATCATTTGGTGGCGCAATCGGTGGATAGTGCGGCGCTTTTTGTTGCAAATGAAGGGCACGAGGCCTTTGAAAGCCTTCATGATCCTGCCCAGAATCTGAACCGTTTAGAGGAGTATGTCGTTGTTTCGGTCAGGGAAAAGCGTCCGACCAAGGAAGATAGTACTCACACGGCCAAAGTGACGGTCAAGGCGCGTCTCCGCCGTAGCGATTCCATAACAGTCAACTTTGTGCGCTTCCAGGAGGAATGGAAAAGGTTTGGTAACACCTGGAAGTTAATAGATACCCAGATGATCAAGGTTGACGGAGATTTTTGGGGGCGTGACTAGTAATGTCGTTGCCACAACCTGCGAAAACATTTCTTAAGTGGTTGATTTCAATTGGAATTGGGGTCTTGTTTATCTGGCTTGCTCTCGATGAGTGGCCAATAGACACCTTGATTTCAGGGGATCTGTCGCTTGATGGCCGTTATTTGGTTGCGGGGAGTGCTTGGCGTCTGGATCTGTTGTATTTACCCTTGTATTTCCTGACCTTAGTTGTAATGCACATCTTCCGTTTTTGGCGATGGCAGCCGCTGTTGAGACCATTGGCACCAGTGGATCTTTGGACATTGAATAAAGTGTGTTCTGTTGGATTTATGGCCGTTTTTTTGATGCCGATGCGGTTGGGTGAGCTGGTCAGGCCGGCGCTTATCTCGACCCAGGCTAGCATCAGGCGTTCAACGGCACTGGCGACGATTGTAGTTGAAAGGGTAATAGATGGCGTGATGGTTGCTGGCTTTTTAGCTGTCGCGCTGCTTTTTATGCCGAATTCCAACAGTGAGTCTTTTACGGAATTGAGGATTGGTACATACATCGCGCTGGCTGGGTTTACTGGGTTGGTGGTTGTTTTGATAATGATGTTTGCGTTTCGTTACCCAATCCAGGCGTTTGTCAAGGATTCAACTTCCCGGATTTCCAGTAAGTTTGGCTTGGCATTAGGTGGGTTTTTGGATAGGTTTCTTACTGGTTTGTCGATATTTCCGGATGTTAAAAACTTTTTGTGGTTCTTGTTTTTGTCTTTCTTTTATTGGGCCTCTAATGGGATAGGGTTGTATCTGCTGGGAATGGGGTTTGAGGTTGGGGGTGCTGGCGGTGGGTGGGTGCCTTTTGGTATTCCGTTGCTTGGGGCCTTTGCGATGATGTCGACGATTGTGATTGGGATGATGATTCCTAATGCTCCTGCTAATGTGGGTACTTTCTGGTATTTCCTTTTGAAGCCAATCGAGTTGTATGGTGTGGCGCCTGGTTCGCCTGCTGGTATGGCGTACGCCTTGACTGTTTGGACGATGCAGTTGCTGCAGCTGCTGATCTTTGGTGGCTGGTTTTTGGTCAACGGCTCAATCCCTTGGCGCCAGGCCTTTTCCGTCAGTTGGAGCAAAGCCACGGCCGAGCATTGACGCCTGTCTCCTGATCCTGATCCTGCCCCTGATCGTGCTAATTAGCATGTTCTGGCTCCCGATTGTTCGATCTTTTTTGCGTTTGATCTCTTCGTTACAGTTATAAAACATGTCCGGGGGCATCCTTCCGGGCCCAAAATCTCCCGTAGCCACCCCGACTGTCTCTTAGTGACATCGTCCGGGCGAAAGCCGCCATGAATGGCGGCGGTGTTTATGCCCGGACGGGCCGCTGCGCGTCCTTCATGTCAACCAAGAGACGTCGGGTCCCGGCAACTCCCGATAGCGCCCTCCAGGATTGCCCCCGGACCATGTTGCAGGGTGCCCTCTCGACCTCTTTTTAGCTCCAAATCCTTTTTACTGTGTTTGTTACTACCACAGCCAAACCAATAATTACCGCACTATTTTTGCGTAACTAACTGTTAAATTACCTGTTTCATCATGATAAAGGGAGGTGCAAAAAAACCGATCTCATGAGGCACCATGACACGAAACTCCAGGCGCCGCTGTCGGCCAATGGTGACTACGCTGCGCTGTCGCCTAGCCACAGGGGCACAGGGCCAAGGATCTAGCGCACCGATCTAGCGAGGCGAAACCCGAGGCCCATGTGTTCGCGTTGGGTAGGCGAGTCGTTGCCGCGAATAGCCGCCCGCACGCCCCCAGCACTGTCGCGCCAGGAACCGCCGCGACGAACCCGGGAAGAGCCTGCTGGAGATTCCCGAGCTGAACCATCAGTTGGTGCACCATCGTAACTGCTGTGATACAAATCCTGGACCCACTCCCAAACATTGCCAGCCATATCGCACAAACCGTCAGTTGTGTTCCCTCTTGGCCTCCAGCAAACTGGCCAAGTAATATTACGACCACAGCCTTCACCACTACCACCGTCCATTACAACACGCTCGCAGGACGCCTCTTGATCACCCCATGGATACTTCCAATCTCGACCACCACTACGGGCAGCGTACTCCCATTCTGCCTCACTAGGTAATCGACCACCGGCCCAGTTCGCAAAGTCTTGGGCCTGATTCCAATCAACACAATTAATAGGATGAGAACCACGATCAGATTTGTCCCAGTTACAATGCCTATACTTGGTACTTGTACCTGCAGCCAAGCAGAAGCCTGCATCAACACAAGCACGATACTGATCAACCGTAACCTCAGTTTTACTCATCTCAAACGTTGGCACAGTAACACGATGGACTGGCGTCTCGTCAGAGTCGCCATCATTAGAACCCATACTAAAGGAACCACCTACAATGCGTACCCATTCGATACCGATATCAGGAATACACTCGCCATAGCCATCGCAAGCCGCAGCGGAATCGTCGCACCCAGCAATTGATGCCATCACCAAAGCCAAGAACAGGGTGGCTACGTATTTCAAGACATGCATTGTCTGCTCCTCTGAAATCAATGGTCTGTTCCACATCAGATGACCATTGGCAGCACATGTTTAAAGTGAATGCTAGTTTAATTGCACCCTACGCCGAGCAGGAGCCTGGGTGAGCGCGATGATGACTGCGACCACGAACCAATGCAGTGCCACGAGTTCAAATGCATAGACAATGAATGCATAGAAGTCTTACCCCCGTCCCTGTCCCCGTCCCTGTCCCTGCCCCAGCCCCCACACCATCGCGGCCTTTTCTCCTCCAATTCGACAGCCATATTCAAAAGTCATATCATTGCCTTCCGACTTTGTTTAGACTTGACACCTTGTGTTCTGGGAGGAACTTAATGATGAAACATATCACTGCAATTTTAAGCGTTTTACTGCTGATCGCTTGCGGCGGCAGCGACAAAACTCCGGAGGATGTTTTGAAAGACTCTGCTGGGGATGCCCACCTGACTGACACGCCGGGAGATGCTTCAACAGACGCTAAAGACCAGCTTGGTGACGAAGACACTGCTGAGGTGGAAATTGGTGACACGGCTGATGACCCTGGCGATGCCGCCGATGATCAAAGTGAAGTAGCCCAAGACATCCAAGAGGAGATCTGGTACCCAGAAGTTAATCCTCCGTTGCCTTTTGGGCCTGAAAATCGCGGGTATGAGCACAAAACTGGAATAGTGCACATCCATTCTCGTTGGTCTCATGACGGCTGTTTTCCAGACCACGCCGAGATTACATCGCCTGAAATCGAGGCTTGTGCAGTAAACAACCAAGAACAGGTGGAAATCGACCAGTGCAAGGCGGATATAATAGAGGAGATGCTTAACAATTGTGTAAATGAGTACCGTAACGCACCTTGCGCCAATGGCAAAGAATTTATGTTCCAAACCGACCACCCCAACTATGTTCGCTATCAATCCTTCGAAAACGCCTTGCACTATAGACCACTTGAGGGCGACCAAATGCTGCGAGATGACCAAGACCGCCTGCTGGCTAACAAGATGAAATGCCCTGCAGGCTCGCCAATTGATTACACCTACATCTATTACGGGATCGAGGGCTCCCAACAGATGCCAATTGGAATGGCCGACCCCATTCCGGACATCGTGTTTGACATCAGTTATCACGATGCGATTCCGCTTGAACATGCCCAGGCCGCGCTGGCAGCCGCCCAAGAGCAAGGCGGAATCGGGCTTATCTGTCACCCGGAACAAAAGGACATCTCAGTCGAACGAATAGTGGCAATGCCTCTTGAATTGATTGAGATATTTAACTTTCACCCTGCACTAATGGTGTTGGTCGAGGACATAACTTCGCTCTTTACCCTGGATCGGTTCATATCCGATGATGATGACGCTCCCAACCCGGACCTCTCCGTGATGTTGGTTCTGAAGCCAATTGAAAAAGACGTCTTGAAATTTGATGAAGCGGTCAAAAGCATCAGATTGGGGCATATTCTTGCAACAGACATCCACCGAAACGTTGAGGTTCCAAGCATATGCTCGGACGTCGAAAGCTGCCAAGAGAACTTTTTTAAAGATGAGCCGAATCTGGCCCGCCTGTTTACTGTTGGAGGACCTGCCATCCTAAGCGATGGGGACAGAATTGACAGCTATATTCGCAGCCTGAAGTGGGCATCAAACCACGCTTGGGTAGACAAAACTGCGCCTGAACACCTGGCAATCAGAGATGCCATTGGAAAGGCCCGATCTTATTCAGCATTTGACATCCTGGGACAGGCTGACGGCTTTGACCTGTTTGCAGTTGTCGACGAGCATCCACTGGAAATGGGAGAGGAAGCCAAGAATTACACAGATGCAAAGATATATTTCAGGACCCCAACCGTTGTTAAGCCATTGTTTGCATCGGCCAAATTTGGAGATCCAAAGGATGCTGAAATCGTGACAAAGCTTATTAAAATTGACGCAAAACAAGGCTCACAAGTGGTCAAAGAAGTAGTTGGGCAAGGCTGGACCTTTGAACACCCGGTTGATGGGCCAGCAATCTACAGGATCGAGGTCTGGATGACGCCAAAACACCTAGCCGCCGACCTTGGTGACTTGGCCTGGATGGCCGACCAGCAGTACCCGTGGATATATTCAAACGCCCTGTTCTTCAGATAACCTTCGAATTCAGACCAATTATCTTAATGATTTCAAGCTACTGACAACGGTAGCAAGCGGATGAGAAAACATCGTTGGATAGGCCTCGCAAGGGGTCCAGCAGTCGTTGCAATCCTGCTTGAGCCTGCCCTTTGAATTGCCCAAAAGTCCGGCAATATCCATTCCAAAATCGCGTAAGTTGCCTAGGTTTGGCCCTAAGATATGGCAAGGATACACATCACCTGTAGGCCCCACAAAGATAGAAGCCCTCAAAGCCTCACATGGAACCGGGGCCTTGCCTGTCTTGGTATACAAAAGCAGGTTTTGTAAAAACAGGCGCTCGATAATGGAAAACGGCTTCAAAGTGGTAGGGCGTAGTTTCAAGACGGTGGCAATCGCTGAGGTGACTTGGTCCTTTGATAACGGTTTAAGGTCCATGTTGCCAAAAAAGTGCTTGGATCTGGTCATCAAATTGATATGCCAATCCTGGACCCTAAATCCAGACATGGCAGACCCAATTGCGGCTTGAGTTTCTTCTAGGTGCTCAATATTCGAACCAGTGACGGTAGTTCCAATGTAAACCTCGACGCCTGGTATCTGTTGCAAACTGCCTGCCGTTTCAATTGCCAGATCAAACGCGCCTTTAACCCCCCGCATGCTATCGTGCAGTTCCCTGGGGCCATCAATGCTTACCGTGACTACAACTGAAGGCCCAACTGGTTGCGCCAGTTTTTGGGCGAAATCAAACGCAACCTTTGGGCGCAGGCCATTGGTGGCAAAATGCAGGAAGGACCAGCCTTTTGAATGAGCTGTGACAATATCGGCTAACTCAAGTATATCTGGGCGCATGGTGGGCTCGCCCCCAGTAAGGTCCACCCACTTCAAGCCTTTCCAGTTGCTAAGCAACGAATCAATCTCTTGGGGGGTTAATTCGTCACCATGCCTGCGCTTCCAGATCCCACAATGGGTACAACGGCAGTTACAGCGATCCGTCAGTGACAAAAGCAATTTGAAGGGTAGCCCAAGCCCAAAACGGGCCTCAAGGGCCGCCGGGGCCATCTTGATTCCATCAGTCCATCGCATTGAAGTACCGAAGCCGCCAAGCTAGATCCAAGGCTCATCATCGACAGTTTTGCCCTCAAGCCTTAACTGCCCCCAAGCCATCGCCTGGTCCGCAAAGGCCGTGGCCCATGTGTTGATGTGGTCGCTTGATTCCTCGTAGAACAAACCACCAGCCTCTGACTGAAGGCTCCTTAAGGCGTACAACCCCTTTGTAATCGCCAGATTTGCCCCGTCAAACGGACGTCTGCTCCACAAGCACACAGCCTGGGCCGTTACATCCGCACGTCCTGGGCTTGCTTTGTCAGCCCAACCGTACATTGCACCCTTTTGGGACTGCCACTTGGTCAAATCGCTTACTGATGCCCTGACGTCTTTACCAGCCATTATCAGGCCTTCAAGCCCATAGGCCCTGGCATGCATGTAATCGGGCAGGACCTTATCGCCGTGTAGACCGATCAAACTGGTGACGGCAGAAAACCTAGGCTCATTCAGCTTGATTGTGGCCAATTCCAACAGCGCTTTGGTCTTGAGCAGGTGCATCCCCCAATTACAAGACCACCGATGTGGATCTTTAGGACTTGGAAGGACCGGTTGGCCGCTGCGCACGAAGGGCTCCAAGGCCATCAAACCAACATCTTTGACCGTTTTCGCGTCAAGCAGGTCGCCAACCCAGCCGGACAAAGCAGAAACTGCCAAACAGGTGTCAAAAAGGTAACTATATTCAGCCTTTCCAATGGGTCCAGCGCGAAGCTCT
>DUVQ01000006.1 GCA_012840965.1 Oligoflexales bacterium | reverse complement strand
GCTACAAAACCCAAAATTAATCCAGAGTTAGAAGCCAGTTTGGCGCGTTCCTTGGGAGAGCTGTACGCACAGGAGTTGGACTCGCCAGAACTTGCGATTCAAGCCTTTGAGAAGGCGTTGCTGATTGGGGGTGAAGCCCAGGATCTGTTGCTGAAAGTCTTGGAGCTAAACCAAAAGACAAACCGTAAAGAAGATGCCTTGTTTGCGTTCGATCGGCTGGCAAATATCGCGGCAGATGATGATGAACTGCGCAAGGTGCGACTGGATAAGGCTGAATACGCCAAATCCATTGATGATGTGGTAGTTGCGATAGATACCTTGAAGGATTTGATTGCGTTTCAGTCGGATCCTGAAATTGAGGCAGAACTCGCCCGCCTGTACACCGAATCAGAGCGTTTTTCAGAGTTGGCCTCGTTACATGAGGTCCAAATTGAAAGGACGACAGGGGAAAGAAGAATCGATTTGATGATTCGCCTTTCCGACGTGCTAACTGAAAAACTGAATCGTACTGATGCGGCCGCTGATGTACTTAGAAAAACATTGATAGAGGACCCACATAGCGAAGAGGCCAAGGGTAGGGCAGAGGCTTTAGTTTTTGGTGATGGACTTGACCAAGCAACCCTGATGAATCTGATTTTGGCTTTGGAGGCCGCTTTACGACGTGACCCTGGGCAAGCAGATCGCTTGGCGGCAGTGTTGATGAAACGGGCCGGCCTTTTAGCAGGTTCAGACGCGGTGGCTTGTTGGGTTGATGCCGCGGAAATACAGACTGCGGCAGAGCGTTACAGTGACGCCTTTGCAAGCTTGTTGCAGGCGATCCAGATCCAGCCCGGCAATATTATGGTTTTGGATGCGCTGGTTTCGGCAGCCCGCTCAAACGAGTCGCTTGAGGAGTTGTGTGATCAGCTCGAAGAGCTGACTGAAATTGTTGACGCCGATACCCAAGTTTCGCTTTTGTTGACCGTTGCTAGAACCTCCAGGGATGAGCTTGGTGATATAGCCAGGGCCGTGGACATCTATGATCGCCTCTTGGAGATGATGCCTGGCTCCATTGATGTCCTGCGCGAAATGGATGCGCTGCTGAAGATCCAGAACAAGGATTCCGAGCGGATTCCACTTCTTAGGGAGATGGTGGATATCGTTTCAACAGTGGAAGAAAAACGCGATATTTACAGCGACATCGCGGCGCTTTCCAGGGCAACAGGTGACTTAGAGGGTGCAATTGAGGCGTTTAAGTGGGTGTTTGAACGACGTCCCAGCGTAGATTCTTTGGATGAGCAGGCCACCAACAGTGCGAAGGGCCTGTTGGAACTGTACCAGGAACTGGACCTGTTTGGCGATGCTAACGAGTTACGTGAACTGTTGATATCGCTGGTAGCCGATTCTTTCGTTGTACGGGAGCTGGTTTTAGCCTCTGCCAAGGCTTTTATTAGCCAAATGGATGTGGCAGCGTGGGGTTATCTTGACAAGCTGTTGGAAGGCGACCCGAAGGATTTGGAAGCCCTGAATCTTGCTGTAGAATTTGCTCGTCAGCAGTCAGATGACGACCGCCTGGATGACCTGCTGTCAGGCAAGTTGCTTTGCGAAATAGAAGAACAAGACCGCATTGACTGCCTTTTGGAGCGCGCCGCGTTAAGGTTTAAAGCTCAAAAGAGGAGCCTTGATGACTTGGTTGCGACCCTTAAGCTTGATGGTAAAAACGAAAGGGCAATCGAGTTGCTACAGGCCCAGCTGGATGATGCCGGGTGGGGGCCTGAGGCTGCGCAGGTTTTAGATAAAGTCGGTCAAGACCAAGGGATAAACGAGCTTCGCACAGAGGCACACGAGGCTTTGATAGCGTTGGCCGCAGATGCGGATGCAAAGGCGTTGGCCTTAAATCAGTACGGAAGTCTGCTGGTGGATTTGGAACGTCCTGTTGAAGCAGTCGATGCGCTTGCTCAGGCGTATCTGATAACTCCATTGAATAACGAGCTTTTTGAGCTGTTGTTCGAAACAATGGAAGCCACAGAACGGTTGGATGAGTTTGAAGTCCTGACAAATGAGGCTGCCCTGAATGTTGGTGATGCAGCTGTTTGTCAGCAGGCTGCAGTGGCACTGGTGCGAGCAGGACGCCTTGAAGAGGCCGCCCGTATTTTGGAAATTGGTAACACGCTTGCCCCTGATAACACTCAGATATTGGCTATTTTGGTCAATATCTATCAGATTTCCGAGCGTCCAAAAAATCTGTTGGGTACTTACGACAAGATGCTTGACCTTGAAGAAGATGCGGTCAGCAGGGTGCAGCTTTTGCATTCAAGCGCGGCAGTGGCTCGTGAAGAGCTTAAGGACTACGTAGCTGCTAGGCGTTATCTCGAAGAGGCCATACAGATTGATCCGCTTTGTCTGCGGTGTGGTGACGAGTTATCCAGTTTATTGAGGGAACTGGAAGATTATGAAAGTTTATACGCACTTATTAAGGCCAGGATTGATTCCTTCACAATCGAAGGTGGGCATGACACGCTGGTCACGAATCTAAAGCGCGACGCTTTGGAGGTTGGCAGTTTGATCAGTTCTGAGGCTGCAATATCTGCAACTGCAGTGCTCTTGGATGATCCCAACCTGTCGGCTGAAGATCTGGATAAGGCCTTGGATGTCTATTTGAAACACGGTGCGCCGGAAGATATTTACCACAGCCTTAGGGTTGCTATGGAAGCCCATAGTGAATATCTCAAGTTGATTACTTTGCATCGGGAAATAGCTGCATTGGGCCTTGAAAATCCGACGCCAGTGGATGCCCTCAAGATCGCGTTTAACATGGCCAGTAAGCAGGGTGAGGTTGAACTGCAGCTTGAATTGGCCATAGAGCTGATTGTGGTTCAACCTGATACTTCAGAACTTATTGGTAAACTTATTAATATTGCAAGAGAATCAGGTCACATATCGTCAGTGGTCGAGATGATCTTAAAGAAGGTTGAAACACTGGAACCAAATGCCGCTGGTCTTGCGTTGGCTCGCGCTGGTGCGACGCTGGCTAGTTTTGACCTCAGCGACTTTGAAACGGCCGCAAAGTTGTTTGAGTACGCCAGACAAGTCGACCCAGATGATAAGGAACTGCTGGACGGTTTGATTGGTGCTCTCGGCAGCCTGAATCGCAAGCAAGACATTGCTCTGGTATATGAGTCGGAGGCGCAACGTCTTGAAGATTTTGAATCAAAGGTTGAAAACTACTTCAAAGTGCTTGATTATATTGAAGTTTCCGATGGTGCGAGCCGTGAAAGGATTTTGACGAAAATTCTGGAATTTGAGCCTGGAAACCTGAAGGCCTTGGCGATGCTGGAAGAGTACGCCAAAAAGGCTGGAAATAACGAATCAATAGCAAGGCTGTTAACTTTACGGATTGAACACACTGCTGATCTGGAAAAGAGGCGGCCATTGGTGATGGAGCTGGTGGAGCATCAGGAGCGCGTGTTGGGGGATAGGACTGCTGCCATCAGGTCTTTGGAATGGTGGCTGACTGATGATGGTGGACATGATGCCGGTTGGCGCAGGTTGGAAGGGCTTTTGTTGCGAACTAGGCGTTATGAGGACCTAGTCACCATGTACGAGCGAGAGGCCGACGCCGTATGTGAAAGGGAACTAAAGATTGCGGCTTTGAAGAAGGCTATTTCCATTCATGAATCCTACCTCAGAGACCCTGCGTCGGCTGGGATGGTGCTGTACCGGATGCTGGAAGTGGATCCGGGAAACTCCTTTGCTTACGGGCGGTTAACCAAGAATTTGGAAGTAACTGGTGAGTGGGATGCTTTGGTTGAACTGCTGTCGGCCAATTTAGCTGAAGTGGAAAATGACGAAGACGAGATCAGTATTCATCTGCGTTTGGCGGACATTTTACTTAACCAGATTGAGGATGTTCAAAAGGCAGTCACTCACCTTGATAGGGTCGTTGAGTTAAAGCCGGACTCGCCCAAGGCCCTTAAGTGGCTTGATGAACTTTTAGAAGACCCTGAAGTGTCCACGGAAGTGTTTGCTATTTTAAAGAGGGCTTACGGGATTAATAAGAATTTCTCGGCACTTAGGGGCGTTCTTTCTAGGCGTCTAGCAACTGACATCAGTTTAGATGAGCGACGAAGCCTGCTGATTGAATTGTCTGAGCTGGATTTGAGCCATTTGAAGGATCCAGTTGCTGCGTTTGATTCTTTAAGCCAGTTGTTTGTCCTTGATCCTAGTGACAAGGACACCCTAACCAAAATTGAGTCGGTCGCCAAAGCTGCCGACAGGTTTGACGACCTTTACCATTTGTTTTCCCAATATGCTCAGTCGGTTCTGGACGTCAATCTCCAAAACACACTGCATTTGAAGGCCGCCGAGATTGCCGAGCACCACTTGAATGCTCCGGCTAGGGCCGTGGGGCACTATGCCGCCTATTTGAAGGTGTTTCCTGAGGACACCGTGGTGTTGGAACGACTTGAGTCGATGTACGCGGCCCTAAACCGTCCGGAAGATCAGGTGCGCATCCTTAAGTCACGGATTTTGCTGACTGATGAAGCGGCAGCCACGGCCGACCTCAGATTGGAGCTGGCAAGGCTGCAAACTGGTGAGTTTGGTGACCCTGTCTCTGCCTTGGAACAGGTTCGTTTGGCCATTGAGCTTGGAGGTGACTGGAAAGAGGCGTCTGAACTGCTGCGGCGGCTTAGTGACTTCGAGACGGTTGGCGCAGAGGCTTTACTACAGTTGGTCAGGCTTAGCGATGAACATGGTGACGATGAAACCGTTCTTTGGGCAGGCGCCAAGATCATAGAGCGGGGTGATTCCCTTGAGGGCTATTCTGGGCTGCATCACTTGATGGCGTCCACCGCACAGCGCCTTGGGCGGCGGGATATTGTCTTTAAGCACCTTGCATATGCCTTGGAACTTTCACCTTCCAGTGAAGATGTCTTGGCAAAACTGCTTACCTTCGCCAATGATGGCGAGTTTGCTGGTCAATTGTTTGCAACCTTGAAAAAAGCGGCTTCACAGGCGTCGTGGCCTGGTTTGGAGCGCTCTCTTTACTGGCGTGCATTTAACGTTGGTAAGGCTGCTGGAGTTGCCCCTGTTGAGCTTGAGACATGTATGGCCAAGGTTTTAACCGTGGAGCCAGTTTCCAAGGAGGTTCTGACTGAGGCCCTTAAGCTGTACGAAGGTCTTGGTGATAAGGCAAAAACCGTTGGCGTTTTGGAACAGTTAGCCAAGGCAAGTATCAACACAGAGGAGCGCGGTGCGGTCTTACTAAAATTGGCAAACTTGCATTCACTTGCAGAAAGTCCAGAGGCCGCCGCACAAGCGATCGAAGAGGCCGTAAGCCTTGATCCTGAAAATGTTCAGCTTTTACAAGAACTTGTGTCTTTAAGAAAGGCGCAAGGCGATCACGCTGGCTTGGCAGATGCTTTGATGAGGTTGGCAAATGTAAAAGATTCGCCAGCTGAACGAAGGGAAATTTTGCTGGAGCACGCCACAATTCAGGAAGAACTTCTTGGGGACCCTCAGGCTGCGCGGGTGTCTTTGGAACTTTTGCGCCGTCAGGACCCGCATGATTTTGAAGTGCTAACGCGCCTGGAAAACATATATGAAAATGTTGGTGACTACGCATTATTGGTCCAGATGCTGCTAGAAAAATTCGATGGTAATTTCCCACTAGATGAGCGCATTGAAGCCGCCATCCGGTCTGCGTCTGTCTATGAGACCCATCTAAATAACTATCCAGCAGCAATCGCGATAGCACGACGGGCCTTTGAGCTTGCGCCTAAAAATGCGCACTTGATAGATGAGCTTATTCGGCTTTACTACTTGGCTGAAGACTGGGCTAACTTGGTCACCGCGATGGTTCATAAAGCCGGCCTGGCTACTGAGATTGATGAAAAGATCGCAATCCTGACTAGTGCGGCTGATATAGCTGATACAAAGCTTGGCGACTTGGCGCGGGCTGGTGAGATTGCAGATGTTATCATCAAGGTTGTTCCTGACAACACGCATGCAAATCTGATTCAAGCTAGGAGGCTGGAACAGCAAGGTCGTACAGGTGAGGCGCTGTTAAAGTTCAGAAAACTGGCAATCGATGCCCAGGATTCAAAGGATGGTGTGGAGGCTTTGGTTGGTCTTGCAAGGCTTGGTTTGGCTGTAGGCGATACAGGAAAGGACGTTGAAGAGGCTCTTGAGGCCATTATGGCGGTTAATCCCGAGCACAAGGAAGCAAACGTCCTTTTGAAGACGCTGCTTGAAAAGACCCGGAATTTTAAGGGGTTAGTGGCGTTGCTTGAGCGGGAGATTGAGCGGGTAACCGACGAATCAGAACTTGCCAAGATGTCGTTTGAGATCGCCGAAATCTACCTGAACAAGCTGAATTCAGCTGAAAAGTTTATTGAGTGGGCTGATAAAGCCTATCAGTTGAAACCCGATAATCCAAAGATTGTGGCAGGCATAGTGAACTTCTATCTGCGCAGTGGGGAGCGGCAGCGTTCTATCCCGTATCTGGAGTGGCTGGTCAACTACTTGGAAGGTAAGCGCCGCCTTAGAGAGTTGCCGCCATATGCACATGAACTTGGCAAAACATTCGAGGAGATCGGAGAGCTCGACAAGGCCATCTTGTACTACAGGCTGTGTCATGAATATGACGCGGCTAATATGATTAACGGCATGGCTTTGGCCCGTTTATACATGAACCAGGGTGAGCATGATAAGGCGCTAAGGATTTTCCAACCGCTGATCTTGAAAATGGATAGTCTGAAGGCTGCGGATCGAGAGGTCTTGTTGCTATCGTTGGCGGAGATTTACGTCGCCAGAAATGACAAGAGACGTGCCAGTCAGTATGTAATGCGGGTATTAAGTGAGAATCCTGACAACAAAGATGCTCAAAAGATGCTTGAAAAAGGTTTATAGGGCTGTTCTAATGAGTCGCTACTAACGGGGTAGAAAAAATGTTTGGGCGGTTCGTTATTTTCATGATGCCTTTGATGCCAAGGAAGTTGATTAAACGGTTTGCAATGAGATACGTCGCGGGTGAGGACTTTGATTCTGCCCGTCAGGTCATTCAAAACATGAATTCCCGTAATTTTCACGCGACCTTAGACATTCTTGGCGAAGATGTTTCATCTGCAGAGCAGGCAGACGGAGTTGTTGCTGGATACAAGTCGGTGCTGAAACATATTGCTGAAGATGGTCTGCAGGCCAATATCAGCGTGAAGCTGACGCATCTGGGGTTGCGCTTGGACGAGGCCGCAGCCATTCAAAGAGTCCACGATCTGGCTGATTATGCAAAGAGTTTGGGCATATTCATGCGCATAGATATGGAAGATTCTTCGCTGACCCAAAAAACCTTGGATATCCATAACGAGGTTCGAGAGGGGCGTGGTAACGTTGGTGTGGTCTTACAGTCGTATCTGAAGCGTACCGAGGAAGATGCCAGACAGTTGGCCAACACTGGCGCCAACATCCGGCTTTGCAAGGGGATTTATCGTGAACCCCCGGATATTGCCTTTAAGCACCCGGACGAGATACGACAGTCGTACTTAAGGTGTGCAGAGTTGCTGTTGGAGGGGCGCGGCAATTACACCGCCTTTGCGACCCATGATCTGCAGCTTATAACTGCACTAGAGGAAATGGTCACGTTTAGGAGCATTCCTAAGGACACGTTTGAATTCCAGGCGTTGCTGGGTGTCCCGGTTGAAGACACCTTGGATGCGTTGGTTGCTCGTGGATTCAAGGTCAGGTGGTATGTACCATTTGGTGCTGATTGGTACGCCTATGCAACTCGGCGCCTAGAGGAAAACCCCGATATCGCTAGCTACATGTTCCGCCAGATCTTCAGCCCTCAGAATCGCTCCAGATAAGCTTTTGGCTACAGAAGGAAGTTTTAAATGCAAACTGATTTTCTTGTAATTGGGTCTGGAATTGCGGGCCTGTCTTTCGCACTGGAGGCCGCTCAACTTGGGCAAGTCATCGTAGCCACCAAAAGAGAGGCGCCTGAATCCAACACTCGCTATGCCCAAGGTGGTATAGCAGGCGCGATGGGCAAGGATGACAGCTTTGAGCTTCATAAAGACGACACCTTGATTGCAGGCGCAGGCCTTTGTCACGAGGATGTGGTTGACCTTTGTGTCAGGGCTGCTCCTGATCGCATTTCGTGGCTTGTTGAGCAGGGTGTTTCTTTTTCCACGGTGGGCTCCGATGATGCCATCGAATATGACATGGGCCGTGAAGGTGGCCATTCCAGGCGTAGAGTCCTGCATGTAGCCGACCTGACTGGGCGCGAAATCGAGCAGGTTTTAGTCGCCAAGGTTTCACAGCATCCAAACATCTCTATCTTGGAAGACCATCTAGGTTTGGACCTGATTTATGACGATTCCAGCAGCTCCAGAAGGGTAGTGGGTGCCTTCTTGATGAGTCGTCTTGATGGAACTGTTGTTCCGGTTTACGCCCGGGCAACGATTTTGGCAACTGGCGGTGGTGGAAAGGTCTATCTGTACACCAGTAATCCTGATGTGGCCACAGGTGACGGCGTCGCTATGGCTTACAGAGCTGGCGCCAGGGTAGCCAACATGGAGTTTTTTCAGTTCCATCCCACCTGCTTATATCACCCAAAGGCCAAATCCTTTTTGCTGTCCGAGACTTTAAGGGGTGAAGGTGGTTATCTGAGACGCCTAGATGGTACTAGATTCATGGATAAGTACCATCCTCAAAAAGAAATCGCCCCAAGGGACATAGTCGCTAGGGCGATTGACCACGAAATGAAGGCCACAGGGGATGATCACATCCTCTTGGATTTGACCCACCTGTCACCTTCCTTTTTGGAAGAACGATTTCCAAACCTTTTGGCCACCACCTTGCAATTCGGCGTTGATATGAGGACTGAGCCTGTGCCGGTCGTGCCTGCAGCCCATTACATGTGTGGAGGCGTCTTGACCGACACCGAGGGGCAGACTTCGCTGCCTGGCCTCTATGCAATCGGCGAAGTGGCATGTACTGGACTTCATGGTGCAAATCGGCTGGCTTCCAATTCGTTGTTGGAGGCTTTAGTCTTTGCCAACAGAGCTGTCCAGGATATATCCAAAAAGCGAGACCTGTTGGTTCCCTACGACAAAGAGGCTGCTCCAAGGGCCTGGATGCTGACTGGTAGGCCGGGCCAGCGTCAAGAAAACGTCATGGTCAGCCAGGACTGGGATGAGATCAGGCGCTTGATGTGGAACTATGTTGGAATCGTTCGCTCAAATCGCCGTTTGCACGGTGCTAGAGGGCGCTTGGACCTGTTGGGACGAGAGATTCGCGAGTACCTGCTGTCGACCCCCTTAACGCCGGATATTGCTGAACTGCGCAACTTACTGCTGATGTCACAGCTAATTGTGGAAAGTGCCCTGTCCAGACAGGAATCCAGGGGACTGCACTACAATGTGGATTATCCCAAAACCGACGATATACGCTGTAAAAAGGACACCATTCTTTGGGCGGGTGAACATCCAACGGCGGTGTTTTGATTCAGTGCTAATCTGACGGTTCTTTAGGCCTGCTTGGCCTTGCCTTCTTCACGCAATTGCAATAATTGCTTGGCATTACGAGCTACATAACCTGGCACATCCTTGGATTGAGATAGCTGTTTGACGTCTCGATTCATCAAGGTTCGCAGGAAGGACATAGCCTGGTTAGGAGGGCATTTGGGATTTGCCACCAAGGCGGCTCGAACGGCGTAGTTTTTGGTCCACTCACGACTGGTGGCGATTGAACGGATGATATCTTCATTAAGATTCCTGGACTTAGCATAGGTGATAATGTCCTTTTCATTAATTCTGGGGCTTTTTAAGACGGACATGTACACCAATCGTCTTGTGTCTCGGATCAACAAATCCCTGACCTCGGCACTACCCAAAAGGGCCGCCCTGACTTTCTGGGCAACAGACATCTTAGCAACCTGTTTCCATAGCGCCGCCGACTTGTTCAGGCTAGCTTCCTCGTCTTCTGCCTCAGCCTTTTGGTCCACGACGCCGGCCTCGTCTTCAGATGATTCGCCCATCAATTGCGAAAAAGCCTCTTCATCCAGGCCTTCCTCTTCATCTAGGCCTTCCTCAGCGTTAGCTTCCTGGGCTTGCTCTTCAGGTTCATCCTTTGAGGTTGGCTCTTCAACAAGGAAATCTTCCTTTCTTTTCGCACGATTTGCAGCTTCTGGGCCCAAGATTGACTCAACAATTTCCAGATAGCCCGGAATATGGGACAGATCAATGCCCATACGAACGGCGTTTTCAAGCACCACCGCAACCGTTCCCATTCGGGTTTCACTGTTGTAGTAAAGCGCCTCAACTATCTTTGGAAAATCCTGAATTCTTGATTGGTTAACCGCGATTTGGTCAAGGACTGGCCCTTTTGAGCTGCCTGCAATATGGGCTATCGTCTCATTGGCCGCGTTTTTATTGGCAACTATCAGATCGACTAACCCATTGATGCTACTGTGGGCCCTGGCAAGTCTGTCCAGAGTACCCGGGTTGTCATGGATCTTGACAGCCTGTGACAAAACGCTCAATGGGATCTGATTAATGCTATCAGCAGCGGTCTGAGCTATGTCAGGATTTTTGTCTTGGGACAGGTAGGCCAAGCTGGTCAAAAGGTCACGAGGATCCATTGGTATAACGGCTTTTGCCAACGCCAGCCTTCTTTCTGGTGGCGCACCAGGGGCCAACATATTCTGTAATGCCGGGGGCATTGAATCCAACGAAATGGGTACTGTGTCTACACGGATCATCTTGAATCCTGCTACAAAAAAGGCCCAACTATCTTATCAGATTTCGAGGTGGTGATTTTGGGGCCAAGTGGTGATTTCGGGTAAACGGTGCGATTTTAGGCGCCCGGGACTAGTCTTCTTCTTCTTCCAGCTTTGCTTCGGCGATCAGCTTTTCAGCCAAGTTAGGAGGCAATTCTTCATAGTGACTGAAAACCGTCGTAAAAGAGCCCCTGTCCGAAGTCATAGCTCTTAGATCAGTAGCGTATGTCTGGGATTCAGACAACGGGATCTGAGCCTTTACCAACTGGGTTTTTCCCTTGGCATCTGTTCCCATGATACGACCACGGCGTGCGCTAACGTCACCCATGATATCGCCAAGGAATTCATCTGGAATAGAAATGGTCAATTCCTGAATAGGCTCTAAAATTACAGGCTTTGCCAGCTTAAAGGCAGCCCTGAATCCACGAGACCCAGCCATTTCAAAGGAGCGCCCATCAGAGTCAACATCGTGGTACTTTCCATCAATCAACTTGACCTTGAAGTCGACAGCTGGATAGCCAGCGACAACACCCTTGGCCATCTGATCTCTGATACCCTTTTCAACCGAAGGGATGAACTGGCGTGGAATGGCTCCACCAAAGATGGCGTCTTCGAACTCAAAGCCTGCGCCACGTGCGGTTGGCTCCATGTCGATGTAACACACGCCAAACTGGCCACGTCCACCGGATTGTTTCTTGTGTTTGCCTTCCACGTTCTTGGCGACGCCCTTGATGGTTTCCCTGTAAGCGATCCGCGGGAGCTTCATTTCAACGTCAACGTTGAATTTCTTTTTCAGTTTCTCAACAGCCGTCAGGATGTGAGACTGGCCAAGGCCGTGCAGCAAGAACTCCTTGGACTCGTCATCACGAGATGTCTCAAGCCCGACGTCTTCTTCCACAAGCCTCTGGACCGCGCCGGAAACCTTGTCCTCGTCTCCTTGGCTCTTGGGCTTAATCGCGTACGTGATGCAAGGTGATGGCAAGGGCAGGGTGACCAGCTCGCCGCCGCCTTTTTCTTCCGCATAAAGGGTGTGGCCAGTTCTGGTTTCTTTAAGCTTGACTACCGCCACCAGGTCACCAACATTAGCGCCTGTCACGGATTCTTGCTTCTTTCCAAGCAGTTTGGTCAACGTACCAAAACGCTCACGAGTACCAGTGTTGACGTTCACAAAAGAGCCGTCTGGTGAAAGCGAGCCGGCCAGTACGCGTAAAATGCTGATACGACCCTGTTGTGGGTCCATAATCGTCTTGAACACATAGCCATAAAAGGGTGCGGCAGCAGAAGATTCAATGACTTCCTCGGACTCGCCGACTTTTACCTTGTAAGCTTTTCTTTCGGCGGGTGAAGGACCGTGGTTGGTGATTAGGTCCAACAAAAAGTCCACACCGGCGCCGTTTGACGCGTTTACGGTCACAACTGGAACCACGGCCCCAGATTTCAGGCCAACAGACAGGCAGGTTTTCAGTTCATCGAGAGTTAAAGATTCACCATCGAGATACTTCATCATCAGTTCATCATCTTGCTCGGCAAGCTTCTCGATCAACTGCTCTCGGTGGGAGGCAACTACATCAGCCATATCGCCAGGGATAGCGCCTACGCTGCCAACGTGAGCGTCATAGATGTGCGCCTCGTTTGCAAGCAGGTCTACAACGCCTTTAAAGGATGATTCCGTACCGATTGGAATGGTCAGCGGTACAACTGCCGAGCCAAAGACCTCTTGAACCTGTGCAAGGGCTTTTTCGAACTCAGAACGTTCACGATCTGGCTTTGTCAAAACGATGACAGTTGGAAGCCCAGCCTCTTGAAGCAGTTCAAAGTGCTTTTCTGTCCCAACTTGGACGCCGTCGATGGTGCCAACAACTAACAAGCCCAGATCGGCCGCGTTTGTAGCAACAACCGACTCTGCAGCAAAGTTTGTATCCCCTGGGTTATCAATAACGTTAATCAGGGTCTTATCCCACTCACCGTATCCAACAGCCATGGACATTGAGGCTTTCCGGCGGATCTCTTCGGCGTCGAAGTCAAAGTTGGAGTTACCATCATTGACGCTGCACAGACGCGTCGTAGCCTTGCCCAGGAATACAATCGCCTCACCAACGCTGGTTTTACCTGCGCCCTGGTGCCCAAAGAGCCCGACGTTCCGAATCTGTCCAGTATCATACGTTTTCATGTGACCTTCCCGCGTCTTAAATGCCAATGTCGAGTTGTCAGAAGGCACGAACGGCCTCTGACAGATAGGGGCAATTGTTTACTAAACAAGCGGCGTTATGTCAACCTAAAATTGGCAGCCAATAATCCCCGCCTAATCTTAGCTGAAGGTCCAAAATCGGTTTTTTGAGGTCACTTTTGTGTCCTCGTCGGTAATTTAGAACAAGGGGCAAAGCTATTGCCGCGTCCCTCCCATCAACATTTTCACAAACTCCACCTGTGTGACGGTTTTGACCTCGTCGGTCACGCAATCTCTGAAAGTAACACTTCCTGGGAAAAAATCTTTGCCCGCAGCATCGTTGGGCTCGTCATTCTCAAGCTCGGCAAGTTCTGGAGCCGAGGTATCTGCTCCTGTATTCAATCCTTCAGGCTTGGTCCCACGTGCATTTATCGCTGACTCAACGAAGAGCGCAGGAGTCCCCTGCAGATAATCGTCCAAGTCTTGATATAGGACGTCCCCGGCCCTAAAAGAAAAATTTACCCCTTGCGCCCACACGGTATATTCAACGGTGTTCCATTTTCGTGATATCAATTGGATGTCAAGAGCACTGTTAAACCAACGGGGAACATGGAAGGCCCACTCTGGCGTTTTAGTTGCGTCCCAGTCGCGCAAGATGAACTCCTCACGGCGTCCTTTTGAAGCGACTTTATCCAAAAGCGCAACGGGGTCCTTCGCTACGGCATGATGTATATACGGTGGGTAAATGCCTCGATAGGTATCTACAATCACATTCGCTTGTATGGGGGATATTTTTTCTGTGAGTTTGACGCGGCGTGAAATAGTTTTCGGCTCCGAGGAAAGTGTTTCAATCAATCCGAGCTTTTCCAGTCGGTCCAGAAGAGCATCGTTTTTTTCAGGGAATCTCAAGTAGTTGCGGCTGGGCAGTACTTTTTCTGCAAAGTTTACTTCTTTTTGAGCTTTTTCTCGCTCATCATCGGTTGCGGCCTTGTTCAATTTCTCCTGAGCCCTAGCGAGAAGTCTTTCACCAGCCTTCATTCCATTCGTGATGAAGTAGAGCACTGTCACAAATCGCTCGATAAGCTCCTCGTCTTCATCTTGCAGCTCTTGGGGGAGACAGTTTCTCAGTTTAAGGGGATGTTTTGAGGATCTAGCTTCAGTCATAACTACCTCTCCCTTGCATGTGCAACATTTATCTTGCCTGTTTCAATCTGACTCAAATAATTCTGAGACATTCCAACACTGTTTGCCAATTCAGCCTGCTTAAGTCCACGGACCTCTATGGCGAATACTTCTGTTGAGGTTCGCCATAGACGACATGGAATCGCCCTTCTGAATTGTTCCAAACAAGGATTGAAAGTCAATCATCCAAACAATTCAACTGAGCAATTAAAGCCCAATTGACGGGGACAGGGGCCGGGGCGGGGGGCAGGGACAGGGGCGGGGGGCTACGGCTTCGTCCTTACGATGCGGAAACCCAGGTAGCTTTCGCGGGTGTTAGGCGTGGTCGGTTGGCGGGAACTGTAGCGTAAGTACGTAGAAGCGTCTCTGTAGGAGCCGCCGCGAACAACCCGGTAGTGGCCTTGTGTTGGGCCAGTGGGATCGGTGCAGCCGTCGTTGAAGCAGTCAGTGTAATAGTCGTTCTTAAACCAGTCGTAGACCCATTCGCGGACATTACCGGTTGCATCTCTCAGTCCCCACTCACTAGGCCATTTCAGACTCACAGGATGGGTTTGGTTGCTACTGTTATCGTCGTACCAGGCACATCTATCAAGAGGATTGTCACATAGGATTTTACCAGGATAGCGAGCTCGTAGAGCGTGTTCCCATTCAGCTTCGGTCGGCAAACGATAACCTTTGCAGCCAAGGCCCTTAAAAGTCACAGTGCACCCACTTAAGTTGACACCCGCACTACCTGAGCAGCCACTCAAGGTGTAGCAGGTTTCAAGGCCTTCAGACGTGGAAAGCGCATTCGCATAATAAACCGCGTCATAGTAGTTGACTCGCTCGACAGGGCAGTCATCGCCACAAGAGCGAAAGTATGATGGATTGTTACCTATCAACGACCTCCACTCTCCCTGGGTTACCTCGGTTTGCTTGATGTAGTAGCTACGAGTAAACCAGACTTCGTGTTGTGGTATCTCACTGTTAGTTGCTTTGTCATCTCCATTAGGAGCTCCTATCATATCGTTGCCTGCCGGTATCAAACACCAGTCATTAATGCAAAATCCAACAGTCTGGGGCACGCACCTACCGTTACTGGTGTCGCAGAATCCATCAGATGGGCAATTCCCACAGGACTGGCCACAAACCGGATCTGGTCCGCACTGTCGAGCCCCACACTCCGGTTCGCACACACATTGGCCATTAGCATTGCACCGTTTAGGATGGGTACAAGTACCGCAGGAGGACGCAGGACAAACCGGATCTGGACCGCACACTCGGTCAAGACACTTTGGCACACATATGCACTGACCTTGGGCATTACAAGTGTTGGGGTGGGCGCAGGGCCCACAGGAGTGGCCGCAAATCGGATCTGGCCCGCATACTCGGTTGCCGCATTGTGGTACACACTGACACTGGCCGTCGGAGTCGCATTCATAATTGGTAGGACAAGTCCCGCAGGACAGGCCACAAACCGGATCAGAGCCGCAAACTCGACCAAAGCAATTTTTTACACACACACATTGACCTTCAGCATTACAAGTGTCGGGATAAACGCAGTCTTTCCCACACGAATGGCCGCAAATCGGATCTGGCCCGCATACTCGGTTGCCGCATTGTGGTACACACTGACACTGGCCGTCGGAGTCGCATTCATAATTCTCATCGCAAGAGCCACAGGAAGACTCAGGGCAGATTGGATCTGGACCGCACTCGCGTCCCTTACACTCCGGTAGGCACACACATTGGCCTTGTTCATTGCAAGTATCGGGAAGCTCACAATCCCCGCAGGATTCGCGACAATTTGGATCGAGGCCACACTGACGGCCGGAGCAATCCTGAACACAAGTAGCTTCGACGCACTGATGGGCTGTACAGACTTGTGCTTCGGGCTCCTGTGGGCAATCTGAGTCCTCATCGCAGCCAGTCGCGGTGATTCGAAGCTTGGCGGCATCCGGTTTTGGGTAGTAGTCCAACTTTGCATGGGTGTCTTCATTGCCTGCCTCAATCCAAGTGTCGCCAAAACGCGGGTCTTCTGCTTCAAGCTCAGTCATTGCGGCGCCCAATGTCGCTCCTTGTAAAAGGCGCTCGAAAAGTGCGATGTTTGTGTAATCGTCTTCTTCTGCTGACGCTACAACGTTGTTCCAACCAATAAAGGCTCTTAGTCCCTTTTCATGCATAGTCTGGGCGAGGGTAGTCGTTTTGAGCCCGTTAGAGGCCGAAAAATAAGCTAGACTGTCGCTTTTAAACTCTGAGCTTTGGAAAAATTTTGGATAGACCGTGAAAAGCACCTGGTCGCTGTCGATAGTTGTTCCAAGCCCAACCGCCTTGCTATTCAATTCATCAGCAAGCTTACAAAGGTCACCAGCTGGGGACTGACCTGTCATAAAAGTAAACATGCGGTCATCAATGGCGCCATGGACTCGAATGTAAATCACGTCAAACTCGGACATCTGGCGGATGGAGTCCAAGGTTACTTGTTCACCTGCAAACACAGGCGCCACTTGGAAAGCGGCGTTTGTAAGCAATTGAGCTATCTTACGGTGCGTGTTTTTAAAACCAGCTACGTCGGCCAAGGTCGAGTAGATACCAGCCTTGCCGACCGCTTCAGCAGGATTTGCCAGTGGCGCTGGCATCAATGGAGCCGAATTTGGGGCCTCCAAAGGGGCGCCGCCAAGTATAGTGTCGATGTAAATGCCGCATCGAATCCCAGCAGGCGAGGTAAAAAAGATGGCAGAGTCATTTGTCCTTACAAATAAGACACCTTCTTTGGAGTTCAAGAAGTTTGCCGCGGCCTCTATTGCCTCTTGCTTTGTACCGGTCTCAAGCTCTGCCTGATAAGCAGCCTTGGCCTCTTGCATCAAGGTAGAAGCAGCGTCAACATTTCCAGCCATCACGGTGTCTTGACATGTACCGTCATCGCGGCCACCTTCATCAGGAGTTTGGTCAACAGCCTCAAGCGGCGGCGCAGTATCAAGTAACCCCCCGTCGTCTTTGGAATTAGTTCCAGACGAGCAGGCAAGCATAACAACCAATGGCCCCACTACGAGCGGTAAAGCCAAATTTCGGTGTCTCATAGTTGTCCCCCCCCTGCTGGTGTTTAAAAGCTGGGGCATGTTAGCTGGTTTTATATCCGGATTCAATTTCACTGTTTATTACCAGGGGGTGATCGATGCTAAATTAGCCCAAATCCTCGTGGGGCATGATCTTTGTTCCTTTTCGCTTGACTGCCTTTTGACTAGCTGGCAAAAGACTTTCGCTTGGTTGCGTAAGCGACTGTGCCGTCTTTTATCAAGATTATTGGCGGATGGCGACGGATGCCTTTTGGGCCGGTGACTTATGAAAATCGATGAAGTGACCTTTGAAATTGATTCTGGGCTGGATGTTGCGGACGTGCTGGCGCTGTATCGCAGCGCTGGATGGTGGGAGGAGGGTGATGATGAAAGCGCCATTCCAGATATTTTGGCCGGTTCTTGGGCCGTTTGCGCGGTTCGCTCGCAAGGTCGACTGATTGGGATGGGGCGGGTGCTTTCTGATGGTCGTTCAGATGCATACATCCAGGATATTGTTGTCTTATCTGAATTCAGAGGCCAGGGTATTGGTGCTCAGCTAGTTTGCTTTTTGCGGGATCATTGCGTAAGACAAGGACTGCGCTGGATTGGCCTAGTTGCAGAACCAGGGACACAGGATTTTTATGAACGCTTGGGGTTTAGGCCCTTGGTTGGCTTTATCCCCATGAGATTGAAGCAGGAGCACTAGAGATTGAAAATTCCCCATGATCATCAGTTTGAGCCGGTTGGGATAGCCTCGAAAGCTGAAATAGCCAG
Source organism: Oligoflexales bacterium (assembly GCA_012840965.1). Lineage (GTDB taxonomy): Bacteria > Myxococcota_A > UBA9042 > DTJE01 > DTJE01 > DUVQ01. Next base: position 2,603 of record DUVQ01000006.1, on the reverse strand, counting down.
CCGCTTTCGAAATTCTGGATATAGGCTTTGCGAGTATTCCTTTGCAATTCAAGTGTGTTGGCACAACTTTAATGACTCGTGTTGGACGGTCATAGATGACTGGCTTTTTTTACGTTACCGCGAAAATAATCACCTGCGCTTCATTTGCCCAGTAGGTAAAGGTGACTTAAACGAGGCTATCGAGGCATGCTTCGACTATCTCAGAAGTCATGGCCATCCACCAATCATCAGATTTGTGCCAGATGAACAAGCAAGATTCCTGGACCGTTCGCGCTTTTCACTGGTGCAAGATTCAAATAACAGTGATTACATGTACAAGACCTCTGACTTGGCCAGTTTTGCAGGCAAGAAATATTCCAAAAAGCGCAATCAAATTGCCCAGTTCATGAGAGCTGGTGACTGGTCTGTAGAGCCAGTCACAAGCCAGCAGCGTCAGGCCATCGATGAATTTTTGAAAAGGTGGTGCAAGGAGCGCGAGTGTGAAGGTCATGAAGTCTTGGAGCATGAAATGCATGCCTTGGCTACATGTCTGGACAACATAGAGGCTTTGGACCTTTCAGGCATCGTTCTTAAGGGCGCCCAAGGGGAAATCATCGGTTTGTCCATTGGGGGCCAGCTAACCAAAGACACCTGGGTTACACACTTTGAAAAGGCCATGACCTGCAGACCAGGCTCCTATCTTGTTTTGACCAGAGAATGTGCAAGGCGAATCCCAAAAGAAATCCAATGGGTTGACCGTGAGCAGGACATGGGCGAGCCCAATCTACGCAAAGCCAAGGAACAATTGATGCCAGACCACATGAGCTTGTCCTGGGCGGTGGTACCGGGGTAGGGCAGGGACAGGGACGGGGACAGGGACAGGGACGGGGACAGGGACAGGATCAGGGGCAGGAAGACGATTGTGCTGTTTAGCAGGATTTGGAGCTAAAAAGAGGTCGAGAGGGCACCCAGCAACATGGTCCGGGGCCTTTACTGACTGTTTTTTCTGTATAGCGCCGTTTTCAGGTAATCATCGGTCGCTTCAAACACCGGGTCGGTTTTATTGATGTTTCTCATCAAAGGAATAATCTTTGTGCGAACTCCCATTCCACGAGCATCTACATAGCCGTGATCTCGCAATATATTCATAATAATGGGGTTTCTATAGGAACGCTGACCCGCGATCATGTTTTTTATGGTCATTGTGTTGTTAAGCTTGCCAGGACTGATAACCTCCAAACGGTCAAAATAGCTACTTACCTCGATGTCTACAGGTTTCGTCCAATCACGGTGAGCCAAAGCATTGATCACCGTTTCTCGAATCGCCTCTATGGGATAAAACCACTGTTTTTGCCGCACCATATTTTCATCAACAAACGATGACTCCACGGAAACGAACGGTGAAATGGTTGAAATGAAACTCTCAATCAATCCATCTTCAACCAAACGCTTCTGCCCAGATTTGTCAGTCATCCAACGTCCCACCAAAGGTCCATCCAGCACTCGGTCCAGCAAAGCCTGATATTCCTTGTCATCACTATCAAAGGCCATAACCCGCAGACCCGCATTATGTAAATATCGCCTTGGCAAAAAACCAAAGCACACCAGCCCAGCCACAGAGCACGCCTTGTTACCCAAACCATCCTCAGCCATCAAGCCAAGATCAACCAGACGATCAATCCATTCAGACTGCGTTCCAGGGATATCTGGATCACAAAGAATAGACCGAAAGTAAAAATCGATTCTGGCTAGGTCCAAATCTTCTATAGAGGTGCCAGCAACAGGCAACTTTTCAACGTGTAACAACCCCCCACTTTCGAAAAGTCGCATCTGCAGTTCCCTAGATGCAATTTCAGAGCGATTGCCCATGCGGACATAAATGTCGTCGCGTTTGTTGTGTCGTAGCACGTAAGGCTTAGACACTCCCATAGCAATGGAAATCACGCCCACTTTTGTTTTGTCATCAACGGCAACTTCAATATAGTGAGGGATTATCTGGGGATACACCTTGTCTCTAAAGACATTTAGTACCCATTCTTGAGTGTTGGATCGTTGTAAACCAGTGATGGTGCCGTCATCTTCCACCCCCAGTAGAATCTTTCCGCCTTGTGTATTGGCAAAGGCCACAATTTCCCTAGCCAGCTTTTCTGGAGAAACGTCGTCACGTTTAAATTCGACAGCAGAGTTTTCGCCATTTGCAATCATTTCAAGCAATTCAGTCTTTTGCATGAACCACCTTAGAATCGACTTTTGTTTTGCAATCTCTGCACTTTGCAATGCATCCGCTCTTAGTAGTATAACGCTGGTAAATTTAAAGCCAAAATCATTGCCGGTGGTTGGACAGGGACAGGGACGGGGACAGGGACAGGGACGGGAACAGGACCAGGGAGATGATCGTGCTGATCCGCAGGATTTGGAGCTAAAAGAAGGTCGAGAGGGCACCCTGAAACATGGTCCGGGGGCAATCCTGGAGGGCGCTATCGGGAGTTGCCGGGACCCGACGTCTCTTAGGTGACTTGAAGGCCGCGCAGCGGCCCGTCCGGGCCAAAAGGATGAACGTACACGTTAGCAATCGTATATCTCGCCCGGACGATGTCACTAAGAGACAGTCGGGGTGGCTACGG
>DUVQ01000032.1 GCA_012840965.1 Oligoflexales bacterium | reverse complement strand
ATAAATGCAGGCCACGCCATGAGTTCGATGAAAGAACCCCCTGAAAAGCCACATGGAAAGTTGACCGTGTCTGTCAGCAAGAGTGAGGGAGATGTCCGAGCACTTCTGGATGTTAATAATTCCGCATTGTGTGGATGGTGGTTGATTCAGGTTTCAGATACTGGGGTCGGGATGGATGAAAAGACTAAAGAAAAGGTTTTCGACCCGTTCTTTTCTACAAAGCCTAGGGGCATTGGCTCTGGGCTTGGGTTAACCACCGCCTACAGTATTGTTCTGAAGCAGGGTGGTGTGATGACCGTCCAGTCTGAATTGGGTATTGGTTCGACTTTCAGCGTTTATTTGCCGTCGGTAGATCCTGATTGATTTTGGGGGGCCGACATTTCGTTGAAAAGATTTACTAGGTTGTCTGCTTGCGACTGGCTGCGCTGCACGCAATCCTCAATGGCCAAGCCCGCGAACCAATTGCCAGTTATCGCAATGGTGCTGCCAGCAATTAGCTGATCCACGATTTTGACTATCTCTGCATGCCCCAATTTAGGCGAGGGGAGGACCACTTGGTGGCGGTTTACATCAAGCCATTTGTCACGGGGAACGCCTAGGAATTCTTCAATCCTGGCGATGGCGTCCGAGTCGCCGACTTTGGGGGAAAGATGAAAGGCAAATCCTCGATATTTTTCATGCGGATACACGTCTCTGGTCACGCATGATCTGAAGGAATCATTGGTGGGGATGAAGAAAGCAGCGTTAGGCAATTGTGTGCTTTCAGAATTAATCACAACTCCGATGGTTTCGACCTTGCACGTTTCGATGCAGCCTATTGCCTTTGACAGCTTGGGGTTTACATCTGCCAGCAAGTTTGCGGCTGAATCCGGGGCGACGGCTAGTGCGAGTAGCCTTGAAACAAAGCTGGATTCGCCGGTTGCAACAACATAGTTACCAGCGGCGTCTTTGGTCACGCTTTTGACCGTTGTTGAAGTGATGCAATTGATATTTGGATGGTTCGTAAGACCCAAAACAAGTGCCTGAAGCCCGTTTTCAATGGTAAAGCTTCTAGGAACATCCTTTCTTTTTTTACGCGACTTAAACAGCATTGAAGCCGGAAAATCATCGGCTGGCTGAGACGGCACAGCTGCAAAAACAGGACTAAAAACTCGTTCCCAGTTATTGGCCCCGACTACTTGACCCCAGAATTGCCTCACTGTTTTGCCATCTCTATTTAAAAACGGAAGCTTAACTGCATTAAAAAGCAGGCTGGGAATATTGATTTGCGAAAAAAGTGATTTTATTTGGCCGCCTTCCACCAACTTCATTGGAGCCTTTTGCCTGGCAACCAAGGATTTAAGACCATCAGGTAACTCTTCGATTAATTTAAGTGTTTCACCATAAGAAGCATAACATGTGTGGGCACCAAGCTCATGCCAATATCCAGCCTTGGATTTGTGGGTCCAAAGGCATCCCCCCATTTTTTTATTTGAATCCAGGACGGTAACTGAAAGCCCTGCTTTAGCGCAAAGGTAGGCAAGCGACGCTCCGCTGATACCACCACCAACAACAATCAGATCCGCATCCGCCATCACAGGCTCCTCCAAAAGTGCTGGGCCCCAGTTTATGAGAAAAACGGGGGCTGGGGAAGTGGGGCAGGGGACAGGGTCAGGGGCAGGAACAGGAACAGGAACAGGAACAGGGACAGGGGCAGGGACAGGGGCAGGGAGATGATTGTGCAGTTTAACAGGATTTGGAGCTAAAAGAAGGTCGAGAGGGCACCCTGCAACATGGTCCGGGGGCAATCCTGGAGGGCGCTATCGGGAGTTGCTGACAGTCGGGGTGGCTACGGGAGATTTTGGGCCCGGAAGGATGCCCCCGGACATGTTTTAAAACTGTAACGAAGAGATAAAACGCCAAAAAGAACAAACATCAGGAGCGAAAATATGCTAATCAGCAGGATCTGTTGCAGGGACAGGGACGGGGGCAGGAACCCGCCTGCGTCAATATCGTGCAATGCATCATTTTGTCATGGCTGAAATTGTCTAATGCGGGTAAACTCAGTGCGATTTTTTGGAGGGGCCTGTGGAAACCCAAGTCCTCATTATTGGTGGTGGCGCGACCGGTACTTCGATTATGCGAGACTTAGCTCTACGAGGCGTGGATTGCATCCTCGTAGAACAAGACGACCTTAACGCTGGAGCCTCCGGTCGAAATCATGGATTACTACACAGTGGCGCTCGATATGTCTCGAACGACCACGACGCCGCAGTTGAATGCAGAATCGAAGGTGACATCCTCAAACGCTTGGCAGGTCAAACCATTCAGGCTACAGGAGGCTACTTCGTCGCTGTACAAGGCGACGATGAAAACTTCATTGCCGACTTTCCCGGCCACTGCGACAGAGCTGGCATCAGTTGGAAAAAGATCGATCTCAACGAGGCTTTTGCCAACGAACCAGCCATATCCAGAAAGGCTATAGCCGTCTACGAAGTCCCAGACGCCTCGATCGACCCATTCAGGCTTTCGCTGGAGTCTGTGGCCCACGCTAAGGCCCTTGGATGCCGCCTGTTGCGCCGCAGCCAAGTAGTTGCCTTCAAACGCGAAGGCAACCGGATTACATCCACGACTGTGCGAGATCGGGTAACTGGCGAAGAACGCGAGATTGTTGCTGACCAGATTATCAACGCAGCAGGGGCGTGGGCCAAAATAGTAGCTGGACTGGCAAATATTCACATCGACATGCTCTATTCGAAGGGCACGTTGCTGATAACCCACAATCGCCTTGCCCATCGAGCTATTAATCGCCTCCGCAAACCTTCGAATGCTGATATCTTGATGCCAGGCGGCACTGTCTCGATCATTGGCACGACATCAGTCAAGATCGATAACCTTGATGACGTTTATCCATCCATTGCCGAAGTTGACCAAATTGTTGAAGAATCCTCGGCCATGGTCCCAGACCTCGCCACAGTCAGATATATCAGGGCGTATGCAGGCGTCCGCCCCCTAGTCGGCGCAAGTGGCGGTGACGGCCGCTCGGTCTCTCGTGGATTCGCCCTTTTGGGACACGAAGAGTCCGGCCTTCAAAACTTCGCAACCATCACAGGTGGCAAGCTGACCACCTGCAGATTAATGGCGGAAAAGGCCGCTGACCTTGTCTGTGAACGCCTCGGGGTTACCACTCCCTGCGTCACCACCTCTGTGCCACTACCTTCCGCCTACGAAGGCCGCTGGACAGAACCCGGCCACGCACCAAAGGCCTGGATGAGAAGCGCCAACGAAGACGACCCCCTGATTTGTGAATGCGAAATGGTCTCAGGGGCAGTCATCAGGAATCTTTACAACCAACTTGTTAAAGCTGGTGATAACCCCACCTTTACAGACATCGGACTTAGGAGTCGAGTTGGAAAGGGCGCATGCCAAGGCGCTTTTTGCGCTGTGCGAGCTGCAGCTCATCTGTACCAACACGGCGCCTTCCAAGGTCGTAAGGGGCTGGACCAAATCGTTGATTTCTTTGACGAACGTTGGGGCGGTCAGCACGGGGTCCTTTGGGGTGAGCAACTGGCTCAGGCTGAATTGATGGAAGCTCTTCACTGCGGCCTTTTTGGCGAGGAGTTAAAATGAATAGCCAAGATCAGCTGTGGGACGTAGCCGTTGTCGGAGCTGGGATTGCTGGCATGTCTGCGGCCATATTTGCGGCATCAAAGGGGCTGTCAGTCTTGCACATTGGTAACGGCAGCGGCCTTGTGTTCGGCAGCGGCCTGTTGGATGTCTTGGCCGTGCATCCTGTAAAAGATAGCACGGTCCATGAAGACCCATGGCACGGCATCGAACTTTTGCGCAAAGATGAGCCTAGTAACCCACTTGCGTTGGTTGGGCCAAAAGCCATGGAAGTCGCTGTAAACCAAATCATGGAGGCCCTTGGCAAGGCCGGCATGCCTTATGAACCCTCCACCACGAATCATTTTGTCCCAACCTCCATGGGCACCCTAAAGGGGACCTTTGGAGTGCCGACAACTATGACCTCTGGTGCAAAGGCCTTTGAAAACAAGTGGCCGACTTTGCTGATTGAAATTCGAGGGCTACGCGAGTTTTCAGCAGCTCAGATGGTTCATACCATGGGCGACAAGTGGCCCGGTTTGCGATTTGAAAAGATTGAATTCCCCGATTCTAAGGGCGTTTTTGAGCTTTATGCGACCCACTTAGCCACAGCCCTTGAGACAAATAAAACGCGTCAGGCCGTCATTGATATTGTGCGTCCCTTGATTGGTGACGCTAAAGCCGTTGGATTTCCAGCAATTTTGGGCTTGTCTGAAAGCACGGCGGTTCATAAAGCCTTTGAAGACGCCCTTGGCGTGCCCGTCTTTGAGATCCCAACGATGCCTACCTCGGTTCCAGGGCTGCGCCTGAAACACTCCTTCGAAGTCGCTGCGGCTGCTGCCGGTGTGTTCAGGCGAGTGCAATCAGTCGTCACAGGTGTCAAATTCGATAACGATATTGCGACCTTAACGCTGCAAGACGCCACCGGAAACCAGGAAGTCCAGGCCAAAGCAGTAATCTTGGCCACCGGTCGTTTCATGGGGCGTGGCCTTTTTGCCGACCGTGAGAAGGTGCGCGAACCGCTTTTGGACCTGTTTGTCGAGCAACCTGAAAGTCGCGAAAACTGGCACAGTCGCGACTTTTTCGCCAAATCAGGCCACGCGATTAATCGCTGCGGTTTATTGGTTGATTCAAAGTGGCGACCAACTGATGCCTTTGGAGCTGTTGTATGGCCCAGGTTGTATGCGGTAGGTTCAATTCTTGCTCGTCAGGACTGGATGCGGCAAAAAAGTGGTTCAGGCTTGGCCATTGGTACCGCCTGGGCCGCAGTATCCGCGATGTCTGACGATTTTGGCAGCATAGGGGGCGTGTAACATGGAAGACACCGTTTTCAATGGCGGCTTCTTTACAACGGCACTTTGGATTGCCTTGGGAGTGTGCTGCCTTGGCTTGCTCTGGCGTCTTGTGTCATGGCTCATCATAAAGATCGGACCTGACGCCAAGGAAGTGTCCTTTTTACAGCGCTTAGGTGCCGCCATCATTGGTGGAATCAAGGCCATCTTCAGCAAGCGTTTGCCTGGCATTATCGGCGGCTTTGTGCTGGACTCTCTGCTTCAACGCAGGCTTTTCAAGGTATCCAAAAAGCGTTGGCTCGGCCACATGCTTTTGTTCTATGGCTGTTTGGTGCTGATTGTCATGCACGCCTTGCACGTGTTGTTAGCCGACAAGTTGTTTTCAGATTACCAAGCCACTCTGAATCCATTCCTGCTGCTTCGAAACGTCTTTGGGGTGGCCACACTGGTTGGAGTAGTCCTGATGACCAGTGGTCGTAAGAAGGACTGGGGTAAGGTAAGGCCTGCAAGGCTGCCAATTGATGCGCTTTTTGGCATTCTGGTGGTCGTAATTGTAGTAACTGGCTTTTTATTGGAAGCCCAAAAGATGTCATCTCCAAAGGCCTTCAACAGGATGGCCGAGGAGTACGGTATTGACGAGGACGAGATAAAGGGGCTTCGTTGGGTATGGAAGCTTGATTATGGCGTTGCTTTCCCAGATCTAAAAGGGGAGCCAGACCCTGACCTCTTGGAAGAGGGGCGTGGATACAACGAAGATTACTGTGTGGGCTGCCACTCCAAGCCTCAACACGCCTTTGTGTCTTATCCAGTTGCTAAAGCCGCCGGCCTGATAGCCACTTCCACGGATGCTGCTAACGTTGATAAAGGCTTGCTCTACATCCACATATTTGCTTGCTTTTTTGCCATTGCTTTGCTGCCCTTTACCAGGGTTTTCCACGTGGTTGCCGACCCGATAAGCCTGGTAGTTCGCGGGGCAGCCAGCTCGGCGCCGCTTAGCAAGGCCGGGCGGGTTAACCGACGTGCTTTGGCCATGGACGCCTGCATCAGGTGCGGCCTTTGCGATTTCGACTGTTCTGTCGGACCAATCGCCAAGTGGATGAACAATCAAGAGCTGTTGCCTTCAAGAAAGGTTCAGGCCACGCGCTTGGTTGCCAGCAGAAGTGAAATCAAGGCCGGCCAGGCAGAACGCTTGGCTGTTGGAGCCCATCTGTGCACAGATTGCGGTCGATGCACTGACAGATGCCCAGTTGGGCTTGATTTGGCCGACCTTTGGGACGCTGGTCGTGGTGATTTGTCCTCAAAGGGCTTCCCAGCGCCAGCAGTGTGGGTCAAAGAAGAGCCAGCGATTGCATGGGCCGAGGCACTTGGAGCCGAGCTTGGGCGAGTCCCACCTGCAGGTCCTTTAACTGCGGACCGCAACCAGTTTTCAGCCTGTGTCCAGTGTCAAACGTGCACCAATGTGTGTCCAGTAGTGGCCAACAGCGGCGAGGATCGCGTGGATCTGGCCCCTCAGCAGGTGATGAACTTGCTACGCCTTGGGATGAATGACCTAGCCCTTGGTTCAAAGATGGTCTGGGACTGCGCTACATGCTATCAGTGTCAGGAAAACTGCCCTGAAGGCATCAGAGTGACAGATATCATGCTCGAACTGCGAGGCGCAGCCTGGCGTCAGCTGGGGCCCGTCCGTGATCGGAGGCGGTCGATATGAACTATGCCATTTTCTTAGGCTGTAAAATTCCGGCCATGGTGCCAGCTTACGAGGACTCCACCAGAGCAGTGCTCGGCAAGCTTAAAGTCGGTTTACAGGACCTGCCCTTTACCTGTTGTGGGTATCCCACCAGAAGTCTGGATTTGGACGCATCAGTGGTTGCTGCTGCACACAATCTGGCTTTGGCCAAACAGGCCGGGCTAGCAATCCTTACCCCTTGCAAATGCTGTTTTGGGCAGCTGCGCCACGCTCAGCGCTTCTTGGAGGAATATCCAGAGCTGGCCGAGCGTGTGTCAGCGTTTTTGCAGCATGAGGGCCTGCCCTTTCCAAATGGGGTAAAGGTTGACCACCTGCTGACAGTTTTGTCCAAGGAAGTGGGTCTTGAGAATATTCGCAGCCACGTGACTGCGCCTAGGACCGGCCTTAAGGTGGCTGCTCACTATGGGTGTCACGCCCTGCGTCCGTCGGCGGTGACCGGCTTTGACAACCCAATGGCCCCAACTATCTTCGAAGACTTGGTGGCGGTCACTGGGGCCACACCTGTTATTTGGCCAAGGCGCATAGATTGTTGTGGTGAGCCTGTCAGCGCCTCAAATCCGGACCTGTCAGAGCGAATCGCTCGTGGCAAAATCACCAGCGCACTGGAGTCTGGAAGCGAATTGCTGGTAACTGCCTGTCCATATTGCCACATGCGTTTTGAGGAACTGGCCAAGGACATGGGCCTGCCTCTGATGCTTTATCCTCAACTGCTTGGCCAAGCCCTGGGGATACCTGATAAGGCGCTTGGTTTGTAGGGCTACGGATTAATCTTAAAATTCCAAGACTTAGCCTTGTATTAATAGATCTCGGCAAGTGATGCTAACATCGACCTGCAAGGAGGGCGTCGTTGTTACAGCATAAACTGCATCTTCAAGGAAAATGGGTCGCCTTACTGATGGTTACCTGTCTGATAACTTTTTTTTCAGGCTACTCTTTGGCCCGTTTTAGTGGACGACAACCAAAGATAGCCAATCAGGACGCCGAAAAATCAACCGTCCCTGGTGTGCCGGCTGGGTCACAAGTCTATGTAGATAAAGTCGTTGATGGAGACACCTTTAGGGTTCGAGGAGCTGACGGTAACTCGTTTAGAATTCGCGTGCGGGGGGTTGACTGCCCAGAATCCCATCGAAATGACAAATGCGAGCGAGACGGACAGCAGGGGCGAAAGGGCTGTGATGAACAAATCCCACTAGGCTTAGAGGCCGCTAGGATTGCTGCTAAATTGGCAAAGCACAAGCAGGTAATCTTGGAAGGCCCCATAAGCTTGGATCGATATGGTCGAGTGCTGGCTTATGTCCGCCTACCAGACGGCAGTGATTATGGTGCGTTCATGGTCAAGGAAGGCCTGTGTGAAGATTTTGGATGGAAATATCCACACCCAAGAATGCCCTACAAAACAAAAAAATGACTTGCTGAGCCTTAAGAATCAATGGTTCGCCGGCGACTAGAGCGGTGATTTAAAAATAATTGCAAATCTTGGATACAATTATAAAAAAGTGTAAACTTGTCCGGGTTACTTCAAGAATGGAGGCGTCATGCAGACAAGATTCTGGCTTTTGTTGGGCGTGTTTTCTCTGGTTCTTGGTTGTGGGGGCGGCAAAACTGACCCAGATGCTACCGGCGGTGGTGGTCGTGATGTGAAGCCAATAGGTGACCTGACGTATGATACGGGAGACGAAACCAGTGACCGGCCTGGTGACGCTACCGACCAAAAGGACCCATGGGCAGACTGGAATGTTGATGTTCCAAAGGACCAAGGGCAGACGCCAGATCCATCTCAAGACGATAAGCCATCTCAAGACGACGATCCTGGCCCAGTGTGGGACCCAGGCGAGGCATGGACTCCTGAACAGAAGGAGCCAGACGATGACGCGGTTGGCGGTTGTGATCCATGCGGCTATGGGTCAATCGCGGGCATGACTTGTGCGCCAAACGCAACTGCAGCAATCCCTTATGTTAAAGTCTGGGTTGAAACAGTCGATTGTGAGGGTAATCCCGTCGTAATATCAACATATTCAGACGCTGGTGGAAACTACAGGTTGGACAATGTCCCTTGTGGCACCCAGACCATCTTGATGAAGAAAGGCTCCTTTGAGCATGCCTTCATCAGGTGGGTTGATAAAGGCATGACAACGATAGCAACATCTGGCGATGCATGTATGCCAAAAACCGCCCTTCGTATCGCGATTGTTACTGGTGATTGGGACCAGATTCAGGCCATCCTGGTTCAATTGCGTTTCCATTTCAAGCTGTTTGATGGTCAAAGTGAAGGCGAAAACGAGGGTGTCAAGCTGCTAACTGGTAAAGAGGCCAGGACCCAGACTTCTGGTGGCGGAACCTTTAAATTGTTGGATGATTTTGACGTAGTGTTTATCAACTGTAGTCCAAGTAACGCCCCGATGATGAACGAATTTGGCAATGCGATCTCTCCAGTACTTCGACAGTTTGTTGAACAAAGCGGCTCTGTCTATGCATCTGACTATGCCTCGATTTACATTTATAAAACTTGGCCCTCGGCTTGGAATGGTTCATTCCCACAGGATTTTCCTGGTAGTTCAGGAATAGGTGGCTCTGGTAGGCAAGTTACCGCGAACATCGTAGATGCGGATTTAGCAGCATACATGAATAAGAGCACTGCGATTATTGAGTACAGGCTTGGTCCGCTGACGTCAATTGTTGGTACTCCAGGAGCTGGCACCAACATTCACCTAGAAGGTCCCAACAGTGCTTATGGCAATGCAGTTCAACCCTTCATGATCTCATTCCAACCCAACGGAATCGATGCCGGCAGGGTAATCTATACAAACTTCCACAACGAAGAACAGGTGATTTCAGGTGGAGATCTGAGCGACATGGCCGAAGTCCTCCAGTACATAGTTTTCCTAATGTAGGTGGCCCCCTGCCCCTGCCCCGCCTCCTACCCCAGCCCCCCAGAATTCTGTTTTCTCAGTTCCTAAAATCCTGTAAACTCACCACGGTTTCCTAGACTGTCTTTTACGGAGTTTGGACATGCTCAATTCAAAGTTGGTTGGGGCATCCGTTGCCCGGTTTGGCATCGCCGTCATTCTTGGCACAGCGCTTGTGCTGGCCGGTTGCGGTGGCAATGATGACACACCCGATGATGTGATAACTGACAACGTTGCGCCAGATGAGGTAGCGTCCGATGATATTACCTCTGATGACGTGGCCGATGACAGTGTAAGGCCCGACAATGTT
>DUVQ01000031.1 GCA_012840965.1 Oligoflexales bacterium | reverse complement strand
TGCCAGTTCGACACCACCGGTTGCACCAAGATTGGGCCTGACTGTGGCAACGGCCAGATTGACGCTGGCGAGCAGTGCGATGGCGCGAATCTAAACGAGCAGACCTGCGAGACCCAAGGCTTCGACGGCGGCACTCTTAGCTGCACCGCTGCATGCCAGTTTGACACCACTTCTTGCACCACCATCGAAAAGGCCGGTGTGGGAGAGCCGTGCACCAGTAACGCCGAGTGTGAGTCAAACATGTGCCTAACCGAGGTATTTGACGGCTACCCGAGCGGTTATTGTGTCGCGGACTGCAATCCCGACTTCTCCTGTGACGACCCAAATGCCAGCTGCGGCATCATGCACAAGTCATTATGCATGCGCTCATGTGTTATTGGCGGCAGCGACTGTCGTGAGGGCTATACCTGCTTGCCGTCTTTTGACTTCGTGGAAGCGCCAGTCTGCATGCCCTACTGTTCGGAGGATTCGCAGTGTCCGGACACTGGTTTATGTAACGATGGAGGCTTTTGCCAAACGCTATGTACAACCGACCCAGATTGTCCAGCGAGCCAATACTGCAATCACGAGGGTGTGTGTAACTTTATCCCCGATTGCGACAGCTACGGGTGTAACGATCCATCCGGGGAGTACTACTGTTACGAAGAATTCAATTATTGTTTTGAGGACGCCTGTGCCGCCGGTCCGTGTGATGGTATTGCTCATGCCACCGGTTGTTCACGTCACCTCCAAAATTACTTGTGTAATTGCGATGAGGGTTACCTCTGGGACAGCGCCGCAGGTGAGTGCATAAGCTTTTCGTGCAACGCAATCGACTTGGGGACGTTCGACGGAACGGTCATCAGCCGTACTGGTGACACCTGTGGTGGCACGTCCATCTACAACGCGTTGGGTGACGGTGTGTCTAGCTGTACAAGTTTTTCGTCTAAGAGCAACGAGATTGTCTACAGCTTGACCGTGCCAGCGCGTCAGTTTGTCCAAGTGGAGATGTCGTCTAGTGGTTTCGAATCATCACTTTGGGCCACTACCTCCTGTGATGACATCCTAGGGCTTGGGTGTGTTTGGGGTGCCGACAGCTCAAAGATCCTGTTATTAGAAAACTACTCACTTATGGCTATGACTTACTACATCGTTGCCGACGGCTTCAGCGGCTGTGGCGAGTTCACGCTTACCGTCTCTGTCTACAAACCTCCGCGTTGTGGCAATGGCAAAATCGATGGGTATGAGCAGTGTGATGGAGCCGACCTCAATGAACAGACCTGCCAGAAGCTAGGATACGATAGCGGTACCTTGAGCTGCACCAATGGATGTAGATTTGACACCTCAGGTTGTGTGTTTACCTGCAAGGCGCACGATCTAGGCACGTACACTGGAGCAGACATAACGCTCGAAGCTGAAAATAGTTGCAGTGGCACCAAACTCTACAACGCTGGTGGCGCTGGCTGGAACTGCACGGGCGAATACTCTGAAGGTTACGAGAAAGTCTATAGCCTTACGCTTGAAGCTGGTGAGTCAGTCGGCGTATCTATGTCACCTGTACGGTTCGACGCATCGCTTTGGGTGACGACGTCATGCGACGACCTTGTGGGTGCCCAGTGTGTTGCTGGCGTCGAAAGAGCTTCGTTTGGCGGCCGTGAGGAACTAGTTCTCACGAACGATGGGGATGAGTCCCAGACCTACTACATCATAGCCGACAGCCGCTATAGCTGTGGCGAGTTCACGCTTACCGTCTCTGAACCTTCGCGTTGCGGCAATGGCAAAATCGATGGGTATGATCAGTGTGATGGAGCCGACCTTGGTGAGCAGACCTGCGAGAAGCTAGGATACGATGGCGGTACCTTGAGCTGTACCGAAGGATGTACATTTGACACCTCAGGTTGTGTGTTTACCTGCAAGGCACACGATCTAGGCACGTACACTGGAGCAGACATCACGCTCGAAGCTGAAAATAGTTGCAGTGGCACCAAACTCTACAACGCTGGCTGGAGCTGCGTATATTCTGGCCCTGATGGCTACGAGAAAGTCTATAGCCTCACGCTTGAAGCCGGTGCGTCAGTCGGCGTATCTATGTCACCTGTACGGTTCGACGCATCGCTTTGGGTGACGACGTCATGTGACGACTTCGTGGGCGCCCAGTGTGTTGCTGGTGTCAATGAAGCTATGTTTGGCGGCCGTGAGGAACTGGTTCTCGCGAACGATGGGGTTGAGTCCCAGACCTACTACATCATAGCCGACAGCCACTATAGTTGTGGTGAGTTCACGCTTACCGTCTCTGAACCTCCACGCTGTGGCAATGGCAAAGTGGACGGCCCAGATATGTGTGACGGTGCCGACCTTGGTGAGCAGACCTGCGAGAAGCTCGGATACGGTGGCGGTACGCTTGGCTGTACAGATGATTGTAGATTTGATACGTCTGGTTGTGACTCTACCTGCGATGCGTACGATCTCGGCATGTTCACAGATACGATCACGCTAGAAGCTGAAAATAGTTGCAGTGGCACCAAAATCTACAACGCTGGCGGCGTTGGCTGGAACTGCACGGGCCGACATTCTAAAGGTTACGAGAACGTCTATAGCCTTACGCTTGCTGCCGGTCAGTCAGTCGTCATATCTATGTCGCCTGTACGGTTTGATGCATCGCTTTGGGTGACGACGTCATGTGACGACATAGTGGGTGCCCAGTGTGTAGCTGGCGTCGATAGAGCTATGTTTAGCGGCCGTGAGGAACTGGTTCTCACTAACTATTGGACTGAGCCCCGGACCTACTACATCATTGCTGATGCCTTCAAGGACTGCGGAGCGTTCAGTCTCACCATATTCCAGTACGAACCTCCACGCTGTGGCAATGGCAAAATCGACGGGAATGATCAGTGTGACGGTGCCGACCTTGGTTACCAGACCTGCGACGAGTTTGGATATGAAGGTGGTACGCTTGGCTGTACCGAGGATTGTAGATTTGACACCTCAGATTGTCTGTTTACCTGCAAGGCGCACGATCTAGGCACGTACACTGGAGCAGACATCACGCTCGAAGCTGAAAATAGTTGCAATGGCACCAAAATCTACAACGCTGGCGGCGCTGGCTGGACCTGCGTACACTCTGGTCCTGATGGCTACGAGAAAGTCTATAGCCTTACGCTTGAAGCCGGTGAGTCAGTCGCCATATCTATGTCACCTAAACAGTTCGACGCATCGCTTTGGGTGACGACCTCATGTGACGACATATTTGGCTCCATGTGCGTTGCTGGCGTCGATACAGCTGTGTTTGGCGACCGTGAGGAACTTGTTCTCGCGAACGATGGGGATGAATTCCAGACCTACTACATCATAGCCGACAGCCTCTATGGCTGCGGCATATTCGATCTCACCATTTCAAGGCCTGGCCCGTGAGGCAATTGCTAGCTTGATGCTGACAGTCGTGACGGGCTTGCCAAGCTCATTGCTGGTTGTCTACTTGGACCGCATTTTGAATCTGAAGAAAACGTACATCGCAATGCATGTTATCACAGCGCCTATTGTGTATCCTGCCCATCTGGGGATGAAGCTGCCTAGGCCTTCTTTCTCGGCCACGAACAAAAAGCTGCTGGTTACCATGGTCATGAAGATCGCTGGGATCAGGGCGATGATGTAGGGCTTCTTTTTTAGCGACAGGTACACTGTAGCCGTCCACAAGGTGACTGTTGCCAGCACTTGGTTGCTCCAGGCAAAGTAGCGCCAAATGACGTCAAAACCTGTTGTATCGACAAGGGAGTACACTAGGATTCCAGCTGTAACCGCGAATACAGGCAAAGCTACCAACAGCCTGTTTCGCATGGGCTTTTGGTCAATGCCCAAAGAGTCAGCCACAATCAGGCGTGCCGACCGCAAGGCCGTGTCGCCGGAGGTAACGGCGGCGGATATGACTCCAAGCACCGTTATTGCCGCGATGGACTTTGGAAACCATTCATTGGCAATGACTCCAACCATCGCGGGTCCTCCCTTGCCTGTTGTGTCCACAGGCCCGTTGGGGCCGAAGAAGTAAGCGGCTGCGGCAGCCCACAGCAGCGCTACGATGCCTTCAGCAATCATGGCACCGTAAAAAATGGGGCGAGCCTGCTTTTCATTTGTCATGCAGCGCGCCATCAGTGGTGATTGCGTGGCGTGAAAGCCGCTGATGGCCCCACATGCAATGCTGATGAACATCATTGGAAAGATAGGATTGCTGGCAGCCTGTGGATGCTGGTTGCGAAAGCCTTCCCACAGCTCGGGTATTGGGGGGCGAAATACTATAAAGGCCGCAAAAATGGCCGCGGCCATCCCCAACAACAGCAAACCGAAAATCGGGTAAATCCTGCCAATTAGTTTATCAATGGGAAGTAGAGTGGCGATCAGATAGTAAGCAAAAATAACGGCCACCCAAATGAAGATATTCCAGCTAGGCGTGAAGTTGTTGTTCAGCAGCACCGCAGGCGTGTTCACAAATACCGCGCCCACCAACACCATCAGGATTATGGTGAAAACCCGCATTATCTGTTTTGGCTTGTTTCCCAAGTAGCGACCGTGAATTTCAGGCAATGAAGCTCCCTTTTGGCGCAGGGAAATAAAACCTGAAATGTAATCGTGCACGCCCCCAGCGAAGATGCTGCCAAACACAATCCACAAGTACGATGACGTGCCAAACTGGGCCCCCATAATGGCCCCACAGATGGGTCCCACCCCGGCGATGTTCAAAAACTGTATCAGGAAGATTCGCCAAGGTTTCATGGGGACATAGTCAACGCCATCCGCCTGACTTATCGCCGGAGTAACTCGGTTTGGATCCGCCCCAAGCATCCGCTCTATCCATTTGGAATACAGCAGATATCCAAGAATCAAAAGCGCTACCGCTGCAAAGAATGATATCAAGGCCTTAACTCCTTGTTGGATCTTAGTTTTCCAAAAGCCAATCTACGTAACGGACGGGATCATGTCAATGATCTTGCCCAAAAAATCTTCAATCTGGAGTCGCTGTGCTACAAATGAAAGAATCCGCGGTTTAATTGACAGGTTCGTACATGTTCCATAGACTGCCTTTCATATGGTCTTAGGTTGAACCCTGGTCGCCGGCCTTAGACATCAATTGGCTTGTGATTTGGGGCAGATTGCCTGAATGGGGGCTGCAAATGACTAGCAGAGCTTTGATTGTGGTTATCGTGTCTCTGGTGCTTCTTTCCCCGTTAAAACTGCTTGCTGATGACACAGTCACAGGTTTTCTCAGGGACGAAAGTCGCATGCCCAGTCGTGTTATCAAAGGACATAAGGTTTTTTTACAGTTGGAGCCAGGCGATCCTCGTTTACCCGAAGATGTACTTTTTGATTGGGCAGAGTCGTCAAGCTGCTACGACTGTGATCCTGGATACGATGTCACCATGGCAGTGACACACGTTCCTGGTTCGGGTAAAAAAAATGGGTTGTTTCAGGTGGTTTGTGTGAACGGATGTGGCGCTAATAACTGCTCGTTTGACATCGTACGCTTAAAGAATGGCAAGCTTGTAAGCTTGCTGGAAGGCGGCGGCGTTAGTGCTAAGGTTAGTGGATCATGGAACGGAAAATCTTTGCTGTTTTATGGCAGACATATAACGGCTTTTGAGGGTGCTGCATCTGTTTATATACTGGAAAACGATGAGTTGCGGTTTATTGTAGACATCACATCGGATATTGTTGGCTACAGCTTTTATTCAGATCGGGCAGATTGGTTGATACAGAAGTGCCACGATGTAAATTCGATACAATGTACCAGTTATTTGATCGACAATCTTACCAGATACATATGGGAAGTCTCCTATGGCAGCTATACCAATGCAGCCAGAATCTATTTAGTGCCACTGGAAATAAGCCCTATGTCCGAGTCTGCACTCAATATTACTACGCATTTTGGCATGGAGCGGGACAAGGACTGTTCCTCAACTCTTGCAGTGGCATGGCGATTAAGCGATACATCGTGGGGTATAATTGAGAAGCATGAAAAAAAACTGAGAAAGGCCCTGAAATCCTTGGGTGACCGTCCACCTAAGGGCTGCCCTAAGCTTGATGATGCTGGCGGCCGGCGGTCTGGTTGGGCTGAAGCCATAAGTTTCGGTGAAGACGACACTCTGGTGCGCACCCGTTGGTTGCTGGATGGTGATTCTCCGTACTTCTGCGGCAGGGAAAAAGTGCCCGGCAAATTCAAAATCTGGTGATCTTGCCCCCCTGTCCCTGCTCCTGCTTCTGTCCCCACCCCTGTCCCTGATCCTGTCCCCGTCCCTGTCCCTGTCCCCACCCCTACATCTGCTTAAGTTCCTCGGTCAAGCCTGCAAGTCCCTTTCGGGCGTCGGCGAACATCATCACTGCGTTTGGATACTCAAACAGTTCGTTTCGTATTCCTGCAAAACCTGCGCCTAGCGAGCGCTTGATGATTATTACCGAGCGTGCCTCGTGGACGTTCAGGATTGGCATCCCATAAATTGGGCTGCCTCTGTCATGGGTTGCTGCTGGGTTTACAACGTCGTTGGCGCCCTTTTGATTGGCGGCTGCTTGTTTTTTCTTGAACATGGCCATCATGCGGTCGGTGACCAAGCGGCACCTTCATGAGCCACTATTGAACCTGCGATAATCTCATCCTCAAAGTCCAGATTTAGTTCGCCCTTTGGGAACAACAGCAACAGGACGTTTTGGACATTTTTGGCGTAAACATCGCTGGCATGAAAGGGGACCATGCCTGACAAGTTTTTGTAACCAATGATTTTTACACCATTGTGTTCCACGACCTCACCTAGCTTGCTCAATTCGCAATTTCCTCCTTGCTCGGCGGCAAGATCGACAAGGAAGATAGATATCGCTATTCGGATGACAAGAGTCCGGGTGTAAATGGGTGCAAGGGCCGACGATTAATGTTGGGATTTTGGGACTCATCTTTGGGATTTATCTACAGGACTGTGTTCGTTCCTCTGTTTCTGTTGCTATGCAACGACCGCCAGAGATCGAACAATTCACAATGTAGGTTGCAGCTACACCACATTCTGGTGTTCGTCCATCAAAACCCTGCCTAGCATTACAAGTACGGCCACCTCCTGGAAGATCAATGCTTAGACAGCTACCAATGCCCCAACGCTTTTCTTCGCCATCACTGCAGTTGTAATCAAACGAATCACACTTGTTTGCCTTGATAAACCATTGTTCTTCAGTGAATTCTTGTGGATATGCTTGGTCGTCCTTGTCGCAGCAGTCACCGCCCTTTGTTGCGGTGTAAGGGGCGGCAGCCGCACACAGGCAACGAGTATCGCCATCAACTCCGAATTCATCTCCGTCATCATCGCGATAGTAGGTCGTGCAATCATCAGCGTCTTCTTCGTCTGTGTGACCATCGCAGTCGTTGTCTTTACCATCGCACACTTCTTGGGTTGGTTCGCCTTCAACGCATACGTTTGGCACACCGTCAGTGCATTTCTGGACTTCCCTCATACACTCGCCTTTACCGCAGATTATAGTGTCACCAGAGTCGATTGCCTTGAAGGAACAACCTGATTCAGGATCGCAGGTGTCCTCTGTACATGGGTTTTGGTCGTCACAGGTAATGGCAGTACCGCTACACACACCATCTTGGCAAGTGTCATTTTCGGTACAGTGATTATCATCCGAGCAAGCTGTGTTGTTTGCAACTGGAACTTCTTTGCATTTCAGGTCTTCGCATTTAAACTCGTGGCACTTTTGTGGTTCCCCGTCGCAGTCTGTATCTTCTTCGCACTCTTGTTGTTCGGTGCCATCATCGTCCGCGATTTCGCCATCATCGTCCGCGGTTGTGCCGTCATCGTCCGCGGTTGTGCCGTCATCGTCATCCGCGGTTGTACCGTCATCGTCCGCGGTTGTGCCGTCATCATCATCCGCGGTTGCGCCGTCATCGTCCGCGGTTGTACCATCGTCCTTAGCCTTGGTGTCACTGGTGGCCTTTGAGTCCCGCTCAAAGGCATCATCAAAAGTGGGAGTTTCATCATCTCCGTTACACCCAATTGATAAGGCAAGAAAAGCGGCCAAAACAGGTAATGCCAAAAAACGTAGCTTCATAAAGCCCCCCAAAAAAGCGATTGATGCCGGTTTACCTTTGCCTCTATGTAAATGCAAGAAATGGTTTGATTAGTTAAAAAACTTGGTGTGGTTAGAGGCGGTGGCGGGTTTGCTAACTGCAAACATTTTGAAAGGTACCATCAGCGTTCAAAGCGAAGTCAACAAAGGAACCACGTTCACGGTCCGGTTACCAAAAGCACCTTGACCATGTTCCGCACCTGCCCAAAGCGGCCGGTTATTGATTAATCAATGGGGGTTTAGAAAAGCAGCTTACAGAACCTTGTGCAACCATCCAAATTCGTCTGGCGCATCTCCAAACTGGATTCCCACGATGGCGTCAAAAAGCTGTTGAGTAATTGGTCCGGGGACTGCTGATGATGGGGCTAGGTCTCTGCCGTCATCAAAGTGGAACGATTTAATGCCTGTGACCACTGCGGCTGTTCCGCAGGCAAACGCCTCGGTAATCGAGCCGTCAGCCAAGCCATCTTCAACCCAGCCAAATGGGATGTCTTCTTCGTGGACTTCGATGCCCCTGGCCTTCGCTATCTTGACCAAGGAATCCCTTGTAACGCCCGGTAGGATGGTTCCGTGCAATCTCGGGGTGTATAGGGCCCCATTCTTGATGAAGCACACATTCATCCCCCCCATTTCTTCCACGCGACGTTCGCGATAGGGGACGTCTCTTGCCTCCAAGAACAATACCTGGCCGCACTTCATGGCATAAGCCTTAGAAGTGGTCTCCAAGGTGCCAGCATAGTTGGCCCCGGCCTTGATTCCGCCGGTGCCTCCATAACAAGAACGACTCTTGTCTAGGGCGACATAAACGCTTACTGCACCAGGATCTCGGCCTGAGGTACCCAGGAAGTACGGCCCTGAAACTAGGGTCAGGATATAGAAAAGATATTCCTTCGACGCGGCTACTTTAACCTGTGGGGCTGTGCCGATCATCGTTGGGCGGATGTATAGAGTGCCTGGAAGCTCAGGCACTTGGTTGGCTTCAGTCTCCACCAGTGCTTTGATCGCTTTCAAAAAGAAATCCGGTGATATTTCAGGCATCTGCATCCTACGAGCGGACATGTTCATTCTGGCGATGTTCATTTCAGGGCGAAACAGAACTATGTCTCCAGATTTCTGGCGATATGCTTTCATGCCCTCGAAGATGGTCTGAGCGTAGTGTAACACCGTGGCACCAGGGTGGAGTTGCAGGTGCTTGACCGGTTCAATGTAAGCATCGTGCCAATTGCCTCCACTGTACTTCATATGAAACATGTTTGGTGTAAAAAGAGTGCCGAATTCAACGTGTTCTATACGCTCCGGCCGTACTAGGGTGTCCCGATCCGGGCGAATAATTATTTCAACGTCCATAAAGTAACTCCTTGCTGACGGACTTCGAATTGTCCCTTGATGGGGCGTGTTGGTCAACCCGTTTTACAGGATAAAAGTGAAAATGGTTCTAAATTGGGGATTTTTCTAGGGGTGGGCGGGGGGCTGGGATAGGAGGCAGGGGCAGGGACAGGAGGCAGGGACAGGGACAGGAGGCAGGGACGGGGAATTTTACGTTAATTATTTGGCGGTGGAGACTGTTGGTTTTTGACGGTCTGGTATTACTCGTTTTACTTCTTCAATAAACGGCTTCTGCAATTCGTTCCAGACTCTGGTTGCTCCTTCCGCGGTCACGTGGAAACCATCCTTTGCACGATATTTTTGCAGCTGCCCTGGCGGGATTTTATCAACCTCTGGGATAGTCGACATGGCAAGACCACACTTGGAGCGTTTAGCTGCATTTCCCTGTAGCTCTCGAATAACGTCCTGTTGTTTAACATGCTTTTCTCTGGAGATTGCCACAGTTGGTAGCACAATCACCCGGCTGACGCCCAGATCGCACAAGCTGTCAATTACTTCCAACATCCGGTTTTCATAGTGCAATCTCCACTCATCATTTTGGTCTCTAAATCGCACCCAGTCTCTGGCCCTGCCAAGCTTTTTTTGTTCAGACGGAAGCAACCTCAGGTCTTGTGAATCGTTACCCCCAAGATAAAGGACCGCAACCTTTGGAATACCAAATTCCTTGGCACGTTGCACAGCTCCAACTCGCCAGTCATAAAAGTCCGCTCGGCAAATCCCAGTGGAGCTTTTTAAAGATTTGGCAGCTGTGAAGCCTTCATCCTTAAGGGCTTTTTCGATCTTGAAACCCAAAGGGCCACCAATGGTTGAAGACCCCATCAACAAAACATCTACAGGTCCCTTTTTCGCAGATCCCTTTTGAGCCAAGGCGTTTGCAGGGATCAAAGCCAAAACCAAAATCAAGATTTTTAGATGTCTCATAAGCCTCCTTCTAAAATAAGGCGCAGGCAGTCTAACAAATGAACGCGCATTTTATAAACTTTTCAGCAGATCTCTGGTGGCAGTGGCCTGTTGTTTGAACTCAGGATCCCGTTCCAAAGCAATGACTTCTTCCAAAAACGGGATAGCTTCTTTACGGCCAAGTTGTTCAAGGCCTTTCAAGGCTGCAACCCGGATGACTGTATCTTCGTCGAAAATCGCCCTCTGCAGCCCCTCAATGGCATCACGCTCTCCTGTCGCAGCTAAGGCCTGGATTACAGTCAGCTTTACCTCGGCAGATGGGTCAATTACCAGTCCAGCCAGCATATTTAACGCACGCCGTTCTTTGATGGTGGCAAACACTGGGATCACGGTTTGTTTAATCTCAGGGTCACCGTCGTACAAAAGCGAAAGCAGGAAATCAAACTCCGAGGGCGCCTCCCCTGGACCCAAAAGGGACAAAAACGCTTTGACCACCAAACGTCGAACTTCATTGTCTCCATAGCGGCCCAACAGGCGCAAAGGCTCACGTGCTGCTTCAAGGCGGCGTTTTTCTATGGCAATCAAGGCTGCCTTTTTTACCCCATTAGATTCATCATTCAGCGCCTCAATCAGGATTCCTTCAGCTTGTGCCCCCTGAGTTTGCGCCGCTGCGACAACGGCTGCCTCACGAATTTCAGGGTCCGGGTCTTTGATTTTGGCCATGATAGACGCAGAAACAGATGGATCTGGAATCCTTGCCAAGGCATACACTGCCGCACGACGAATTCCCAAGTCAGGGTCTGATAAGCGGGCCTGTAAAACGGTCACAACCTTCGGTGGAGGCTGCGAACCCTGCATCGAATCGCCCAAAGCCTTCATTGCCAGCCGCCGGGTGGTAACATCTGGGTCTTCCATCAGTTTCAAGGTCACATCAAGTGGTTGGGCAGCGATGATCTTGATTGCAGCCGCCTCAAACTTGGCAGCATCCTGAGGGGTCTTGCCAGCGGCCAGCAGCGGGGTGACAGTGTTTGGGTCTCGCCATTCGGCAATCGCGTCAGCTGCAGCGTAACGAACGTTAGGCTCCGTACGAGACAGGGTGGCGACCAATGCCTGAAGTCCTGCAGCCGGCTTTATGCTGGCAAGCTGCTTGGTTGCATCAATAGCGGCCGTCTCTGAGCCTCTGGCCAAAAGCCAGATAAGCCCCTTTAGCTGCAGGTCAGCCGACCCGTTTTTCGCAAGGTCCTTGGCAAAATACTCCCTGGTTTCTAGGTCCAGTTCCTCATCCGCCAAGGCTTGAGAGGTCAGATTCCTGGCCCCAATTGTGATAAGGCCGTCTCTGGCAGCGATTCTGACGCTTGGTTGGGCGTGTTTTAGCATTCTGGCCAAAGGCGGTCCCGCGACAGCATTTTTGGATGCCACCAACTTCTTGATGGCCTCTACCACAACTTTCTCGGACGGGTCAGACAGACTTTCGATCTGCAAAAAGACATCGTACTTACTGACACCTCTGGCGGACAAGGCCCTGACTGCAGCAAGCTTGACGGCCGGGTCTTGGTCGTTTTCAACCACTCCCGACAAACGGTCATTGATTTCAGGGCCTTTTTCTGAAGCCAACAGCTCTATGGCTGTCAGGCGAATAGTGGAAGACGGGTCTGAAAGAAGGGGGAAAATTCTGGACGTCTTGTTTGGTACGTTAATGCTGTCAAGCGACTTTAAAACTGCCAGACGAGTGTTTTCGTTGGGGCTTGAAAGGCCGGCCAAAGCACGGTCAACCAAGGTGGGGTCACCCTTGGCCAGCCTGCTGGAAAATTGTTCGCAGGTTATGAATTCACCAGCAGCCAAGGGAACGAGGCAACCAAAGGTTGTCTTTGGTGGCAGCAGCTGATCGACAGGCATCACAAGCATGAATACAGGGGTCTTCAGCGCCGACGGGTCTAAGGCTGCGGCTTGCAAAAGGGGAGCTTTGATAACTGTAATCCCCAAAGAAGACAGGGTATAAAAAACCTCGGAGGCAACCTTGTCATGGTCGTCAGCTCTGGATGGATCCAGGTTTATCGTGGCTGAGCGCACGTTATCCTTGGTAGCATCCAGCGTCAGCGTGGCCTTACCATATTCAGTCGGATGAAGAGCCTTCAACTGGTCAAAGGCACGCAAAGCTGAGTCAGCCTGGCGCTTTGCATCGAAGTTGTTCATTCCTCGCGGTATGAGCACCGAGATCGCCTGCCCACCTTGTGCAACTTGGGTGGACACATAAAGCATTGGCAACGCCCCATCCAAAGCAAGTGCAGCATGTGACATCAGCGAACAGACCAAAGCCACCAACAGCGGCGTAAATATGGACTTTTGAAGTGGAAGATGTTTAGCCAAGATAAAACCTCGCAAAACCGGGGACGAATTCTAGCCTACTTGGGCAAAAAACTCCCGCCTTTTTGGTGGGGCAGGGGTCAGGGACGGGGGCAGGAAGATGCTGATCTGCAGGATTTGGAGCTAAAAGAAGGTCGAGAGGGCACCCTGCAACATGGTCCGGGGGCAATCCTGGAGGGCGCTATCGGGAGTTGCCGGGACCCGACGT
>DUVQ01000030.1 GCA_012840965.1 Oligoflexales bacterium | reverse complement strand
GAACTTCAAACCGCCCTAAGAATCGCAGGCGCCGTTTTTTTCCTGATAGCCGTGATTTTAGGGGTTTTTCGCCCAAATCTTTTTGAATTGTCCCCGTTAAAAAGGGCTATCAGAGCATACCTTGTGGTGTTGGCCGCAATGGGAATCGCGATGCTGCTTGGGATTGTGCAGACGCCTAACAAGGCAAAATCCCCGTTAGAGTGGCGAACCGATGTCGAGGAGGCCCTGCAATTCGCCCGCGATAATCAAAAGCCGGCAATCTTAGACGCAGGCGCCAGTTGGTGCGCCTCGTGCAGGCAACTTGAGGAGAAAACGCTTAATGATGCCGAGGTTGTAAAGGCTTTGGAAAATCATGTGACTATTCACATCGATATGACCGACTTTGACCCGGCCCAAGAGCGCCTAGCCAAACTTGGGATTCAGATTAATGAGCTGCCCAAAATCCTGTTTTTCATGCCTGATGGGCGATTAAACCCAGGAGCCACCCTTTCGGACTATGAACCACCATCAAAGTTTTTGGATCGAATAAAAGAATCCAGCACTTACATGGAACAGGCATATGATCCAGTTGGTACGTGGTTAAGTGAAAAGGGCATCTTCATTGCTCTACTTCTGGTCTTCTTAGCGGGTCTTGGAGTCAGTTTAACCCCATGTGTTTTCCCCATGTTTCCAATTGCTTTACCAGCGCTTGCAGGGATTCATCGTGGAGACCGCTCTGGACAGCTTTCATTTTCAAAGCGTCTAGCAAGGGCAAGTGCATTTTTAGGTGGCATGGTTGTCACATACACCACTTTGGGCATAGTTTCAGCCTTACTTGGCAAGGGTTTTGGTAGTTGGCTACAACACCCTATCGTTACTTGGACTTTAGTCATTATTTTCCTGCTGTTAGCTATGTCGTACCTGAAGTTTTTTAATTTGTCCCTGCCATCCGGTTTAACCTCGAAACTTGGGCGCCGTGGTGATGGACTTTTGGGGCTTGCCCTTTTTGGAGGAGGCATTGGAATAATTGCAGCCCCATGTGCAGGCCCAGTTGTAGTTGGGATTCTGGCGATGATTAGCACAGCTGGAAATGTCGCGTTAGGCGCGATATTTATGGTGGCATTCTCACTTGGATTAGGTTCCTTATTCTTTGCGTTAAGTCTCTTTACAAGCATGCTGGATCGCTTGCCAAGAGGCGGCCCATTTATGGAGCGTATCGAAATAGGTTTTGCCATTGCCTTAACAACTGTCGCTATTTATTACGCTTCTACGGTAATGTGACGACTATTTCCAAGTGGGGCTTTTTTCAGTCACCAAGATAGCTGGCAATAAGGCCACTGCGATCCAGGAATTTGATGATCTGGCATTGTTGAGGGACAATCACTTGTAGTGCTGGAGTCCACAGCTGCTGGGGCTGGGGCGAAACGCTTTTGACACTTTAGGACTTAATGATTGATAATTGACGCGATTATGAGGGTGAGAATGAGCACAAAATTCCGACTTTTCATCCCGATACTATTATTGGTAGCGGTACCCGCCAGCAGTGCTGAGCTTACAACGGTAATGTCAGCGGCCGACAAGGAAGATCCTTTTGATGGAGTGCTGTCCATCAGCTATGACTGGCAGCTGCGCAAATCGCTGATAAGCCGTGAATTTCAATGTGATCCAACGATTGCAGGCTGCCCATCTCAACCGATGATTGTTACTAGGCCTGAGCTTAAATCGCAGCGGGTGTCACACAACATGAACATCGACCTGAGGTTTGGGCTTTACCACGATTTAGAGCTTAACATCCGGCTGCCTATCGTCATTCAAGACCAACTGAATCTTGGCTTTGCTACTGGGGTAGACCGCAGGAATTCCCAGGTTGATCCTGGACTTGGGCGCTCTTTGTTTGAAGTACCAAACAATGGCCAAATTAGGTCTGGCTTTGGTGATATGGCCATTGGAATCAGATGGGCCCCCTTGGTCCAGTGGCGCCAGCCCAAACACCCCAACCTGGTGTTTGATGTGACCTATACCGCGCCTTCTGGAAAGGTGCGCGAGGCATACAACACGGCAGTAGGCATGGGTTTGCACCAGCTCCACATTGAAGTAGCAGCTAGTAAGCTTTGGAGATTTATTGAGCCATACTTTAGTATTTTCAGCGACTTGCGGTTCCCAAGTCCGGAACGCACCCTTTTTACGGATTATGGCGCTGAGGCTCAGATTTTGACCGGACCTGGGCAAAAGCTAGGGATGAAGATGGGAGCGGAATGGTTTCCATGGAGATGGCCGCGAAAAGACAACAAGCCAGGCCAGTATTTGTCGATAGACACTGGACTTGCGATGTCGTACACCTTCCGTGGGCGTGAGGCTACCGACCTGTTTGAAGCCCTTGGTTCTAGTTCATGTGCCTCTAATCCAGCGTGCCTGAGCTCCAACTCACTTAAAAACATGGCCGCCTATGATCGCACTTTAGCAGGGGCTCAAGGTGGGCCAAGGTCCCTCAACGGAATCACTGACGTGTCTGCATATGGCACCATTGGTGCTTGGGCAGGTATTCACCTCCAATCTATCCAATACTTTGAAGTGTCACTACTTTTCATGTATCAACGAGAGCTTCCGCACTACCTTACAACTGCGGTTATAGGCAAAGATTTAAGCAACCCCAGGGATGGCAGAATTGAGTATGTAAATGCCAATGGCGCAAACGAATTCAATCCTGTTTACAACAGTGATATTGATGAACCTGGCAGGCGATTTAAATCAGAAGGCACCAATATCTTTGGAGTTATGGTGCGTTTATCTGGAAAGATTTAACCTGATAAACTTTAAAGCTGGCTGCTGACCTTGGGTGTTAGCCGCTGACTTTAGGTTCAAACTTTGCGCGCAATCGATCTTTAACTATGTCAGGTACCAACCCGGTTACGTCGCCACCAAAGCTTGCAACCTCTCGAACAACTGAGGAACTAATATAAAACTCGTCAGCACCAGTTACCAGGAATACAGTCTCCACGCCAGGAGCTAACTTGCGGTTCATATGAGCCATTTGGAATTCAAACTCAAAATCTGACATCGCCCTTAAACCACGCACAACGACGTTGGCACCAATCTGCGCGGCATAATCAACCAAAAGGCCTTGAAACAACTCAACCCGAACCCCAGGGATATCAGACGTCACCGCCTTAAGCAGCTCAATCCGCTCTTCCATTGAAAAACAGCCCGCCTTCTTGGAGTTTATGGCCACCGCGACCACCAGTTGGTCAAAAATCGAAACTGCCCGCCTGATAAGATTGACGTGCCCATTTGTCACTGGGTCAAAAGAACCTGGATAAATTGCTAGTTTGCTCATAGTAAGAAACCTCTATTGGCTGCGCTGATAAAAAGTTACAGCGGAATCACCATATTGACGCCGTCTGTCTTGGATAAGAGAGCCAAAAACCGTGGGAAGTTCAGCCCTTTTGGGATGTTCAACACACACAATGGAGTTACTTTTAATCAAAGATGACCCCGCCAGCTCCATCAGCGTGATTTCATAAAGCCCTTGCTCATAGGGGGGATCCATAAAAATGATATCGAACTGCCGGCCCTTTCTGGACATGTACCTGATGGCTGATTGGGCAGTCATATGCAAGATATTGCCCTGCTTGGTCAGCCCCAATTTTTCGACATTTTCCTGAATTGCGGCAATTGAGCGTTCGTCCACATCGCACCAGACCGCCGACAAAGCACCCCTGGACAACGCCTCAATGCCCATGGCTCCAGAGCCAGCAAACAAATCCAAAACTCTGGCTTCAACAACTCTGGCCCCAAGGATCGAAAAAACAGCCTCCCGCACCTTTTCAAGGGTCGGACGGACACCCCTACCCTTTGGAGCCACTAGGCGTCGCCCACCAAGGGCTCCAGCAACTATCCGCATTAATTCTTCTTACCCTCATTGCTGGATCCGCTTTTCAAGCTCATCCAAAGCTGCCAGGTTCCCGGCTTTGGCCCGAAGTTCAGCTATCAAATCCAAGGCGTCTTCTGTCATTCCAACGTCAATCAAAAACTCCAGATTTTGGACGTCGTCCAGCAACTCTTTTGGCACATCGGCGTACAGCTTTTCTTCTTCGGCCTTTGTATCGTAAACGGGGGGAATATTTATGTCGGAGATGTTGAACGTTGGCCTTTCCTGAGTACTAAAGGGAACCATCGGTTGGATTAGAGTCCTTTCCTCGAAATTACTGGAAAAATCGTCGCCGTCGTCTGCACTGACATCTGACACATCAAGTTCTTCAACCTCTGGTAATGGAGGCACCGGTGGTTTCGGAGGCTCTGGTGGCTTCGGAGGCACCACTAGTTTCAGAGGCGCCGGTGGCACTGGTGGCGCCACTGGTTTCGGAGGCTCTGGTGGCTCCTCGATACCAATATCTTCATCAGCAACCAAGAATTCTTCGTGGAGATTGGAATCAGAGTGCTCGAAAACAATTTCAGCCCCAGATTGCACTGGTACCGCAGAACCAAATTGCAGCGCATCGGCAGCCACCTTGTCCCCAGGAGACAACGCTAAAACCTTTTGGAAAATTTCGTCTCTTTCCCTAATCAGACCAGTGCGATCATATTGACGCGCCAATAATTTCAAAATGGTGGCCGCCTTTTGCGGCTGTCCCAAGAATTCAAAGACCTGCGCCAGCAAGTCAAGCACCTCAGGGTCATTTGGCCTGACCTTGTAACACGCCTGAAGCCTGCTTAAAGCCCTCAAGCCGTCCTTATTAGCAATAAATTCAGCGGCTAAGTCCTTAGCGACATCCCAATCATCTGGGTGGAAGTACAGCAGTCTTTCAGCAACAACCACGCTTTCTTCGTCAAGCTCCTGACGCCGTAAGGCATCATAAGCAGAGCGAAACTCCGCCACGGCCTCGTCAAGCATCCCCTCCCTGACGAAATCCTCGGCCAGTCCAATCCGCAGCTTGGCATTGTCCGGGTCCAACCCCAACATTTTTTGTGCCACTTTAAGCCGACGCAAAGACTCGCCACTTTTTTCCAACAAACCTATGGCATCGCGGTACTGGATAATCGCGTCTCCAACCAACCCAATCTGCTCATAAAGGGCAGCCAAAGACAGGTGCACCTCGACATTGTCCGGCTTAACCCTTTGAACCTGTTTGTATACAGCAACCGCCTTCAGCAAAAACCCTTGGCTGGCATAAAAGTCCGCAACTTCATGAAAGGTCCTAACAGCCTTTTCATGGTCACCAAGCTTGAAAAGCAGGTCAGCTACCTTCAGCTTTGTGCGTATGTCAGATGGGTCGTCTTTAAGAACCTTTTCGTACTCTTTGACGGCCCTTTTCAAATTGCCCTTGGCGAGATACTTATGTGCTGCTGCGATAGTTTTGGGACGATTAATCTTTGCCAAATTACACCTCGCGTTGCGCCGTGCGCACTCTACGGACCCTAGCTAAAAGCTGTCTCAATAGCTCTATAGAAGCCCGCCTGCGGGCTGCTGCAGCTCCATGCGCCCAACGCTGCTCCAAGCCAGCGATTCTGGGATCATCGGGATTCAATTCAATCAACCGATCAAGAAGTCCCCTAGCAGTCGCAAGATAGCCCTGCTCTATATGTAACCCTACCAATGTTGAAGTTGGTTTTAGCAAGGCTGAAACCCAAAATAAAACCCCAAGTTCTATCGCTGAAAACAGCCTAAAAGTCAAGTCACTATCCGGCAATAAACTTGACATAAATGCCCCATCGCAATAAGGTTTTCGCGCCTTATGACGTGGAATATTAATGCGCAATGGTGTCGCACTAATCGCACTTCTGTTAACAGCTTTCATCAGCTTCGACGCTTTTGCCAGGCAAGATGGGGCTCCCGCTCGTGCTTTGGGAATGTCGGATGCCGTCAGGGCCCTTGGATTTGGTACCGCTGGCCTGTACTTCAACCCGGCGGCAATGTCTCAAGCAGTTCAATATGCGATTGATACCGGCTATGGATATCGCAATTGGGCTTCACGTCACAACTTTCATCTTTCATTGGTGGACTCCCAAACCAACCCTAAGCTTGCTGGCGCCATGGCGTACTCTTACTCAAGGGGAAGGCAGGATGACAGCTTGACCCAGACCCACGACATAAGGCTCGCGCTTTCATCGTTTATCAAAGGTAAAAACGTGTTTTTTGCCTATGGTGCCGGGTTTCGATACATGAATGTTAGGGTCGACAACAGTAAAAACAGCAGGTTAAGCCTGAACAAGTGGGCGCCTACGTTGGATGTCGGCCTGCTTTTGGGAATAAACGACATTTTTTACTTAGCTGCTGCTGGAACCAACCTGATTGCCATGCCAGTTGCAAAAACCAGGGTATCCACTGAAAGGGGACAGGCATATGCACCCAGGGCGGTTGGTTTTGGTGCCGGCCTGGTTTATTCGATTGTCCACTTTGGCGTAGACATTGACCTCGACCTTCAATCCAAGGAAAAACCAACTGTCAGTCCAATGGTTGGTCTTGAGTTGACATTAGCGCGGGCGATAGCCTTAAGGGCTGGATTTGTGTGGGACAGAGTTGGGGACTTGAAAACTGATCAAAAGCGTGTGAGCGCAGGACTTGGATATGTTTCAAAATGGGTAGGGGTCGATGTGGGTTACGCCCACGATGTCACCCATGCTAAAAACTGGGTAATTGAATCATCCATACGTGTTTTCCTGCCATAACCCCTAAATTTACTGGAAAAAGCTTCAACTTCTGCGGCTTAGATTCAGAAACTCAAACTTAGATATCATTTATACGTTTAATATGTTACCTGTTTCATCCCAAATGACGTAAACTAAGGGACTGTTGGCCCTAGGCTGGTGGCTAGTTGTACTTGAGGCCGCCCGTCTCCATCAGGGGTGGCAGTCTAACGTTGGTAGCTTTAAGGAGGCTTATATGAGCCGCAGATTAACTTCCTTCGCTGTGGGTTTTGCCTTGCTGGCTATGGTTGCTTGTGGTGGTGGAGGTACTACCCAAAAAGACTTTGGCTGGAACAATGAAGAGGACACCATCGACCCTAGAGACGGCGTGCAGGACACGAATGATGTCAAGCCAACGGACGACTTGGACACTGTCGAAGTGGATGATGAAGACGCCGACGTGGTCAGGCCTGACACAAGCCAAGATGATGGTGACAAGGACACTGGGGATCTTGGTGATCCAGGAGACCCTGGTGATCCTGGTGATCCTGGTGATCCTGGCGACCCAGGGGATACCGAGGTAGCTGATGATGATGGGGAAATCGGGGACGACACCGATGTTACCCCTGAAACTGATGACGGTGACCCATCAACGATCAAGTGCCCTTGTACGCCAGACCAACAGTGGTGGGTCTGTGGAACCGACAGGGTCGACTATCCAGGCGATGTCTGTGCAAAGTGTGCAATCTGTGCACCAGATGCCACCTGCCCAACCTGCAGCGGCACCCTTCAGTGTGTGCAAACTTCTGACTTTATCCTTCGTCGTGGCAAATGTGCTGAGTGCCAAGACTGCAGAAACCATCTGGAATGTGAGAACATTTACGGTGAATGTGGCGAAGTCTGTGGAATCGTAGACGGTGTTCAGGCAACTTATGAAAGCATGTGTGCATTGAAGACTGCCACTGGCTGCGACGATGACTACATTGCTAAAAACCTGACCCTTTTTGGACCGTGCCGTCAAATCCGCCAGTGCCCCCAACTTTGTAAGAATCGAACCTACGACCCCGTCTGCGGTGACAATGGCGTAACCTATTGGAATGACTGCGAACAAAGGGCCGCCGACCAATGCTTTGAAGGAGATGGAGAAGTTGGTTTTTACTGCCACGGAGCCTGTATCTCCGATACCTGTAACGTTTGTGACGACGTCTGTGCACCGGTCTGCGGTCTTGATAACATTACTTACGCCAATGAATGTGCGGCCACTAGGTGTGGAACAGATGGCAGACGAACAGTTGTGAAGCATCCCGGTTACTGCCTGCCCAGATGTGACGCCCAGCCAGAAAACGAAGTTTGTACGGTGTCAGGAAATCTTTATCGAAATGATTGTTATCCAATCGCTTATGGTGAAGAGCTTTGTCCTACCACCAGTAGTCCTGTTTGCGGCATCGATGGAAGAGACTATCTGAACTCATGCGAAGCGAACTGTAGGGCTGGCGGCGTGCTTCACAACGGAGTTTGCGAAGGCATTGCAGAACACTGCCCTCGCACCCTTGATCCTGTCTGTGGCACCGATGGTAAGACTTACCAAAACACCTGCTTCATGGAGTTCTTTGGTGCAACGGAATCCTTTAAGGGGCTATGTTCCAACTGTTCCACCATCTGTGGCACGTTGGCAGCTCCAAATGCCTGGGATCCACCTGGCCAAGTCTGTGCAGAAGACAACATCAGCTATCCAACAGCCTGCTTCCCAGAAAAGTGCTTTGGAAACCTGCCCCACACCCCAGGCGCCTGCAATTAAGCCCCGGACCTGCCCCTGTCAATCCTGAGAATCCTTGAGCATGTCTCCGTCGTCAAGCCTGTCTAGCTCTTGTGTCTGGAAGATGGAAAGATCTATGCCAGCCGCTCCCTTGCCTTGGTAGACGTAGTCTCCACCACCTGTCTTTTGGCCAAGCTTGGTGACCTTTACTTTAAAATGGGGAGACTGCTCTTCGGTCGCAATGTTCCTTGAGTGGCTAACGATCTTGTCCAAAACAGTGGTGATGTTTTCATGAATAATCCCGTGGGTAGCATCATCTTCGCGGGAAAGCACACGATCTATGTACCTAGCTCTGATTTTGCTGGAAAGCTTCTCGTACTCCTCCCGAGCCTCGATAATGGCCTGACCACACGCTTCAAACGATTGATTTCTGGGGTTAAGAGACTCCACCATTAAACTTAAGATACCGTCTGCCTTTTGGTATAAATCCACTAAAAGACGCAGCGATTCATCATCAAACCAAACTTTACGTTCGTTTTTCTCTCGGACTATCTCAATTAGCTTCTCGGCATGGTCGCCGATCCGCTCGATCTCGGAAACTGTCCTTTGCAGATGCTGCAAAATCACGGCCTGGCGCCTGGAAATTGGCCGTTGGCTCAGCTGAAACAGGTAATCAGTGATTGTGGAATGCAAAAGGTCGACAGAATCCTCTCCTTGAAGAACGGCATTCATTTTGTCAGAAGACCTCATCACCATGAAGCCCATCGCCTGACGGACCATTTTTCGGGCCAAATTTGCCATACGCCTAGTTTCTTGAAGCACAGCAACAATGGCCGTTTCAGGAGTTTCAAGGTAATCCTCTTCCAGGTGTCCCAAGGTGACAGGCTCAGAACTACTTGGGGTTATCTTTCTAACAAAGGCTGCAAACACCGTGCTAAACGGCAAAATCACAATGCCGGTAAAAAGCTGAACAACCGTGTGGGAGTTGGCAATCTGACGAACCATCGCATCGCCCATCAAGGGTATGACCTTGGCGTAAAGTGGAAACATAACAATAGCTATGATGGTGCCTATGATGTTAAACGACAGGTGAGACACAGCCAGCCGCCTAGCCTCAATGTTAGTACCTAGGCTGGCTAAAAGCCCAACTACGGTTGTGCCGATGTGAGTACCTAAAACTAGGGGAAACACTTGATTAAACGAGGTAAAAGCGCCAGCGTGGGCCAACGCGAACATCATACCGATTGTAGCCCCACTGGACTGCAGAGTTGCTGTAACTAAAGCCCCAAGCAAGACCCCCAACAGCATGCCAATAACAGTGCTGCCGTCGGTGAATTTCAACAGGTTTTCAAAGTATCCGCCTGCCTTCAATGGCTCGACAGCCAATGACATCGTGTTCATGCCCAAAAACAAAAGGCCGATTCCGATAATCATCAGACCAAGTTCACGAACGGTACTATTTCGAGATATCAGGTTGGTAAAAAAGCCAATCGCGATGGCCAAATAGCAGTACTTACCAATATTAAAGGCAAACAGCTGCAAGGTTAAGGTGGTCCCAAGATTGTTACCAATCATTACTGGAATGGCCGCTTCCAGGCTTAGCAAGCCAGCGTTGATAAACCCAACCAGCATGACGGTACTGGTCCCCGACATGACCAGCGCACCTATGATAGTTCCAGCTGCAGCCCCGGAAAGTTTGCGTTTTGTCAAGCGTGACAAAAGGGTACGTAAGCGAGCGCCAGCCAGTGCCTGAAGCCCTTGGGTCAGCATCCGCATCCCAAAAATGAAAAGGCCGAGCCCACCAGCTAAAGTGGCAAACAAGAAAAACCACTGTGAAGCAGTCATCAACAAACCCCCTAATCAAAGGCGCACCACTTCGTTAAAGGCGCCCCCCAAACCAGCCATTATTGCACCTATTTTCAGTTTCCCCAAGTTCGCGTCTTTTGGACGATTAGCAAATGATTACATCCGGTCTATCTGGATTGAAACTTGGCTTTGCAAACGTCAGATGGCTGGTACCCAAAACAAATCAAATGGTTATTTTGGGTCTGTACTGACTGACAACTTCATGAACTGGACTCGTTCATATGCATCAGGGGTGTTGGTCTTAGCACGACTTAAGATTCCCCTGAATTCATCAACGGAATTGTAGCCGTGCGCCTCCATCCAATCTACCACTTCGTTAAGCATTTCAGACATATGTCCAAAACCATGGCGATACAAGGCGGTCGCGACTTGAGCCACTGTCGCCCCAGCTAAAAGGGCCTTAATAACCCCTGCTCCACTGTGGATGCCGGTAGTTGCCGCCAAGTCAGCCGAAATCCGCCCCGAAAGAATCGAGGTCCACCTCAAAATTTCCTGGAGTTCACTTTCCTTACTACTGGCCGAACCGCTGATTAAGGCCACTTTATCGATGTCGATATCCATTCGCTGAAAGCGATTAAATATCACTAAGGCATCAACCTTTTGACCTAGTGTGCTTAAAAAACCAGCCAAGGCCGTAAAGTGCCATCCAACTTTTAATGAAACAGGAATTTTTACAGTCTTTTTAACGACTTGGACTACATCGTGATAAACCCTTTCCAAATCGGCAGCTGACTGGACCAGTTGCGTTGGCGGCAGGTAAACGTTTAGCTCCAACGCATCCGCCCCAACATCCTCTACCTTTGCGGCAAATTCGGTCCAAGCACCCGCGGTTTCACAGTGGATACTGGCGATAATTGGGAGCTTTGTTTTGGCCTTAGATTGCTCGATTAAGGTCAGATACCTGTCAACGGCATGGTCTCGACCATAAGCCTTGATGTAATCGTAAGCCTCTGGATGCGCCAAGCTTTGGTGATCCACTGGATAAAGCCCCTCGACCTCACTGATGATCTGCTCTTCGAAGATCGACTTAAGGACGATTGCCCCCACACCGGCTTGGGCACAATGCAAAACGCCTTCGATGGTACCAGTTAGACCTGAGCTAGCGGCTACAATCGGATTTGACAGTTCAAGCCCCATATAATTCGTCGTTAGATCGGCCATGGTGCACCCCTTTAGCAACTATGCCAAGGCTTTTGGAACCTTGTAATTCAATTCTGAATCTATCTGAGAGCCAGCTAATTTTTCGATCAGCAAGCTAAGTTCCATCGTGATTTCAAGGGCGTTATCTGTAACCACAACCGTAGCTTCAGCGCCTTTACCAGTCATGTGAAAGCCGTCAGCTGTCTCTACAGTTTTCATCATGTACTTGCGAGCCAGGTTTTCCGCCATTGGCTTAGCACGTTTCAACGCCTCTTCTTTACCCAAGCTATGCGGGAAACTGTACGTCTTCTTGCCCATGATACTACCTCCTAATCTAAGGGCCCAAACAGCGTGCCCCACTGTGGGGTTTACGTCAATCTAAAATAGACATTGACGTTTAAAAAACTAGCCAACTCAAGCCTCAATTAGCTTCTTTATTAAAGCTTTGTCGGCAACTTCCGGAATCAAAATGTGGCCTTTGCCTTCCATGATAACGTTCCAGGCCTCTGCCGTTTCAATGGCATTAGTGTTACAGGCCCAAGAGCGCCTTGCAACTCCGCCCATGACATCCCAATCTAGCCCTGAGCTAATGACAAAGTCCATGTGGGCGCTTCCATCCAAAACGATGCCATTGCCACCATTGATGGCCTTACCTACGCCAACCCCTCCGCCATTGGACAAGACAACCCAAGACATGCCTCGCGCCACATTGCCAGCAAAGCACTGATGGGCCATGTCGGAGGTTTGATTGGAGCCATCGCCGATGTTTGCAGTTTCACGAAATGGCGAGTCTGTCCCTGAAACATCGTGGTGGTCTCGTCCTAAAACGACAGGGCCGATTTTGCCTTGGCGGATCATCTCATTGAATTTTAAGGCAATTTTTACGCGCCCGGCTGCATCGGCATACAGGATCCGTGCCTTGGTACCAACAACAAGCGCGTTTTTCTTGGCATCCCTGATCCATGCGTGATTGTCACGATCCAAAGGACTGCGATTCGGGTCGATGCACTCCATGGCGGCCTGGTCAGTTGCCCAAAGGTCTTCATCCAAGGCCGACAGGCAGACCCATCTAAATGGACCAAATCCCCTGTCAAAACACATGGGGCCCATGATGTCTTCAACGTAGGATGGCCAAACAAATCCAGAGTTTGTATCCCTGCCGTTTCGCGCAACTTCTAGGGCACCTGCGTCAAAAACGGCCTTTAAAAAGGCATTGCCATAATCCCAGAAATGCGCCCCTTTTGCGACCAGGCGCTTTAGCACGTTAAAGTGCCGACGCAGACTATCGTCGACTAACCTTTTAAATTCATGGGGGTTATCTCGCACCAGTTCACGGCCTTGGGTAAAGCTTAAACCAGCTGGGGTATAGCCGCCTTCATAAACGGCATGACAGCTTGTCTGGTCGCTTAAAAGGTCCACTGGCACATCATTTTCATCAATATATTCCAGCAGATCGACTATATTGCCGTGAAAGGCAATGGACAGAGGCTTTTTGGCAGCCAAGGCTTTAGAAGCCCAAGCGACACACTGCGCAGGATCCGAAGAAACCTTTGAAACCCAGCCCTGCTGATGACGCGTCGCTATCCTGCTGTCGTCAACCTCAGCTATGATTCCAACGCCACCTGCGATTTCAACGGCCTTTGGCTGAGCTCCTGACATCCCACCCAGACCTGACGAGATGAATAAACGCCCAGCCAAATCGCCATCAGCAGGCACGCCAAGGTACAAACGACCAGCATTCAAAAGGGTGATGTATGTTCCATGAACAATTCCTTGGGGGCCGATATACATCCAGCCACCAGCAGTCATCTGTCCATAGTTTACAACCCCTAATGCAGCCAAACGGTGAAAAGCCTCAGGATTGTCAAACATTCCAACCATAAGGCCATTTGTAACAATGGCCCTTGGCGCCTCAGGTCTTGATGGAAACAGGCCAACTGGGTGACCTGACGAAACGACC
The DNA here is from genome assembly GCA_012840965.1 of Oligoflexales bacterium. Classification (GTDB taxonomy): domain Bacteria; phylum Myxococcota_A; class UBA9042; order DTJE01; family DTJE01; genus DUVQ01. The sequence goes on along the minus strand of DUVQ01000030.1, from coordinate 36,659 downwards.
AGCGTCTGATGCTCGGTCATCTCGGCCAGATACTGCTTAATCAGGTGATACTGCATCCAGTTTTGACAGACCTGCCCAGTTTCCCCATAAGTAACTAATTCGTAAGGATAAAGGGCGACATCGAAATCCAGGTTGTTATCAATCATCACCTGCATGGCCTGGCCAGCAAGTGTTTTTCCTGGGTAACTGTCTACTGGACGACCAAAAATCCTGCCTTGCGGTCGAAAACGATAGCCATAAATTCGCCCGTGGGTACGAAGCTCGTCCAAAAATTCGCGCCCCATCTCTTGGTGAAATCGCTTTGGGATATAGCGCAGGGCGTTTGCCAAGGCCAGTTCGATGTCCTGCGGTTCAAGCCTCAATCCTCTGGAAGGGGCACGCCTAATCCCAGGCTCAAACGCAGGATAAGGAGGTAATGATTCCAACTTCAAGATGCTGCCAAACCCAGTCATTACGCCTCCTTTGCAAATTGGACTTTATTAGAACTTCAGTTGGCCTCTGGTAATTTGCCCTCCAACAAGCCAGAAATAGGTTTACCCCCTGGGATGCGGTCGAGGACAATCTTAATAACGGCCGTAATTGGGGCAGCAAACAGCATCCCTGCCGCTCCCCACAAAATCCCCCAGAAAATCAAGGCCAACAAGACGGTTATTGGGTGCAACGAAAGGGCCGACCCCATTATCTTTGGTTCAATCAGATTACCAATCGTAAATTGAACGATCCCAGGTATCAAAATTACTAACAAAACAGGGCCCAGCGAATCGTATTGAACCATAGCAATTGGCAACGGCAAAAGCGTCGCAACAATTGAGCCAACCGTTGGAATGAAGTTAAGTAAAAAGGCCAAAAAACCAAATACTACGGCCAGATCCAGGCCAATAATGGCCAGTATAGACCCGACTAAAATCCCTGTCAGCGCCGAGGTCGCCACCTTGACCATGATGTAGCGACGCACCCTCAAATCTATTTCAGACCAGATGCCACCTCTTTGATCAGTAGCCCCCCTTCCACCAACCAGGTAGATTACAAACACGAAAATCAGCAAGGCGTTACCAGTCCATAAAGCAACGTTGTTAAGCATGGACAACAAAATATTCGATAATGGAAGTTCTGAGATCCATTCCTTGAAGACCTCGTTTTGAAGCTCAAACTCCTCTTCCAAGTGCGCCACAATCTCACCTTGCCCCTCCTCCTCATTTTCTAGGACTTGGTTGGCATCGTCCGCGCCTGGACTTTCGAACATTAAGGCGATTTTTTGGCCCCATTCATTGACAATGTCACTACCGTAGTCCACCAACAACAAGATGCGCTGTTGGTATTTTGGGCCTTTGACAGCTAGGGTTCTGACGGAAGCGGAAATCAAGGCAGCAATACCAATGAACAGGAGGGTAATTACAAACAGAGCGACTAAGACCCCAATGGCCCTAGGAAGCTTGGCTCGCTTTTGCAGCAAATCAACCAAGGGAACGACAAGATATGAGATGAGGATGGCTAAAACCAAGGGCACCAATACTGGGCGCATAAAATACAAGGCGAACCCAATCCCAAGGGCAGCCAAGATCATCAACGGAGCTGTGACGGTGGCAGGCACATTGCTTAGCGGCAACCCAAACCGACCAGTCGCAGTGACCTTTGGGGGAAGTTCGTGAAATTCAGGCTTGGGGCCAGCGTTCAAAGAAGCGCCAGCCTCTGGCACAACCGGTTCAGTGTCCTGGACTTCAGGCTTATCTACATCGGGTACATCGTCGCTCATTTATCACTAACCGCCTTTAAAAAAGGGTCATTGCCGCTATTTTTCAACCGAAATTGGGGCCAAATTCCGCCACCACGAACCAGCATCAGCCATAAACGCTTCAACCTCGGCAACCGTTTTCGGGACTACAGAGGTCAGGATCTTCCGACCACCAGGCACCACTAACACGTCGTCTTCGATTCGTATTCCAATCGCCCTCAACGGCTCGGGAGTGTCAGGCTGATCCATGAAATAAAGACCTGGCTCAATGGTAATCACCATGCCAGGCTCCAAGGTTATGGACTTTCCATTGACGTGATAGACGCCCACGTCGTGGACATCTGAGCCCAACCAGTGACCAATTCTATGCATGTAATACTTTCGATAGGCGCCAGTTTCGATGATCTCATCCCTGGTGCCTTCAAGCGCTCCAAGATCTATCAGGCCATCAACCAGCACCTCCAAAGCGGCCCTTGAGACTTCATCATAGGTGGCACCAGGCTTGACCGCTTCGACGGCCGCAAGTTGAGCCTTCAACACCCACTCGTAGACTCGCTTTTGCATGGGGGTGAACTTACCAGATGCAGGAAAAGTCCTGGTAATATCAGCAGAAATCATGTCAACTTCGGCGCCGGCGTCCAATAAAACCAAGTCGTTTGGCCCAATCACTGCGTCATTGGAAATATAGTGCAAAATCGTGCCGTTGTTACCAGCGGCACAGATCGTTTCAAAACCGACGCGTTGAGAACCATTGCGCTTGAATTCGAATTCAACAACGCTTGCCAGTTCCCTTTCGCTCATCCCAGGTAGCACGGCTTTCATTGCCGCCAAAAATCCGGCAGCAGTTGCATCGGCTGCTTTTTGCAAGTCCTTAACATCATAGTCATCTTTAATCTGACGCATGCGCCACAGAATCGTTCTCGGGTCGGTAACTGTCCAAGGACCAAATTGACCTGCACGAATGCCAGACTTCAACTCCTCGATCGCCCCGAAAATCTTGGTATCCATCTCGGGATGACGCCCAAACTCATAGTAAAGGTTGGCTTTTTTATCCAAGAAATCCGGAAGCCTAGATTCAAATTCGTCAATTGGGTATGCCTGATCGGCCGCAAAATCTTTTACAGCCCCATCGACGCCAGCCCTAAAGCCAACCCACTGCTCCTGTTCTGGATCTCTTGGGCGGACAAACAGAACGAACCTGCGAAATTCGCCATCTTTTATCAAAATTGCCGCAGATTCCTGCTCCTCAAAGCCAGTCAAAAAATAGAGGTCTGAATCTGGTCTATAAGCCTGATCCTGGTCTGCATTTCGACGCTGGACGGGCCAAGAAGTAAAAATGGCAACGCCATCTGCCATCTGATCAAAGAAACGATTTCGGCGATTAACAAAACGCTGGATGTCCATCTAAGTTACCTCCAAATTTAGTCGCATTAAGATACCACGAGCGCCATTTCCCTGCGATGGTCTGAGGCGATAAATGTTAAAAAAAATGCACCTTTGGCCAAAGATTGATGATTACGGTCTATATTGTGCGAAAATGTCACCGGTTTTTTAGGGCGGGCAAAATGAGTACTCAAGGCAACGGGATCTTGTCAGGCATTAGGATCGTTGAGTTTGAAAGCAGTCTTGCGACCTCTATCGTCGGGCTGCTTTTGGCCGAGCAAGGGGCCAAGGTTGTTCGCATCATCAACACTGACAAGCCAGCCAATGACCAAGTTCTTGAGGCTATCCTTGGGCGGTCAAAGATGGATGTCCCTTTAAGCCTGTCAAATGCGCAGCATAAAGCGACCTTGAATACCCTGCTTCAGCGTTGTGATATTGCCCTAACCGATGGAAATCCCGTGGAATTAGGGATTAATTTTGACGAGCTGCGCTCCGAGGCAAATCCAGGATTGATTGACTGTACAATCCCTGCTTTTCCAGAAGGTGATGACCGCGAAAAGCTGCCTCTTTACGATGCGTTAAGCGGGGGAGCAGCCGCCCTTTATGAAAAGGCCTTTGGAAAGCCTGTTTATCATGATCTGCCAATTCCAAGCGTCCTTGGGGCAATGTTTGCTGCTAGTGCAACCATGGGCGCTTTGATTTCCAGACTAAAGACAGGCCGTGGACAGCACGTCGAGGCAAATCGATTTGGGACCGCCTTGTTTTCCCAGATTCTTATGAATTTGATTAAAAGTGGGGTGCCACGTGGTTTTATGCCCTTAAAAATGAGTGCAACCCCCTTTATGAAATCTTGGAAATGCCTTGATGGACGCTGGGTTTATTTGCACATCACCTTGCCGGCGCATAATGCGTTGATCATGGAATCACTGGAAAAGCTTGGACATGGCGCCGACGTCGCAGACCTGCGCAAGGTCCTTTCACCTGCTACTATAAAGGACCCAAGCCAAGTTGGGTCTATTGCTGAAGCAAAGGCAATCACCGAGATTTATCGACGTATTTTTGCGAAACGCACCGCCGATGAATGGGAAAAGCTAATTGGTCAGGATTTGTGTTGTATCAAGATCAGAACGATTGATGAATGGCTAAAGGATTCCCTAGATGCCTCCATGGATGACGCCTGCAAGATTGACGACCCTGCGTTGGGGCCGCTTTTTGCGCCAGGCCCTGGGATTACTTCACCTGAAGTCCCTACATTTGTTGGCCCAAGAACGATTGGGGCCGACGAAATCGACGCTCTGCTCGACAGTTGGAAGGCTTTAAGCTCTGATCTGCCAAAGGACGCCCCAGCCGAACCTGTTGGTCCACCGCTGGCTGGGCTAAGGGTCGCAGATATGTCCAGGATTATTGCTGGCCCCAGCGCCGCCAGAGTGTTGGCCGAACTTGGAGCGGACGTCATATCTATTGGAAATCCATCATCTTTAGACTGGGCGCTTTCATTTCACCTTCTGTTTAACGCCGGAAAGCGCTCGGTTGCCATCGACTCGACAACTGACGAAGGAAAGGCTCAAGTTCAAGCCATCTTGGAGCATTTTAAGCCTGATGTCCTGATCCAAAACTACCGCCACATCGAGATAGCTGACCAAGTAGGCATCGGCCCCCAAGCGATGCGTGAAAAGTTTCCAAAGCTGGTCTACACCCACTTAAATGCTTATGGGGATCGCGGTGAATGGAAAGACCGGCCTGGATTTGAACAAGTCGTCCAGGCTGTGACAGGCATCCAGGTCTCATATGGACCTCCTGGAGAACCAAAACTGCTGCCCACACCCATCATTGATATTGGATCGGGCCTAGCTGGGGCTTTGGCGGCCCTGTTTGGGGTTTATAACCAAAAACGTAATGGCAAAGGCATCCTTATCAAAACGCACCTGACTTGGGTTGCAGTGCTTTTACAGATCCTGGATGTCGCCAAAATTCAACGTGCGCAAGCTTTTGACGAAAATGCAGAGGTGATTGCAGGCATCAGCAAGGTAAAAGATGGGCACGCAGTGATAGCTGGACCAAGAGGCGACCTGACAAAGTGGGCCAAGGAATTGCAAGTAGATATCGACCTCAGCGGCCCCCGAATTTTGGACCTGCCCAAAAAGCTTAAAAAAATGTCATCCGAGGATTTGCAGCAATCAATCGCCAAGGCTGGCCTTTCACAAACAATTGGCGTCGTTTTAACCCCCAAAATGAAGAACATTCCAAAAACGCTGGCCACTAGAGGGGTTAAACCGGTAGTTTTCAAACGTGAGTATGACGGCGCCTCAAAAAAGATGATTTTCCAGCCTATGCCGTTTTACTTGTCGCACACCCCTGTGGTTGCGGTAAAGCCACCACCGGTTCGTGGTGCCCATACCCAGGAAGTGCTTGAAGAAGCAGGAATAATCGTGCCCAGGGGCACAGGAATTTCCCCATATCCAAGCGACCCACCCTTGATTCCGTGGCTTTTGGCTGTAGCTCAGTGGGGTTGGTTTGCTTACCGTCGTGGCAACATTTGATTAGACCTGCACCTTTTTGGTAGCATATTCTTCGAATTTTATCTTGAAGTCAGGTAGACTTTCGACGACTTAACCGAGGCTCAAAGTGGTTCAAAAGACTTTCCGGCGGACAATGGACCTTGCAGGCCGGGAAATACTGGATGTTTTCACTTATCTGGCATGCCTTGGACCCAAGTACTTTGAATACCAAGTCGCTTGCAAGCTCTTGTGCCGTGAAGACGATCCATCTTTCGACAGCAAAAAGGCCACCGTTGCACACATTGTAAGCATCGAAAATCGCGATCTTGTTTCATGGGAGGTGGGCAGCCTCTTGGCCGGTGTTTTGTCGGAAAGAGAGCACGTGCCAACCAGGGAACTTGGTGAAATACTTTCCTGTTTTTTGCAGCTAGACCTTGAGCGAGGGTTTGAAACTGTTGTAAACCTTGCTCGTTACGCCTCGCCAGATCTTGCCTTAAACCTTGGGGCTATCCTTTTAAACATTGTTCTTGCGGCGTCACTTGACGATATCGATAACTCTACTGCCAACGACATGGTTATTAAGGCGCTGGCCCAGCTTGATATCCCGGCTAATGAGCGAACTCGTTTGTTTTTGGCCCTTTCACAAACGCTGACAAGCCAGCAGGCGCTTGAGACCACGTTGGAATCTGATCTCTTTCCACAGACGGATGACGACGTAATACAGGTTTTGAACGAAGGTAATGACCTAGCTTTGACTGCGCTTGTTCGTGGAATCCTTCAAAGGGATGGTGCCCGCGAACACTTTATGGGAATTTGTAAGACAGTAATGGAATTGGAGCCCTCAACTGGAATTCCTTTATTGGCACGACTGACCCCAATTCTAAGTGCCTCAGAACCCGGAATTTTGGCTTTGGAGGCCACCGTCAGAGGCGCTGTCTTGCACAAAGTTGAGTTGATGTTTAAGCGCAGCAAGGATGTTAATTCCTGGATGCCAAAAGAGCCCGACGTTACAGTGCTTTTGCTGATGTCCTTAATCTCGCCTGGCCTTAATGAACCTGACCGCACCAATCTATGTGAGTGGGTTTTGGACCACTCCATGGCACACACCTCAAGACTGCAAAACGGTGCGACTTTGATCGAGGCAATAGTAGGGGCAGCCTTGATGCACTCAGACCCTCAGAGGGTGGGGGTAATCGTCCGCCGAGGCTTACTGGATATCGCTGCATCTTTGCGCGTAAGGGTTATGGCTGTTGATTCTCCATCTGAAGAAGATTGGGACAGGGTACGTCGTTTTGAACGATTTTCCGCACAACTGGGCTCTGAGTTCAGGCGTAGGCGGCCTCTTGCAGACCTGCTTGAGCGAATCATGCCCCACATGACTGACCTGACGAATGTCCCAAGCGCCGAACTGGATATCGAAACATTTTTGAAATAGGGTGGCAACCGTTAGTTCCTGTGGCTATCTGCCCCTTACAACGGTTCACTAATATTTTGGGGGTCCAGATGCGCCACGATAAAAATGTTTACATTTGATATTTGGGGGGCTTGACAAGTATGACGCACCGCGTTATATTGCGTTATGCCAGATGGATTTAAGATGGCGTTTTTGTGACAACCTGCGATAAGAATTTTTTGGGAAACAAAAAGGAGAAAGATCATGGCCAAGAAAATCAAAGAACAAATCGTTGAGGCTCTTGAGGATTCCAAAGTCCGCTTGGAAGAATTGAAAGAGCGTGGACTGAAGGTAGCAACCGAGGCCGCAACAAAAGGGCGAGATGTTGCCATCCAAGTCAAAGAAACTGTCACCCATGAAGCGGCCCGTGGACAAGAGATGCTGGGGCGCTTGCAGGCTGAAGACACCCTGAAGGACCTGATGGATCGCTTTGGCTCGCTGAAGCTCAGCGAGGCCATCCAGAAGATGAAAGAATCTGACATCATTCGTCAAACTGGCAACCTAAGAAATGATTTGCTGGCAAGCCTGCAGATCCCAACCCAGGAATCTGTCACCCAGCTTCAGGCGGCGATTGATAAACTGGCCAAGGAAGTGGCTGAACTAAAGACACTAAGGCGCGATGTTAGCCGCTTAAGCCAAGCTGCAAAGCCAGCAAAAAAGGCGGCTGAACCAAAGGCGGAACCAAAAGCGGCTGCCAAGAGCGCACCAAAGGCCGCAACTGCCCCAAAGGCCGCAACCAAGACTGCAAAGAAGGCAACAGCCAAGAGCACCCCAAAGGCGACTAAGGCTGCCAAGGAGTAGGCAGGGACAGGGCCAGGGAGACGATTGTTCTGTTTAGCAGGATTTGGAGCTAAAAGAAGGTCGAGAGGGCACCCTGCAACATGGTCCAGGGGCAGGGCTAGAGATCCAGCAGTTCTTGGCGGCGGGCGGCGGAGTCGGCCAGGATCTGGCGGTGCAGACTTCCACCTATTGAATCCATGGTGACTACCGCTGGGAAATCCTCGACTTCAAGCACCCAAAACGCCTCTGGAACCCCAAACTCTTCAAGCATGTGGACATCCTTTACCTTGATGATCCGCTTTGCTAAAAGAGCACCAGCCCCACCTGTGGCATGAAAGTAAACAGCACCATGCTCCACCATGGCCTTGCTGGTTTTCTCACCCATACCACCCTTACCAATCACCCCACCAATACCATAATGGGCAATGACATCTGCCTGAAATGGCTCCTCACGACTTGAAGTTGTAGGCCCCGCCGAAATAATCTTCCAGCCGTCTTCCTTTTCCATAACAATCGGTCCACAGTGATAAATCACGGTGCCTTTAAGCAGCGGCTTTAAAAACTCAGGATGTCTTTCCACCATCAACTTGTGACCCATATCCCTGGATGTCACCAGTGTTCCAGTCAACAAAACTTCGTCGCCAGCCCTCAAAGAACGAAATTGCTCTTTTGAAGCCGGAAGTTGAATTCTTATAGGCTCTTTTCTCATGTTTGAAGCCTCCAGCTAAACTATCGTCGCCTTACCATCTGCCACAATCAATTTCGCCCGCCTGTTGGCCCAGCACATGTAAGTCAATGAAACGTAAAAACAGGCAGTATGTCGGTGCAACCACCCAACTTTGGCTGCCAGCACCGAATTTTTGCCACCAAATCCCATGGGACCAATGCCTAGCTTGTTACACTGCTCAACCAATCTGGCCTCAAAGGCAGCAAGCTCAGGGTCAGGATTTACATCATCAATGGGACGCAGCAACTGCTTTTTCGCCCCCATAAACGAACCAGCCCGATCACCACCAATACAGACTCCAAGCACACCTGGCGCACACCCAAATCCTTGGGCATTAAAAACCGCGTCAATCATGGCCCTTTCAACACCTTGAAGATCCCGCCCAGCGTTAATGCGAGCATCTGGCAAGCGATACTGGGCTCCTACGTTTTCGCTGCCACCACCCTTTAACATAACATTGACTATAATCTCAGGGCCTTGGCCAACTTCAAACAAAAAATAAGGTAGGTTCTCGCCTACGTTATCACCAGTGTTTTTACCTGTTAGAGCTTGGACGACGTTTGGCCGCAGATAACCACGCTTGGTCGCCTCTCTGGTGGCAGCAATAAGGTCGCCCTTAAGCGCCTCAAAATCGGTGCCTGAGGGAGCTGTCACAAAAAAATTAACCAAGCCAGTATCTTGACAAAGCGGCGTTGATTCGGCCCTTGCAAGCGCGATATTAGTCAAGATGTTGTCCAACACGTTTTGCGCTGTAGATCCAGGCACTTCACTGTCACGACTCCTTTTTAAGGCCGACTCAACATCCGCAGGCAAATCGGTCGCCGCCTTCTTAATCAGCTCAACTCCCCACTCACGAAACTGCGACATACTATCCTCCAAAGCACCAGTAGGCGATGAAATGTATCACATCGGGAAATCTAAACTAGAAAATATCAGCAATGATGGCTAGGCACCGTAATCAAGACGATAGAAGGAGCACGAGCCCGAGCCGCTGGGGTAGACCTGCATATACAACGTGCCACTGTTGTTGAAACAAAAGGCACCGCAGTTATCGTCACATCCGCTAACATCCAAGTCGATCCTGACTTCCGAGCCGTAAGAAACCGTACATTGTCTGGAAGGGGGATTTCCGCTGGTTTCTTCACAGACAAATTCTGCACACACGTAGTAAGCCTGGCCAGATGGAACTTGACTTAGTTTGACAAATGGCTCCATCACTGCACCAGCTACGTCCCTAATAAACACACGGTACCAGTCATGGTTTCCAGCTGGGTTGATATTTGCCAGCAAATAGGTGTGACTACCGTCCTTATCGTCTATGCTGGGTAGTACCCTTGCCGCCGCCTTTGTGTCGTTTGGTTCATAGGAATCAACAGTCCCAATGCTACAGGGATTCCATTGGCAATTGGTGGCACAGGTCTTGGTCCCGCAGTTGTCGCAGGCTACAGATGCACCAGGGGCGCATTCCCCCTCATTCATGCAGGCACCATATGCACCCCATAAACACTGAGCGGTACAGTACCGAGTCTTAGTCCCACAATTGCCACAGGTTGCGCTGTCAGGGGTTTCAGGAGCACATACTCCCTGCCCATGACATTCTCCCCAATCGCTCCAACCGCACAAACTATTGCACGTACGCCTTTGCATGCCACAGTTCCCACACGACCGCTCATCCTGTGCATTGGGCTGGCACTCTCCCTGACCTGCGCAGGAGCCAACCGGTTCCCACCGGCACTCATCGCTGCATTGCATTGGCTGGGTCCCACAATTGCCACACGGCTCGCCGCGGGTATCCCCAGGCTCACAAACCCCTTGACCGGTGCAAGCACCAAAATCGCCCCACTCACAAATCGACGAGCAAATCCTGGTTTTGGTGCCACAATTTCCGCAAGGCTGTACATCAGCATCGGTCGGCCTACATACACCTTGGCCTTCACACTCTCCCCAGGCCTGCCAGGTACAGGTATCCGAACACTCCCTTATCTTGGTACCACAGTTACCACAATCAGCCTCATCAGAACTGCCAGCAAAGCATTCCTTTTCGCCACCACAGGCCGACCACTCGCCCCAAGTACACGTACGGGTGCAGGTCCTGGAACGTTCACCACATTTACCGCACGCTTCCTTTTCAACATCTAGCGGACCACATATCCCACTTCCTTCGCACTCAGACCAAGCACCCCAAGTACAGTTATCCAGGCATTGCCTTGTCTTGGTACCGCAATTACCACAATCAGCCTCATCAGGAGTGCCAGCAAAACATTCCTTTTCGCCACCACAAGCCGACCACTCGCCCCAAATGCACTTGTTGGTACAGGTTCTGGTGCGCTCACCGCATTTGCCGCATTCTTCTCTTTCAACAGCAAATGGGCTGCATTCCCCGCTTGCGTCGCACTCAGACCATTCACCCCAGGTACAGTCATCCAGGCATTCCCTTATCTGGACGCCGCAGTCGCCACACCCCCGAGAATCTTTGTCCCCAGGTTTGCAAGCGCCCTGATTAGCACAAACGCTCCATCCACCCCAAGTGCAAGATTGAGAACACGTCCTGGACTGCTCACCACAATTTCCACAGCCTACAACCTCGGTTGCCGTGGGTGAACACTCACCTTCTTCGAGACACTCACCCCAAGCCCCCCATTCACATGACTCTAGGCAGGTTCTGGTTTGAGTCCCACAATTCCCGCAACCAGTGTGGTCTTCTGCGCGTGGACTACAAACACCCTCGCCACCACACAGGGACCAATTTCCCCACTGACACAGCCTGGTACAATTCCGGGAACGTTGTCCGCATTTTCCACAATCCTCGGTTTCCTGGTCCCCCTCTTCACAAACCCCCTCACCCTCGCAATCCGACCAAGCACCCCATCTACACAAGTCGCTGCATGTTCGGCTGGTTTGGCCACATAAACCACAATCTTTATCTTGAGTTGCTCCTACTGGACACTCGCCCTCACCGACACACTGAGACCAAACCGACCACTTGCAGTAATCTGAGCAAGTCCTGGTTTTTGTCCCACAATTTCCACAGGATTCATTTTCGGTTGCACGTTGTTCGCACTCGGCATTAACCTCACAGCTCAAATCCATCCCAGGCAAACAAACGAAAACCGTGTCCTGACCGCCCAGATTCACGGCTTTACACTCCCATTGCTCGGGGCAGTTAGCCTCGCACGTCATCGTGCAGATATAACCAATTTCGCTGGGCACACAAAGCCCTGAAAGGCAGTCATCATTGCTATTGCAGAAACTGCCAAATTGCCCACCAATATCTTCGACTTCCTCAATATCGCTGGAATCATCATCAATGTCTGTTGGGATATCTGGGGCTGCACTATCCGTTTTATCAGTATCCGAGTAAATAGTATCTATTCGCCCGGAAGTTCCATCATCCGGTAAAACATCCGTCCCAGGGTCGATCGTCCCGATGGTGTCGCCAGTTCCAGACTGAGTGTCTTTAGGTGGAAGCCCCCCGCCTTCACAGGCAACAAAACCTATCACAGCGAATGCACACACTATTTTGGGAAGAAGTCTCATGTCGCCTCCAATCAGAGATTGTTTTCTTTCAAAAACGCTCGTTTAATTGTGTCTTATCATGACGTTAAAAGCAAGCAGCGCGGCTAAAAAACCTTGTCAACTATCAGGGGGGCAAATTCCGGTGCGACATCCGAAATCTCGTATGCCTGAAGAACCCGGTTTACAGCATCCTGTAAGCCTTTGCCATCACGATGATAAATCGTCACCAAGGATTGGCCTTTTGAAACCTTGACCCCAAGCCTGGTATGAATCCGCAGCCCAACTGCAGGATCGATTTGGTCCTCTTTTCGCAGGCGCCCACCTCCAAGCACCAAGCCGGCATAACCCACTTGGGCACTATCGACACTGGTGACAAAGCCATCTCTAGGTGCCACCACATCGAAAGTGTCAGACACGTGGGGCAACAGATCCGGGTTTTGGGCTACTTTGGCATCGCCGCCATGAACTGCGACCATTTTCGCAAATTTTTCGAGCCCAGCACCAGACTTTATCGCTTGGCGGATTTTACTTTTGCCATCATCTTCGTCCACGGCAGCGCCACCAAGGACCAGCATCTGGGCCCCCAGGTTTTCAACCAAATCCACCGTATCCGCAGGGCCACGCCCCTGCAACACCTCAATAGATTCCCGCACTTCCAGTGCATTACCAACAGACCAACCAATTGGCTGAAACATCGAAGTCAGCAAGGCGACGGTTTTAACATTGGCCTTGGTCCCAATATCCACCAAGGTTCTGGCAAGCTTTTGAGCCTGTGGCAAGGTCTTCATGAATGCCCCAGAACCGACCTTGACGTCCAAGACCAACCCGCCAATCCCCTCGGCCAGCTTTTTGGACATAATCGAAGCCGCAATCAACGGAATCGAGTCCACCGTTGCTGTAACATCCCGCAATGCATACAACTTGCGGTCAGCAGGCACGATGGATTCAGTCTGACCTATCATGGAAACGCCGATATCGTTTACCGCCTTAACAAAGGCATCAGGCGACAGGTCCGTTCTAAACCCTGGGATTGATTCCAGTTTATCCAACGTTCCACCAGTGTGACCAAGCCCCCGCCCTGAAATCATGGGCACACTTACCCCACAAGCGGCCACCAAAGGTGCCAATGGAATCGATATCTTGTCGCCCACGCCACCAGTCGAGTGTTTATCTACCGTGTTAGCCCTGTTTGGAAACACAAAAACATCCCCAGAGTGGAGCATGGCATCAGTCCACACCCCCAATTCATCGGCATCAAGCCCGCGCCAATAGATCGCCATCAGCAAAGCCGCCATCTGGTAATCTGGCAGCTCACCAACGGTGTACCTTTGCATGAGCTCCCTTATAACGGGCTCTGACAGAGTCAAACCATCACGTTTATCACGAATAACTTCTGCAACAATCATAGCAACCCCTCACCCTTGACCGTGGCTTCGTCCTGTTGGAAGTAAAAGCCGTTATGCGGATTCATCAGTTACAGGTCGAGCCAGCAACACGACTTTTCCATCCCTTACTGTCACGGAAAAATCGACATCCTTGGCACCTAGCCGCTGCTTTTGGAGCACACGCTGTTTTTCAAGGCTGTTTTTAAACGCTGTCTCGGTAATACCCTTATTATCAAGCCCAACCTGGTTGCGGGCCCTTATGTAGTCGATGTAAAGCATTTTCATTGGGTCCGGCTGCTCACGCTCGGGGGGCTGGGGCGGCCTATCATCAATGGTCAGCGCAGGCTTCGGCGCATCACGATAGCCGGCCTCTCGCCTCAAGGCCTCTCTAGTTGTGCGCCCCTCCTCCAGGTCTCGCATAATACGGTCCCAATAAACCGCCATAATGCGATAGCGCTGTTGCAGCGACTGAAATCGAAACTTATAGACAGTCCTACGGGCGTCTTGCAGCGGAGATTCTCTAAACAAGCGCTCCAACTGATCACGCTTTTGAAGCGGCGGGCGCTTTTCCATCCCCAAAAAGTAGGACTGATAATGCACCCTCAGCCGCTCGACCCGAGCCACAATATCCGTCAACTGCTCTTCATATTCCCTATCTGTAGCCACAGCCACCCCGCGGTTTAGCAGCGCAGGCCCAAACAGACCCGCAGGGTAACCATTGTAGCATCATATGGGCTAGAGCAAATAAACAATTGGGGTCCCTGCCCCAGCTGCATCCAACTGCACTTGCGTTTAGTAAATTGGGCGTTATAGTTCCTGCCATGAAAGTGGGAAGTAGCGCACCTTTCATCCTAGTCGCCATTTATGTTGTTGCGGTAGCTTTGCTGGTTTCATCGCAGGAGGGTAGCCTGCCTGCGCCTGTGATGTCTTCGCTTACCGTGCGGCAGATTGCGTTTATGGCTAGGATGGCTGCTGCGCCTGCTCTCGAAGATTCCAAAACCCTGCAAGCGCCTTTGCAAGAGTCGTTGCAGGACATCGCGGGTCGACCTTTGGCGACTGATAAAGACTGCCTTGTGGGTGCGGCTGCGGCGATGGCCTTGGATGCCCGTCATTTGACTGCCATATTTGTTGCTCCTTTGGCCCATAAAGACAAGGCCGCAAAGGTCATTACCACCTGGGCAATGCAGCCAGGATTCGTGCCAACCGACCAAGATATTGCGGCCATCTATGAGAGCCCCTTGGACCAAGTGTCAAAGGATATCGTGGTGGCCAAGGTCGCGGGCGATTTACCGCAGGGAGAGGCAGCAAAACAAGCCTGGTCCAAGTGGTGGCGCCATCGAACTGCCGCTGGCACAGCAATAGCCTTGGTCGGAACCAGCCTTTTGTTTTTGGGTATCGCGCTTTGGTTTCGCGCCAGGATAGTCCAGCTGCTGTCGGCGACCGAAGAAAGGCCGCCTTTGACCAAGGCCTCGCTTGGGGCCATGGCCAAGGTGATCCTGCTGTTTATGGCCATCAGCCTGACTGCTGGCATCTTGGGGCCGCGATATGTCCTGCAGCTCTTTCCAGATATTGGCATACCTGAATTTGTGGTCGGCCTGTACCTGGTGACTGGAATTGCTGGCCTTTGGATGATTTCCTTGGTTGGTAAAGAACATCCATCAGATCGCTTTGGTGATCTAAGCGGCTTTTCCAGCTCTTTTAGACCCAACAATCTTTTAAAATCCATAACTTGGGGCCTTGGTGGATATGCGATGATTTGGCCTGCAGTGCTGGCTGCAGCCGCCATCACATCGATTATGGGTGGTACTGGAGAGCCCTTTGACAACCCGATTGCCCTGCTGTTGGTGTCCTCGCCTGAACCTTCATCGCTTGCCCTGCTTGGATTTTCAGTCGCCATATTGGCGCCCATCATCGAGGAACCGCTGTTTCGCGGCTTTTTGTTTGGAAGGCTGCGACGCAGCATGACCCCTTATGGCGCAGCGATACTCTCTGGGTTGATTTTTGCCATAGCCCACTTTTCCTTGGAAAACCTGCTTCCACTGTGGGCTATTGGCTTTACCTTGGGGGTGTTGTACGACCGCTCCAAGGACCTCCTGGCACCAATAATCGCCCACAGCCTGTGGAATCTGGTGACAGCAGGTAGCCTGATTACCATCTTTGGATGATTCGCCGCCCCGCATGATTCGCCGCGCCACCTGACGCACCACCCACATGACGCGCCGCAGCATTCGGAATTTATTGCCAGATCTTGACTAATACCCAGATAATGATCATCTTAGAACACCGCAGCAGCGACTGCGCCTGGTGGTGTCAGTTGAGCGTGAAGCCAACGTCTACCAGCTTAAGGAGATTATTGAAAATCGCGCACTGAAGCCCCCCGCGATGCCAAGCGACCCGGACGCCACTGCAAATCTTCAGTACAGCGGGGGAACAACCGGCGTTTCCAAGGCTGCAGTCTTGTCACATCGAAACTTGGTGTCCAACGCGTATCAAGTTCAGTCGTGGTTTACTGGTATGGAGGAAGGCAAAGAAGTCGAATTGGCGGCATTGCCATTCTTCCACGTCTTTGGGCTCACCGTTTGCATGAACTTTGGGATTTTGGCTGGAGCCGCCCAGGTCCTGGTCCGCAACCCCAAAGGTTCTTGAAGCGGCGGCCATAAATTACCCAGCAATCGCGCTGATATGGCGTTCAAAGGCATCCATGAAATGAGCCAACAAGTGGCGCGTTTCAGTTGAATTGATGCTGCCGCCTTCACCAAACAGCTTCGCAGCATTACCAATATACATTTCAGGCTGTTGTAAGGGATACACATCCACGCAAACAAGTATTTGGCGCAGATGGTGATTGGCGCCAAATCCCCCGACTCCACCGGGTGAAACGCTGACCACAGCCGCTGGTTTGCCGCTCCAAACATTCTCGCCATATGGCCTTGAGGCGACATCCAAGGCGTTTTTCAGCCCTGCAGGTATTGAGCGGTTATATTCAGGGGTTACAAAAAGAATGGCGTCAGCTAAGCTTATCTCTTCACGAAAATCCACCCATGCCTGTGGGGCGTTGTCGCCATCCAAATCGCCGTTGTAAAGTGGCAGATGAGCAATGGGCACTTCCTGCAAAATCAAGTTATCTGAAGCAATAGACATTAAAGCCTTAGCCACATTACGACTAAGGGATTTTTCGCGTGGGCTTCCAACTATTACGGCAACGGTATGCTGCATTTAAAACTCCTTAAAACAACGAGATTTTTTAAAGCTTATATCTAGGCATCAGCAAATGCCTTACAAACCTGGTCAGTATCTGATTCAGATACATCCAGATGAGTCACAATTCTAATGATTCCAGGACTTGATTCAGCCATCAAAATCCCAAACTCCTGTTTAAATCTGGATATCAGCTGCTGGTCAGATATCCCTTCAACCGTTTCAAACAAAACGATGTTGGTTTCAACTGGAACCAACAACCTAGCCACTTTGGAGGATTCAATAGCCTCGGCAATTTGCTTTGCGTGGCTGTGATCAAATGTAAGTCTGGAAACGTGATGATCAAGGGCATAATGGCCTGCAGCCGCCAAAAGACCTGCCTGACGCCAGCCGCCACCCATCATATGGCGAAAACGCCTGGCACGTGCGATTACATCCGCCGGCCCGCAAAGCAGGCTGCCAACAGGTGCGCCAAGCCCTTTTGACAGGCAAAAACTAATCGTGTCTGCTGGCGCTGCAATCTCGGCCACGCTCAGCCCAGAGGCCACCGAGGCATTAAAAACCCTGGCCCCGTCTATGTGAACTTTAAGGCCAGCTTCATGGGCAATATCACACGCCGCCTGAATGTGGGCTTGTGGAATCACCACTCCACCAGCGGCGTTATGGGTGTTTTCAAGCTCAACCAAGGTAGGCATGGACATGTGCCTAATCTCGGGGTGTATGGCCGTGAAAAGGGCGTCCAGATCAAGGCAGCCCCTATCCCCAGGTAAAGGCCTGATGGTCACCCCAAATAACGCGGCTGGTGCCCCAGCTTCATGATGAAAAGGGTGCGCCAGCGCATGCATCAGCACCTCGTCACCAGGCTGGGTCTGCACCCTTATCGCCAGCCCATTGGCCATGGTCCCAGACACGACATACATGGCCGCTTCCTTGCCAGAAATCGCAGCAGCCCTCTCCTCCAAGGAATTTACAGTTGGGTCTTCACCCCAAACATCATCACCAACGTCAGCTTGCAACATGGCCTGGCGCATAGCTTCAGTTGGCCTGGTAAACGTATCTGAACGCAAATCTATGTAACGCATATTACTCCGCGGGAGCACCCTCAGGGCGAATCACGATGGCTGACATCAGCAGTTGAGGACGGCCCATTTTGCCAAACTGCATTCTGGCCGTGGCATAAGCCCCAGCGCTGGCCAGGGCCTCAGGACGAAAATCATTTGCGAGCCCATCCAACATGGATACCAACAGCCCAGCAGGAACTGCGCCTGCAACTGACATCTTGGCAAATGGTTGATAACCATCTTTCACCAGTCCAGAAACCAGGTTGTGGCCAGGTCGCAAGTCAACTTGCCTTATGCCATCCGAATCGATGTTTCTTACGAATTCAGCAGACTTTTTAGGTGCGTCAACAGTGCTCAAAAAGAAAGGAGTCAACGCCAAGTTCATGGCTTTTCCCTTTGCTGGATATCGTATGAGTTTTCCAACTGGGTCCATCAAGACTCTGTATGACATCCTGTAGTTTACTGGCACCCACATCGGGGATTGAAAACCTGCTGGTAGGGCCGCAATAACCGGGTGTATGTCCTTGGAGCTGTCCCCAGGCTCTGTGCCCTGACCAGCAACCATCAATGCCTCTAAAACTTCGGCCAGATCTGAAAAAACGGTTGATTGGTCGACTGCCAAGGCTACTACTTTGCTTCTGTCATCAAGCTCAATCGCGGTCCTGCTGGACATAACTTCCCGTAAAACCTGCAAAACTTCATTTGGTTGGTGAGGGCGACGCAAGTCAAAAAGGTCCGAGATCTCGGACTCACCGGCCGTTCTAACGCCTGGTTGCAAAACCCTTTGGTCCAACACTGACAGGTGACCTGCACTTAGCACCAACACCCAGCTTGGGTTAAGGCGAAGCCCAGTTCCATGCCCAACCGGAAGGATGGCCCCAGCGAAATCCCCAGATGCAACGCTGGGCAAAGGCAAGGGCAGCGTTTTTTCCTGCATCACGGTCCTAGCCACCTGACAAGAGCGCTCGACCACACCAATAGCGTCCTTTGGACACTTATCCACCAAGTCATAAAACCTGTTGCGCATCTCAACAACCATCGCATCAGGTAGGGTCCGCTCAGACATGGTGCATCCAATCAACAATTCAGCGCCTGCAGCGATAACATCAGCCTTGTCAGGCTCGGCCGCCGAAACTAGGTGCCCCAAGGTAGTCATCTTTAAAAGCGATGCCGCAGGGGCAAAATCCGCTTTCACATCATCCAGATGGATGAAATTTTCACAGACAGGCTCCTTTAAGGCTTTGAAAACCAAGGAAGCATCGCTTGCCTGCTGCCCCATCTTCGTGATTAGCGCGTCAATGGCACCAAAAAGGCCCGCCAAATCTAAACCTGCCGATTCTAAAAAGGCCGGCTGGATCTCGGGAAATTCAGAGGCAGCCAAAAGCCCAGTCTCGATGGCGGCTAAACTAGTGGGACCATCCAATTGCTCTTGGGCAACCGCCTTTGAAAAGGCAAGCCCACATGTGGCAGCAGTTGCACATGTCTGAAGGTCGTTTTGCAACGAGTCCTTTTGCTTCGAGGAACAACCCCATAACAAAAAAGAACAAATGACCAAAGAACCAAAAATTCTTTTCATCCTTCCTCCACGGAAGCCGAAACGGCAACCTATGAAATGGACGGCGCCAATGATAGCATGAGGCTGTGTTTTTGGTGTCATCGTATGGAGGCATCAATGCCAGTACCACAACAATGGGACGCTACCGCAATCAAAATCGTGTTTTCCGATGTGCACCTAGGCACTGGAGAACACCCTGGATTGGCAAACCCATATGAAGATTTCCGCCAAGACGACCGCTTGGCCGAGCTGATTTTGCATCACTGTCAAGGCGCGTATGAGCAAATCCCGGTTGAGATCATTATCAACGGGGACTTCATGGATTTGTTGAAGATTCCGATTGGTGGGGCCTTTCCCTTGGAGGTTGATGAGGACATTGCTGTTGAAAAGGTCAGGCGTGTAATCAGAGGCCACCCTGAAGTTTTCGATGCAATGGCGACTTTCGTAAGGGTTCCTGGACATACCATCACGTACATACCTGGAAATCACGATGTTGAAGTCGCCTTTCCAAGGGCCCAAAATTTAATCAGGGCTCGCCTGAACATTTTAAGCAAACCAGAGTTGTTCCAGTTTTATACGGAACACGACACCCTACGGCTGCCAAGCGGGATCGTGGTCACTCACGGCAACAACTTTGAGGCGATGAACTCGATTGAACCTGGACGCTTCATCGTTGATGGACCAGATGGCAAACAGATAGCGGCAGTCCCCTTTGGCTCGCGGTTTTTGATCCATTCGCTATTACCCTTCAAGGCTGAGCAACCTTTGCTCGACCAGGTCCACCCACTTTCAACCTTCCTGTTGTGGGGGCTTGTGTTTGACCTGCGTTTTACCCTTCGTTTGCTGTCACGAATGGCGACTTTTTTATTCGCAACCCGTTTTTCGCGTTCAGTAGTCCATGAAATTGGGTGGTTTAAGGCGATTTCCATCTTTATCGAGGAGGTATCGCTTTTTACCAATATGGAGCGACGCGCAATCAAAGTTTTGAAGGAATCTGACGACATTTCGGCCCTGATAGTTGGTCACAACCACAAGGCCACCATCGCAAGATTTCCGCGAAATAAAATCTATGTAAACACAGGCACTTGGTTGAAGCTGGTCAGCCTGGATCTGACAAACCTAGGAACCAGAACCTATCTAACTTACGCACAAGTGGAATATCGCCAAGTTGGACCGCCAGCCGTCCGTCTAATGCGCTGGCGCGGCCGACCAAAAGAGGTAGAAGAACTCTCAGCGTAGCGCAAAACCCCCGTCCCTGTCCCTGACCCTGACCCGGACCCTGCCCCTGACCCTGTCCCTGACCCTGTCCCTGTCCCTGACCCTGTCCCTGTCCCTGACCCTGTCCCTGCCCCTACGGCAAACAATCGTACCCACCCTCATTGCCATGCATCGTGGGATCGTACTTGCAATACAACCTGTAAGCGGAGCAATCAATCTCAAGCAAAATCCCCTGAGAGCAATACACCAAGGTTGTGTCGTGATACAGGCATGCACCTCTTTCAGTCACATCCCCACAAGGTGGACCGCAAACACCAACCGTTGAGCAAACCTGCTCATCAGGACAAGTACCACAACTGCCACCACATCTGTCATCCCCGCACTGCTTTTCTTCACACTGGGGCTGACAAACCTCTGGATAGGTACAGAGATGCGTTTGACCAGCATGGCTATAAGTGCAAACCATACCTGGGATGGCATCACAGTCTTCCCTGACAAGCTGCGCATTCTGGCAATAAAGCAGTTGATTACCAATGCATTGCCCTGCAGCAGTAATGTCGTGACAGTTCAAGTCCTCGGTGCACTCGAAGGCAGTGTTGCAAATCTCACCTTCACCACAGTGTCCGCAGTTTCCTCCACACTTGTCGGGACCACATTCCTTGTCATCACACTCGGGTTTGCAGTCCTTTAGTACACACTTAAACTCATCATTACAAACTTCGTTAGACTGACACTCTCCACAATAGCCGGTGCAACCATCAGTACCACATTCCTTCCCATCACACTCGGGTTTGCAGTACTCGACACACTTGCGCTCCCGGCTACACAGGACCTTGGGATACTGGCATATCCCACAAAGGTTGCCACATCCGTCGTCTTCACACTCGTAGGGGTCATCCTCGGGCCCACAATACGGGACACACTCCACATCTTCGCCAGAATCCGCATCGCCAGACGCCGAATCATCAGGCTCATTCAAGTCTGGCTCCTCGGCATCAACTTCAGACACATCCCTATTTTCATCATCAGTATCTACAGCATCACTCAAGTCATCAGGCTTTACAACATCAGAAGCATCACCCAGATCTGGGACCTCGACACTATCCAGATCTATCGCTCCACCGGGATCTTTTTTGGCCCCACCTCCACCACAACCAGCAAAGGCCATCAAAACAACCAATCCCAAAAAGCCTGACCTAATCTTTATCTTCATAACGCAAAAAAACCTCCAACACTAAACGGCCTAAAAGCTGTTCGGACGACAATTGATCACAATGCCATTTTAGCAAACTGCTGTAATGGCTTGCGTCAATAGATTCAGGCCCGTAGAATTCTACTTGCCAAAGCATTGGCTCGCAAGTTTGAAGTTGTTAGATGGCTTCATGGAGGTATTACAAATGCCTTTATATAAGCGTTTGAGCTTTTTTGTCCTCCCAATCCTTTTGGTGCTTGCCGCGTGTGGGGGAGGAAACACCCACGGCGACCAGGACACTGATGTCCAGGAAGAGGACGTCCCAGTAACCCCTCCTGGCATAGACACTGTGGTGTCAACCACGGCCATTAAAGCAGGTGGAGAAGTCGAAGTTCAGTGCGTCGGAAATGGGTTCAATCCCAACACCGTCCAGTTGATAATCAGGCCTCAAGATGACCCACAGCCAGAAGGCGAATTGCCAGATCCAGCCCTTCCTGAAGGGGTAGCGATCAAGAGCCAAAAGCAAGGCAAATTCACCGTAGAATTCACCAAAACAGACAGATTCCTGGTGGCCTGCTATTCAGCCGAGTCCATGATGCTTGACGACACCCCTGCCAGAATCATCGTTTCCCCGGCCAACGCGGTATCCATTGAAACTGAAGTCGATCCAAAAGAAATAACAGCAGGTGAGCGCGTCACCGTTATCTGTACCGCCGTCGACAGGTATGGAAACGTTTTTTCATCTGGAATGCACCCTTATGTTGTCCCATCCCAAGGAGTCCATCCTTCAGGGCTGTCTGTTCAACTGACTGTTGTTGGCAGTTATGACATAGCCTGCGCCCTTACAGACACAGATGTGGTTGATCGCACACCTGAAAAAGTCACAGTCAGTCCAGGGATGGCAAAAAAGATCCTGACTCGTTTAAGCCCGGCTGAGATTGAAGCAGGTGGGAAAACGACCCTAAGCTGTGAACCTCTGGATTTTTATGACAATCCAGTTCCACTCAAAGATTGTCCCGTTAGCGTAGCCCCTCTCTCACCAGTATTGACCATGAATGGGATGAACATCACCACCACTGCGGCTGGTGTTTATCCAATCAAGTGCATCCCTTCGGCCATTGACTGGTCATATTTCCAGTTGATTCCCGCGAATCTAATAGTTAACCCAGGGCCTCCAAAGACGTTGGTGTTGGAACCAAGCCCCAAAAAACCTTTCTACGGAACAAACGAGGTCTTAAGGGTTGATGCCCACGCCCTTGACCAGTATGGAAACATGATTCCAGATTTGGAGCTTTCCCCAGTCGATATATCCCCCAACACAGGCGGTATCGTCCCAGTCGATACAGACCCAACGGGAATGTTCCTGATGCAAGAAGAAGGGGTGTACCACCTTACCTTCAGGCTTGCGCAATTCCCAACGGTATACAACGTGCTAGAAGTCATAGTTGAAGGCAGCGGTCCACTGCTTTCAATCCTGTACCCAGAGCGTGGCGCGACCCTCAAGTCAGACAAACCTACAGTTACCGTCTCATACATCATCGCTGACGACGAAACAGGCATAAAATCGCTGAAGTGGGCCATCGGCTTTGACACCTCACCTGAAAGCTGGCACGGCCTTCCCCCTGGAAGAACAAACGTTCCGGTAACTGTAACCCTTGGTCCGTTAAGCCAGGGCCTCAACATTGTGCGCATGGAAGTTGAAAACAACGCCGGTTTAAAGACCGAGGCAAGAGTAGGGATCTACTTCTCGTCTGACTACTATGAAAACCATAAAAATAACCCAGCCTTAGGAATTGTTAAAGAGGGGGTGCGCGCATTTCTTGGGCGCAATTTGATCGACGACCAAGACCATTCGCTGCCACCCAATGATGTTGCAACTATCATCGAATTGCTGCTGACTTCCCTGGATATTGGAGCGCTGCTACCCAACCCGGTTGCCGAGTCTGGCCCCTACAGGGTCGAGCTTTCAAACCTGAGTTATGGCAAGCCCACGGTCAACATGTGGCTAAATGAAGGGGGCATGGTGGTCCGAATAGCGATCCCCAATTTCAAGGTCAAGGTCTCCGCAATTGGAGAATGTAACTTCATAATCGACTGGTGCCCAGACGTTTCAGGTTGGGTTTCAAGCAGCAACATCTACGCAGTTACCGACGTGCTGATTTGGATGGATGAAAACGGCAAAATCCACGCCAAAAGCCAAGAAGTTAAGGTCAATCTCTATGGCCTAAAGGTTGATATAGACGGAATTTTGGGTGACTTGCTGGGATGGCTGATTGATATTTTGGTAAAGACCTTTACCAAAACTATCGAAGAGGCTATCGAACAGCAGATAGTTGACCTTATCGACAAGACGCTAACTGATCTACTTGGAAAATTTGAGATTCACGAAACATTTGAAATCCCGGCCATTTTAAGCAGTCCACCAACCGCCCTAAGTCTGTATACCAAGCCCGGCATGCTTGATGTACAGCCTGAAGGAATTTGGTTAGATATGGGCGGCACTATTTATTCCAAGAAAGGGGTTAATCGAAACCCGCTAGGTTCGATTGCACGTGCTAATTGCCTGAATCCAAAACCGCAATTCTTCGAGATGCCACGTAATCGCGACATTGGCCTTGCTGCCCACGATGACATCTTAAACCAGGCACTATTTGCCCTTTGGTGGACTGGGACCCTTAATTTCACCCTCAACGAGGAAACTCTGGCCGGTGTTGACATGTCGAAAGTTCCGGTACGGGACCTTGATGTCAAGCTTAACTTCCTGTTGCCACCTATGTTGACCGACTGTGGTGCTGAAGGTAAGGTGCGCCTACAAATTGGGGATTTATTCGCCGAGGGGACTATGATCTTCTTGGGCAATAACTTGGAACTGACCTTGTTCCTTCAGGCTGAGGTGGATGCCAATTTGACCTTGGTTGAAGGAGAGGAAGGGCCAGAAGTCGCGTTGTCAATAGATGGAACCCCACTTCTGGACATCGAACTTTTGACTGTTAATGAAGACTTCCCCGTCTCAAAAGAGGACTTGATCGAGCTACTTGAGGGCGACTTAATCTCCACCCTTTTAAAGGACCTTGCAGGTAAGGAGCTGTTTTCCTTTGCGATACCAAAAGTTGACCTGTCATCACTGGCCAATGAAATCCCCAAAGAAACAGAACTGGACATTGTGTTTACAAACCTGTACCGAGAAGGCGGATTCACCGTCGCACAGGGTTACCTACGCTAACAACAGATTAACTACAGAGTTTTATTCAATTTTGATAGTGTCGATAAGAACAGCTGTATCGTAGATCGAGTCACCTGTGTCTTTACAGTGGAATTTTAAAATCGCGTTTGTGGGCTCACCACCAAGGATTGGAAGCAAATCAAAGGTGGTGCGCTGCCACTGCGTCATGTGAACATCACCCTTATCAAAGGAAACGTCTGCTTTGCTGAGGGGGTACAGCCCCTTACACCGACTGCTGTCACAACCTTCCTTTTCGGGACAAAAATCATCAATTTTCAGGTCCACCAGGGGATGCACCTTACCTGTTGAATCGGTCAAAGTCGCGATAAAACTATCTTGGAACTGAGTTCCACAAAATTCCAAAAACTCCTCAGAGTAAAATTTCCAATAAAAAGACAGCGTTTTAGCGTTTGGCGGGATACAGAACTTCTGGGTTATGTTGCCCATGTCCTTTGTAAAACCCAAGCCGGTGGAGATAATCCCCATAAATTTTCCATTTATGGGCTTCGTTTCCCCAAGACCGGTAATCACACGCCCATCACCCACCCTGTTCCAGGCGGAAAGCTCACCAGCCTCAAAACCAACATTGAGCAGTTCATAATCTGATATATCCAGGTTTCTAGCTCCAAAGAGCCTAAAAAACGAGCCGACGTTAGATGTGTCCTGAGCGCCCACCCCGTAAGCTTCGCCACTAGTCATCCGCTGTTCAATCATCCGACTGAAGAACTGGCTGCCATATTTGAAGGCAAACAGGTTTGAAACCCAGTTTGTGTAGCCTACAACAGCCTTAGCACCAGCCCCAAAAAACTCGGCAGCCAACGTCCCGTTATAAAGCGTGCGACATGCCCCAAGATAAATCAGGCTATCTGGGAAGCGATTGTTTTCGGAGTAATAACCAATAAATTCAGGGGTAACACCGTACGTACGATCACCCATTACCACACGCCCAGCCGCCAAGTCAGCGTGTGTGCGGTCAAGGCATACACCAGAGGCTTCAGTGACATTCTCTACAAAAGGCGTCGTAATAATACATTCTGAACCGTAATCGCAATCTGCTAGGCCTTTACAAGACTTGGTTGCTTGGGCAAGTAACGAGCAATTCACAGGTTCTCCAGACCATATGATTTCCTGGGCACCTGGATGCCTCCAGTTCATTTCTTGCTTTGCCTTTGCAGACAAGGTCTCAAAATAGACATCTCCATGCGTTGCGATCGCTACAATTCCATAGCTACCTAGCCTGCGAAAGGCGCTCAGATTTGCGGCAGACGAGTTTAATGGGCCATGAACATTGAACGATGGACACTTGACATTGTTTGCCACATTAGAGATCAGCATGGTTTCGTCATTTGGAGCAAAATCAGATACAAATGGCGACAAAAGCAAAATATCTTTCGAATTAATCGGTTGTACATTCAGCACCGGTGAAGAAACAGTTGCAAGCCCACCAGTCCCATCAGCAGCCCCAGACCCCCTGTAGCCCTCCTCTGTCAGGTTTAAGGCACCAACCACCCCATCATCAAAGCGCACCCACAGCCCGCCAGTCTCTTCAGCATCGCCAACTTCCTTTACAGCCGGGTCTCTTGAAAGCACGTTTATCGCCGCAACACGCGCTGCTCCCATGTCTCTGAGGTCACTGTAGGTGGTATCATAAGCAATCCTGGCATCCCCCAAAGTTCTTTGATGGTTAGAACACGCCGTCTGGGTAATACGAGGTAAGCACTCGAAAGTAACCAAAGTTGATTTGACTAGTGGGCCCCCCTCCCTTTGCGCAGCCACTCTGAAATATTTCTTTCCAGGCTCGGTGCAAGCCATATTCAGTTTTACGGTAAACACCCCGTCTCCCTGAATTTCGTCGCCAGAAGTCTCGACTAGGCCGTCATCCAGCATGAACCCACGAGCATCCGAGCCGTTACCTTGGGCGTCCACTTCCCACAGCGAAAGGGTGGCAGAGCTAAACCCACCAAAATGGCCAGAAGCCATGGTCGCATATGCCTCCCCACTTTGACCCACAAAAAATGCTGGAGGGGTTATCTTGGGCTGGCTCGCAAGCGACAAGCTTGGGGTCTGGGTTACAACGATCACATCAGAAACGGTAATCTCAGTTTTACCATCGCGCGCTTTTCCAGTTGCATGAACGGTGATGCGGTTATCACCCTGCTTAAGCAAAACTGGAGCAGAAAGCCAATAAGAAGAATCATTGGAAAATGTAACTACACCTGAACTACCGTCTTCCAAGGTCCACTTCATAGACTCGACTGGCCCAAAAACAACACCAGTCAGTGCAACCATACCACCCGTGGTAGAGGCCTGCCCCCTAGCACCAGGCCCAGTTATCCTGACTAGCAGGTCTGCGGCCGGGCCATCCGCTGACACCGGAGGCACATACCCACGGTCATGAGCAACTACAACATCTGGGGCTTCATAATCATCAGCTATGTCCGGCGTTTCAATATCTATATTACCAAAATCACGATTACCGCCGGTATCAGTGGGTAGATTCTCACCAGTACAAGCAACAAAAACCAAAGCTAGCAGAATCAGCATATAAGTGCGAGCCATCAAAATCTCCACACAAGACACACAGTGCGGATTGTAAAGGACCAAGGGCATCTTATCCAGCCCAAAACGAATCTAATCCAGTCCTAGTTGAGTTGTGAGTTAACGACTCCGGGCACCAATTCCAGAGGAACCGCCACGGCTGGAGCCAAACGAGCCACCACGGCTAAATCCAGAGGATCGACCAGAAGACACAGAGCTTGAGCGAGACGAAGGTTTGCTGATTGAAGACGAACTACTGCTTGAAGAGCTGCTGGAGCTGGATGGAGCGGCATAGCTGGAGCGCGAACTATAGCCAGAATTGGAAGAGGTAATGCTCCTGGCGCTAGACCTAGACGGAGCAGCATAGCTGGAACGCGACCCAGAAGCAGCGCTTGAAGAGGTCACAGCCCGTGAAGGGGCGGCAGACCTGGACGGAGCAGCATAACTGGAACGCGACCCAGAAGCAGGGCTCGAAGAGGTCACGGCCCGTGAAGGGGCGCTAGACCTGGACGGAGCAGCGTAGCTGGAACGCGACCCAGAAGCAGCGCTTGAAGAGGTCACGGAACCATAAGCCCGGTTAGGTGCTTGATAGGAACTGGACGGCTGCCTGGGGTCAGGGGTCGTTTTTGGAGCGGCTGGCACGTTGCGTCGCAGCCTATCAGTATTTTGCTGCATCCTACGCTGCTTAAGCACATCCTGGCTGGGAGTGCTTGTCGTAGATTGCTGAGACTGGGACGGCGTCACAGGCCTTCTTTCCAGTGTAGGAGCCACCCTATCAACTTTGGGAGTCCTGACATCGCTTGGCCGGACACCAACATTCGGCATGGTTCTGGTTGTGGTCGGCACGGGCCTAGTCACAGAAGGACTGACTGTGGTCGGCGCAGGCCTGGTCACAGAAGGATTGACTCTTTGAATTGTGGTGCCCATTGAATCCCTGCTGACGCCCTGAGTACCACCAACACTTGAAGCGCTAGGACGCACCACACCAGGATTTACAGCTCCCCCCATAGATTTTGGCTGCCATGTTGCCGCGGCGCGAGACGTTGTATCAAGACGAACCGGAGCAGGAGCGACGGCCTTGCTAGCACCAACTGATCGACCAACTGGAGCAGTCACCTTCATTTGGTTGCTCTTGACCTGTCTGATAGTCGTTGCCCTAGCATCAACATAGGATTTGGGCGTATCAAAAAGAGCCTTCTTTGGCTGCATTCTCGCAGCATTGGTGCCACTTACAGACACTCTATCCAGTTTAACTTCCCTAATATCGTGCCCACCACGCTGAGCGATAAAGTTCCGACTGCTGAGCACATCCTTTGAGCCACCTGGAATCTGGCTGACATCGCCTCTCGTGTGGGCAGCGTTAAACTCCCTGTCGATCAAGGCGGTATCGCGTACCCTCACCTCAGAGATATCGTGCGATCTTGGTTGATTGCGACGTCTGTCACTCCTGTCACCTCGTGGCGGCGGACCACGTCTACCATCACGATAAAAGTCGTCATAACCAACCATCACACGACCACGACGATAGTCTCTGCTGTCTCTACGACCAGCGCGGTATCCATCCCAATATCCGTCGTTGTAACCGTGGGCATAGCCTTTTCTGTACCCCCAAGTCCATCCCGGGTCATAGGGATACCAACCAATCCACGAAGGACCGTAATAAAATGAAACAACGGCCGGACGCCAGACCCAAAGGGGATCAGGTATCCAGACCCAACCATACAGGCGACTGTGGCGCCAGTGACCAAAGTGGTCGGTCATATAGCCCCAAGGATCATAGGAATACCAGGTCCATCCATAGGAGGTCCAATACCAATAACCACGGGAATAAGGAGACCAGTCAGTGGCGACGCCATATGGAACGAATACGCGGTCACCAGAGATAACCACCCAACGACCAAGTCCATCTAAGTCACTGTAATGGGTCACCCTGTTTGAAATCCGTTCATTAATCAAGACGATTGAGTCGGTATCACTGCTCCAGCGGGCTCTGACTGAAATGACAACCCTAGATGGGAGGTTCCAGGGGACATAGAAGTTAACCCCGTATTCAGTGGTTTCAAAATTTGAAACGGACCCGCATTGGGTGGAAGCATCACAGCGATCTCCAGGCGCTACGTTGGAAGTCCAAATGAAATCGCTGACTTCTCGATAGGCATATTCCATCGAGCCTGATGCGTCATACCAGACTTCGTCTGCAACTAAAGAGACCGTTTGGCCAGGTTGCACCAAAATTTCGCGTGTTTGCCCAGTCGCGTCTAGCTGACCGTCAATTGCGATGATCCTGACTGACTGAGCAACCGCGGGTTTGATGATGAAGAAACCAAACAACAGAACTGAAGTAAAAAGCAGCGTTTTAAGCTTTGTATCCATACGGCACCTCCTGATTTGGTACCCGCCCACCAAAGTAATTGCAATTGGGCAAACCTAGACACAGACGAAAAAGTCTGAAAACTATTCTACCGTTTTTTTTGCAGTTTGATCTCGGCTTCTGAACGACGCAGATACATCGGCTCCAAGGTAGCAACATCTGCGTGCGGTAATTTTGACCCCAACACTGCCATTACGGCCGCTTTCACGTAGTTTTCGTGGGCAGCGGCAAACGTGATGCGCTCGGGTAATGCAGCCAAAAATGCTTGGCGCCAAGCGGTAATGCCCTCGCCAACAGCCAAAACGGGGCCGGTTGAACAGATACTGGCTACTTGGTTGGCAAATTCATTGGGACTGCTGATGGTTGGGGCGATTAGTTCGTTGCCCGAGCTGTCGTAAAGGGCTGCATAGACTTCGTTTTTTTTAGCATCTAGGGCGGCCATCACTGGCGCGGTCTTGCCTAGATGGGGGGTGGCCAAGGCCAAAAGACTGGAAACTCCAACTATTGGACGATTTAGTGAAAGTGCTAGGCCCTTCATGGATGCCATCGCGATGCGAACGCCTGTGAATGATCCAGGGCCGACTGAAGAGACAATCAAGTCGATGTCAGCGGGAGTCATCTTTCGGGACTGAAGCATGTGGGCTATGTCGTCTAGGATGCGCCTTGAGTGGCTGTTTCCGTCGGACAAAAGCATGGATTCAGCGGTAATAACGTCCCCTTCAAGCAGGGCAATGGAGCCCACTTTGGTGGATGTGTCACAAGCCAGAACTACTGGACGTTGTACCGCAGTCTTGCTAATCACAGTTAACCTGGAGGTTTTAATTGGGACAAAGAGCCCCATTTTCGAGCGATATCATTTGCAAATACTACAACCATCAGGGCCAGTAGTAGGGCCAGCCCGATGTACTGCAGGATTACTCTGCCCTTTAGGCCCATTGGTTTGCGCATGATGGTTTCGATGGCAAAAACAACTATGTGACCGCCGTCAAGTACTGGAATTGGCAAAAGATTCAGGATACCAAGGCTGACAGACAGCCACGCGAGGGCCTGGAAAAACGGGGCCCAGCCCATTGAGCCGGCGTTGGATGCGATGTCGTAGATCATGATTGGGCCGCCCATTTCTTTTACGGAGACGCGCCCGGTGACCAAGGCCTTCAAAGATGCGAGTGTTTTTGCGACTATGCTGAAGGTCTCGTCAACGGTTTGTATGGCTGCATATCGAAGCCTGGATTTGTTGGGGATGTCGTCTGGGGTGACGACTACGCGGGAAACTTTGGCGCCAAACTTGAGGTACTTTGGAACCGCGGCTCCTGGTACCCAATTTGGGTTGGCTAGGGATAGCTCGACTTCTTGCTTTTCGCCATCGCGAATGATGGAAATCCGCCTGACTGCTGCTGGGTCTCTGCTGAGTCCTTCTACGAAGAATCCCCAATCAGACATGGGAGTTCCATCTAGGGCGGTAAGTTGGTCGCCTTCCTTGAGGCCAGCCAAGGCCGCGGGAGATTCAGGGTCTAGCCACTGGAGCACCATCTGGCCGTTGATGAGGCCTGCGTCAACATCTTGTCCTAGGGGCCCTAGCGATAGTTCCCTGCTTTCACCTGGTGTGGCTACGTCAAGTTCAGTTTTGGCGACCACAAATTTGACGGTTCTGTCTTTTGCATCAATGGCAGCCTTGATTACTTCTTCAAAGGAGCTGGCGTTTTTGCCATCAATTGAGACGATTGCGTCAAATTTTCCAAAACCAGCCAATTCTGCTGGAGAATCAGGCAAGGGTAGAACAATAGGTAAGGCTCTATCTAGGGTCACCCCGATGCGCCCAACCGTTTTGTTCATGCCTATTTCTTTAAGTCCGGCAAGTTCGACGGCCTTTGGAACAACATTGAAGGTCATCAGTTCGCCGTCTCGATCTACCTCAAACTCCAGGTTAGCGCCTGGATTGGAGGCAACGGCACCGTGCATCTCCCACCAGTAGTCGACTGTTTTACCGTTAATTTTCGTTACCCGGTCGCCTGGACGTATTCCAGCCTCCCAGGCGGCGCCATCAACCGAGGCTGAGCCTAGTAAGGAGGGCGCCAGCTGGGAATGGCCTAAAAACATAGGGAAAAAGATTAAGAAAGGCAGAATCAGGTTAAATACAGGACCGGCTAAAACGATGAGGACCTTGCGCCAAGTGTCAGTTGTTAAAAAGCCTTGTTTTCTTAGGTCTTCTGGTAGCTCCTCAGAGGGGTCGTCTCCCAAGAATTTTACATAGCCACCCAAAGGAAGCAGGGACAGCCAGTATTCTGTGCCTTTGTATGTAAATCCAAGTAGTTTGGGGCCAAAACCGATGGAAAAACGCAAAACAGTAACCCCAACCATGCGTGCCACAAGGAAGTGACCAAGTTCATGAAAGAAGATCAGGGCACCTAGAAAGATAATAAAGTAGAGCAAGCGGGGCACTCCCGGAAATAGCCGAATGGGAATGTAACCACTGTAAGCGTTTAGTGCAACGGTTGGGGCGGAATTTTGGTGTGAAATTTGGGGGCGGGGGCAGGGGCGGGGACAGGGGCAGGTTACACATTGGATGTCAATTGGTTGGTGGATTTTTGGGTTCTGGGCTTGACAGAGAGGGAGGGAAAACATTAAAAGATCTGGCCGCGTTGTTGTGGTGTCTTGTGGCTTTCGAGGGCGTCATGCGAAACATCTTTGCTCTAGTTGCGCTTCTTGCTGGTTTTGTGGCCTGTTGGCCTGAAAGCTATGTTGAATATCAGCCTGATGTTGCGCACATTAGCAGCGCTATCGTAAATGGAGAGCTAGAAACTGGTTTTCCAGCGGTAGGTGCGCTTGTTATCATGACTGACGACTTTTATCACGGAAGCATTTGTACTGGAACTTTGATTGCGCCGGAATGGGTGTTGACCGCTGGCCATTGCGTTAAGCCACCACCTGATCAACCTGAAGCCCTGTTTTTTAATCCTGACTTTATACGATTCTTTATCGGCAATAACGCCCAAGAAACGGGGCGCCACCAGCCCCCTGCCGAAGGACGGGATGTTAAAATCGAGGAGTTTTTCCCCTTTCCACAGTACGAACCAAAGGGATTGGTTGGAAGGGATGATGTTGCGCTGGTAAAACTAGCCACTCCCGTTACTGACGTCGATCCGATGCCTTTGAACCTGCGATCACTTACACAGTACGATGTCCAGGCTCCCATCAAGTACGTTGGTTTTGGTGTCGATGATGGTAGAAGGTCAACAGGAAGTGGGATAAAACGGACTATCACCCGACCTGTGTCATTCATAACTGATTTCACCTATCTGGCTGAGAATAGGGATGGAGGAACCTGCTTTGGTGATAGTGGAGGACCAGGATTTCTGGCCGATGGGCAGGGTGGATATAGCCTCGCTGGTGTTGTTTCCGCTGGAACAAGCACAGGTGGCTACAGCGTAGACCCATGCGAAAATGGAACTGGATACTACATGAGGGTTGATGCGTTTGCTTGGTGGATTACGGAAGTTACCGGCATCCAGTTTCCCTCTTGTGAAGGGACAGGCCAGTGCTACTGTGAGCAGGCATGTCGAGTCGATGGCACCTGTGATAACTCCAAGTGCAAGACTATGAGCTGCCTTGAGGGGCTGTCTTGCATCGCTTTGTGCGAAGCTGGAGACAATGCTTGCGCAAACGATTGTCAGTTGCTGTCTTTACCTGGGGCCAATTCCCTTTTGGGAACGGTCTGGTACTGCATAGATGGTAGATGTCCTGAGGGAAAAGCAGATAGAACCACGTGCATATATGAAAAATGCAGCGACAAGATGGACAAGTGCACCGCCAATGGAGAACCGACATTTGATTGTAACGCCTTGAATGTGTGCTTAAATCGCTGTGTCGATGCGGATGATTTTTGTGAAGAGAGCTGCTTGCTGATGGCAAATGATGAGGTCCAAGCTAGACGCGCCTCAATGGTTGAGTGCCTCAGTAACAATTGTCAGCTGATTCCGGATCAAGCTGGAGTCTTGTCCGACTGTGCCAAAGAAAAGTGCGCCTTACAGATGGGCGAATGCTTACCAGATGTACCGGATGTACCAGATGAAGAGCCAAGCGAAGAAGTCATCTCAGAAGATGTGACGCAAGACGACGTCATCGATAATGAGCTTGATGAAAATGACGCCTATGCTGAGGTTGATTCGACTGCTGATAACGGAAGCGAAGTAAGCGATCTGGAGCCTATAATCGATGAACTGGATGGCGGTTGTAACGCTGGAAGTAAGCCTGCCCCCATGTTCTTTGTGTTGTTTGCTGGTCTGCTTTTGGTTGCCCTTCGCAAGCGGGCCTAATATTCCCACCACTTAAACTGCAGAGGCCTTGGACATGTCTTTGAAAGTCGCCCCATCGGTAATTGCTGGTAATCAGGCTGAATTAGGCCTGGAGATTAAGCGAATTGATGAAGCTGGAGCTGATTTGATCCACCTGGATGTCATGGATGGTCATTTTGTGCCAAACCTGACGATGGGACCTGGTGTGGTAAAAGACTTGCGGTCATATACTGGACTGCCGTTTGATTGTCATCTGATGCTTTCGCAACCTGGCAAATACATTGAAGCTTTTGCCAAAGCGGGTGCAGATAGGATTTCGGTGCACGTTGAGGTTGCAGGCGTTGGTGAGGTACTAAAAGGGATAAGGGCACTTGGCAAACAAGTTGGATTGGTGATCAATCCCAAAACGCCTGCAAGTGCAGCTGATCGATATTTGGAAGACATTGATTTCCTGTTGGTAATGACCGTTGAACCTGGTTTCTATGGGCAAAAGCTGATTTTTGATGCCCTTGACAAGGTACCTACCTTGCGGCAGACTCTGCGCACTTTGGGGCGTGACATTCCCATCCAGGTTGATGGGGGTGTGACCATTGAGAATGCTTACCAGATCGCACAGGCTGGGGCTGATGAGGTCGTTGCTGGTGCGGCGGTTTTTAAGGCAGCAGATTATAAAGCCGCTATTTCGAGGCTGAAGAATCCTGTTGCAGTTTCTTGATTTTTCGGGGCGTAGCGCAGCCTGGTAGCGCACATGGTTCGGGACCATGGAGTCGCTGGTTCAAATCCAGTCGCCCCGACTGATTGTTTAAATAAGTCTGTTAGAATATTTGTGCTTTGGGAAATCTGTAACAAGGAGATGATATGAGCTGGGAATGTTTGACTTTGACCTTTGAAGGGCCTGTGGCAGTTTTAACGATCAGTCGTCCAAAAGTGCTTAATGCCATTAATGACCAAGTGCTGACTGAATTGTTGGCTGTGAGCAAAGAACTTGCTGTCAATGCTGATGTGCGAGCCCTGGTCTTAACTGGTGAAGGCACCAAGGCATTTGTTGCTGGTGCTGATATCGCGGCTATGGCTGAGATGGATGCAGACCAGGCCTTTGAGTTTTCCCGCAAGGGACAGGCGGTGTTTGATGCGATTGAAGCACTGCCTTTTCCGGTGATAGCCGCGGTCAATGGATTTGCGCTTGGTGGTGGCAGTGAACTGGTGTTGGCGTGCGACATTGTTTACGCGTCGGAAAACGCCATTTTTGGGCAACCTGAAGTCAAGTTGGGTGTGGTGCCTGGGTTTGGAGGAACAGCACGGCTAGTAAGGGTAATTGGGCGAAACAATGCCTTGGAATGGATCTTAATGGGGGATAACGTTAGTGCGGCGGATGCCTATCGAGTTGGGTTGGTCCAAAAGGTGGTGCCGCAAGAAGAGTTGATGCAAGTTGCAATGGCTGCGGCTCACCGCCTAGCTGGGCTGGGACCGCTAGCGGTAAGGACAGCTCGTTCGTTAGTAAAGAAAGCACAGGAACTGCCATTGGAGCAAGCCTTGGAGGCAGAGGCAACAGCTTTTGCAGGTCTGTTTAAAGGGCACGACCAAAAAGAGGGCATGCAAGCATTTTTGCAACGCCGCAAACCCGAATTCAAAGGCAACTAGCCTGGCCCTGGCACAGCCGAACCAACAATCACAGTGCTATTCATGCGAAACGCTCTGCCTCATAATGAGACAGAGGGTGTGTAAAAAAAACGATCTCACGAGGCACCATCCTGCAGACGCGCAACTTCGGGCGCCCCTATTGGCCATTGGCGCCTACGCTGCGCTGTCGCCTGGCCAACAGGGGCGCAGGGCCAAGGATCCAAGAGGCCAAGAGCCAAGAGTCTAGGGCACCGACCGGGCGAGGCGGAACCCAAGGTTGACGCGGCGGTCGCGCGGAACGTCGTAGCCGCGATTAGCTGCCCGCACGTTCCCGGCGCCGCCGCCCCAGGAGCCGCCGCGAAAAACCCGGTAAGAGCCTGCAGGCGTTTCCCAAGCTGAACCATCAGTCGGAGCACCATCGTAACTGCTGTGATACCAATCCTGAACCCACTCCCAAACATTACCCGCCATATCGCACAAGCCCTGAGTAGTGTTACCACTTGGTTTGCTGCAAACTGGCCAAGTACTAAGACGACCACAGCCAGTGCCACTGCCATCGTCCATTACAGCACGCTCACAAGTAGCATCTGCATCTCCCCATGGATACTCCCAGTCTCGACCACCACTACGGGCTGCATACTCCCATTCTGCCTCACTGGGTAATCGACCACCGACCCAGTTCGCAAAGGCTTGAGCTTGATCCCAATCCACACAAATAATAGGATGAGAACCACGATCAGATTTACCCCAGTTACAATATGTTCCAGTTTTAGGAGCAGTGCAGGTACCAGCATCAACACAAGCTATATACTGATCGACTGTAACCTGAGTTTTACTCATTTCAAATGTTGGTACCGTTACTCGATGAACTGGCTTTTCATCACTATCCCCGTAATTAGAACCCATAAAAAACCTAT